>NZ_CP077770.1:3073750-3434375 GCF_019134595.1 Pseudoalteromonas shioyasakiensis | reverse complement strand
TAGTCACTTGGTGGCGACCTTGGTTTGAATGAACGATTGCAGTCATACCAGGCTTCCACACTTTTGTGTTACCTTGTAAGTGCTTAAGTGGAATACGTTGAATAAGGTTATCAACGCGCTCGCCGTAAGATTCGCTAGGCTCAAGTGTTACGCTAAAGTTATCGCCAGCCGATTTACCTTCAAGGGCTTTTTCAAGACCAGGAAGCATGCCTTCAGTGCCATGGATATATGAAAGTGGCTCGCCATCTTTACTTGATTCGATTTGCTCGCCTGCTTCACTAAGAGTGTAGTGAAACTCAACCGCTGCGTCTTTACTGATCTGCATGTTATTTCTCTTTAGAATTTAAATATAGGCGCTGATTTTACGCTAACCACAAAGAGTGAGCAATCAAGGCTTTTTCAACGAGCTTTCAATGCCTGACAACATAGCTTCACTGGCCGGTACTTGCGGCTCAGCGGGTTTTGCTTGCGGTAGGTGCAATGTCAAAATGGTGCCTGGTTTTAAAATGCTGGTGGCACTGAGTTTATTCCACGTTGCAACGTCTTTATGAGGCACGTCGTATAGCTGACTGATACTCCAAATAGAATCACCTGGTTTGACGAGGTAATCAACCGCAATGGTTGCGATGACTTCCTCATGCTGTTCAAGGTAAGGGCTAATATTGTAATCAACTAGTAATGATTCAGGCATGGTTTGGGGCTGTGATAATCGCAATTGTTCACCGACTTTAATCAGGTTACTTGTTTTGCTATTAAGGGCTTTAAGGTTCTTTACAGACATATTAAAGCGTCTGGCAATGCCATAAAGGGTGTCGTCTTTTTGCACTATATACTCACCGGCAAAGTTGTTGCGAAACAGCTTACTTTGCAACAAGGTGCGGCGCTCCATAGGTAAAAGCAGAGTATGTGGACCATTTGGCGAACTTTGGTTTTTTAAGTATCCTGGGTTTAATTTGTGGAGCTGGTTATGCCCCACGCCAGATAAGTTAGCGATCACCGAAAAATCAAATTGTTGGCCAACATCAAATTCTGTGGTGAGCGCTTTATTCGCTAATTTTGGGCGTTTCAGGCCTTGGTCAGGATGTTTTAGTAAATAGCTAAGTGCCAAAAGCTTAGGAATATATTCAGCGGTTTCTTTTGGTAGCGATAGCGACCAATAGTCAGTTTTCTTGCCAAGTCTTTTATTTTTTTCGATAGCTTTTTTAACGCGTCCCTCACCACTGTTATAGGCGGCAAGGGCATGCAGCCAATCACCATCAAAACGTTTATGTAAGTAACTTAAATAAGCTAAAGCGGCATCGGTTGAAGCGAGTATGTCTTGACGGCCGTCATACCACTGGTCGCTTTGCACACCGAAATGATAAGCCGTCGCGCCGACTAACTGCCAAACACCAACGGCTTGCTCTGATGAACGTATTGTAGGTCTAAAATCACTTTCAACAAAGGGTAATAGGGCTAGCTCCATCGGTAGCTTCTGTTGCTCGATACGTGTGACGATATGGTACAAATAGGGCGCAGCACGTTTATTCACTTTAATCAGGTAATTGGGTTGTTTTAAATACCATTTTACCCGTGCAGATGTATGTTTATTGGTTTGAAATACCAGCGTTAAATTGTTGGCGATATGCTGCCATAGATCTTTCGAGCGAGGGTTGGGTAAGGGCGTGTCGTTAGCAGGCAATGGCACAGCCTTGGAGGGCGCTTCAACGACAGTTGAATCGACAAATTCGCTAGTTGCTTGTTCAGACGTTAAGTTGGGCTCATAATGGCTAAAAACCTTTGGCCTTTCTTGCTCATCTGTTTCTTGCTGAGTTAGTTGGCATCCCTGTATTCCAATAACTAAGCTCAACCAAAGTAAATATTTCAAACTTACTTGAGCCATATAATAAAATCCTTTTACTATTTTAGCCCTATTTTGACAATTTGCTTTGTTTAAGTCCAGCTTCTAGAAACATAGAAAATGCTCTTTCACCCACTTCATCGAGCTGGTATTGCTGTTTAACCTCTGTAGGAAAAAGTAGGATTAATTCACCAACAGGTTTATTTGGTGCTGATTTTGTCACCTCTTGAATGGTTTTTAAAAACCTTAAAGGGAGCGCAAGTTCAGCAGGTGTCAGCGGCTTACCGTGACCCGGTAAAATAGTTGTCAGTGTGGTATTTTTTTGGATACCTTGCAGCGCGGTTATCCAGCTAGAAAACGTACCATGCCCAGGATAGGGTAAGCTGTCGACTATATCGCCACCTAACAGCACGCGACCTTGATCTGCACTTAAAGTAAGATCGCCTTTAGTGTGCGCCTGATACGGTGTAATAACGATGGGGTAGTTACCAAGGTTTAGCTTTGTTGATTCAGTAATGCTAATCGCCGGTGGCTTTAAGGTGAGCTCTCGCCAGCGAAATAAGCGTTTTTTAGCAAGTTCAAGTTTGTCGCGCCAAATAGCTTGTTGATCTTCAGGTTGATTGGCAAGGCGTTGATAGCTCAATTCAATACTTTTTTCATAACCATCTAACTTATCAGTTAATGCTTGCTGCATTGCTGAAAACTCTGTTGCTACTTGCTGATGCACAATGAGTTTAGCGTTTGGAAACTCAGCCTGTAAAACGGCCAAGCCTAGCAGATGATCATCATGATAATGGCTCGCTACTAAATAACATAATGGTGTTTTTAAGCGTTCTTTTAGCTGCTCTGCGAGCTTTTCTACTTCGGCAAAGTTACCACTGGCATCAAACATTAATGCGCATTCTTTACCTTCTATCAGCACTTGATTCGAATCGTAAAAACGCAGTTTATTTTGTTGTTGTAGAAATTGGATTTCGGGAGTAATGCTATGCCAGCTAACGCTAGCTTGGGTGCTATAGCTTACGAAAAGACAGATCAAAAAAGCACAAAATCGCATAGTGTTTCGCTCTGATAGTGGTTAGTAGAATTGATTGTAAACAAAAAAAGCGCAGGATGCGCTTTTTTCTAAATACTAAGGTGTTGGCTGAGCTTATCTATTAAACTGTCATGTTGTTGCTCTTGTTCTGCTTGTTGCGATTTAACTTCAAGCAATTCATGACTTAAATGTAATGCTGCCATCAGCAACGCTTTTTGATCATTGCGAACCGATGAGCGTTGTTTCATTTGCTCCACTAAGTCATTCAAATTTTGTGCAGCAGCAACTAGGGCATGCTCTTGCCCAGGTGGGCAAGAGAACTCATGCTCTTTACCTAGTAGCTCTACGGTGACCCGCTGACTTTGTGGGCCGCTCATTAGCTAGCCTGTTGAACGCTTTGCAATTTCTCAAGCAGACCAGTGAGTGTGCTGCTTGTATCTTTTTGTTTCTCTTCGTTTTCGAGTACTTCAAGTTGCAGAGTTTCGTTCTCATCTAAAAGTTTAGCGGTTTGTTCTTGTAGGCTTTTTACTTCACTTTCAAGTTCGCTGTTGCGAAGGATTAATTTGTCGATCAGTTGTTCGAGTTGGGAAAGGGTTTCGTTATTCATAAATGCGCTCATAAAACTGTGATTATTGTCATGCAAATGTAAAGGAAAGTGTCTTGATATGCCAGCATTTACGGCCGTTTTAGGGGATTTTTATTTATTATTAAGGTGTAATTCAGCGTAGCGGCTTTTTTATTCATTTATGATTCACTAAAGTGCCAGATGCTAGGATCATTTTCTGTTTATCATGTACAATATGGCTATTCATTTTTAATGCAGTTTTGCATTTGGCGATTTATAAATATGCTTAGTTATCGACACTCTTTTCATGCAGGCAACCCTGCTGATGTGCTAAAACACCTTGTTCTAGCTGAAGTTCTTAAATACCAAACAATTAAAGACAAACCACTTGATTATGTGGACACCCACTCAGGTGCTGGCTTTTTTGAACTTGCAGGCAATGATGCACAAAAAACACAAGAGTATTTAGATGGGATTGCTAAGCTTTGGCAGCACAACAGTGAGCATGATGCACTTAATGAGTATATTGAGCTGATTAAATCATTTAACTCAAATGGTAATTTAGATTTTTACCCTGGTTCGCCAAAAATTGCAGAGCACTTTCTACGTCGCCAAGATAACGGTTGGTTCTTTGAGTTGCATCCTCGTGACTTACAGTTACTGCAAGACAATATGAAAGGTAAGCGTTCTATTCGCGTACGTGGTGAAAACGGCTTTCAAGGCTTAATTGGTTTATTACCACCAGCATCACGTCGAGCTTGTGTGCTTATTGACCCTCCTTACGAAATTAAAAACGACTACGATACGGTTGTTAACACTCTTGTTAAGGCGCATAAACGCTTTGCAACTGGAACGTACATGATTTGGTATCCGGTTGTAGATCGTGAGCGAATTGACAGAATGGAAGAGGGTTTAATCGCATCGGGTATGCGTAACATTCAGCTTTTCGAGCTTGCAACAGAGGCTGATACCGACGTTCATGGTATGACAGCATCGGGTATGATAGTGATCAACCCACCGTGGAAACTAAAGCAAACAATGGATGCGGTATTACCAGAACTTGTTTCATTACTAAGCGATAGCAGCGGTTTTTATCGGAGTGAACAGTTAGTTGAAGAATAATTTTTTCAATACAAAAACGCCCAGCAATTGCTGGGCGTTTTTTATTTAACTGTTGTTAATTCATATAAGTCGCAGCGAAGGTCGCAAGTGGCTCATCACTATCATCTAACAAGGTTAACTGTTCACCATTGATAGAGTATTTAGCTGTGGCTGCAAGTGCTGCAGACATGGCCGCTTCAATATCCATTTGTGCTACACACATTTTTTTGGTGCTTGCTAATGGGTTGAATGTAAGCGTCTGCTCGTTAACCTCGTAACTACCTGAAAAGTTATTACAACCTAAGTGACCATTGGTTGAACCATCGTCTTTAAACTGTACGAAAGGTTCTTTATTTTCAACGGTGATAGCTTCACCGCTGATGGTAACTGCTTTCCAATACGTATTGGTCAATGTTACGTCTGGCTTTTTCGCTGATACTTTTGTCACTGTCACTTTGTACACATCATCCGTCGCATCTTCGGCAAATGGATTATTATGAGTGGTACTGATGTAAAGTAATTTACCTTGATTCTCAATGCGTGCACTCACACTGTAGCGATGACGATCAGCAATTTTGCTTTCGTCATACTCAAGTGCCACGTTATATGGCGGTGCGCCATTTAATTCAATTTCTTGTTCGCTGATAACCTCTGCTTTGGCATCCATTTTTGATACATCAGCAAGTTGTACTTTTAATACTGAACCCGGTGGCAGCATGCTGCGGTCTAAATAAATAACCTGAGTATTGAGGGTTTTCATTGTTGATTGCTCAGCCTGTGGTGCGGCAGAGTCTTCACCACAACCTGTTAATACTAAGCTGCTCCCTAAGATCATTAAACTGCATAGAGAAGCGCGTTTGAAAGATGAGATGGTATCCGAAGCCATGATTTTTTCCTTGCGTTTTAGGGTTATGCGTCTTTGTAATTGAATAAGCATAAAGTTCGCTGACTTAATCATAGCTTAATTAACAAAAAATGGGCACTAGGCCCATTTTCTTAATTACGGATTCGCTTTAAAAAGCAAATTGAGTGCTCGTTATTTTTTCACGTATTTGGTTAGAATAACAATGCGTTGACCATCAACACGGCCTTCAATGTGTTCTGGGTTACTCGTTAAGCCAATGTTTCTTACTGCTGTGCCACGCTTAGCAACAAGGCTGCTGCCTTTCACATCAAGATCTTTAATGAGTGTCACTGTGTCACCCGCTTGAAGTACAACACCATTACTGTCGATGTGTTTAATATCGTCATCTTCAGCTAGGGCTGTTTGCGCCCATTTTAACGTGTCTTCTTCAAGGTAAATCATATCTAGTGCATCTTGTGCCCAACCGTTATCAGCAGCTAATCGCTTTAACATGCGATAAGCCACAACTTGTACAGCGGGTGTTTGACTCCACATGCTGTCATTCAAGCAGTGCCAGTGATTTGCAGTCAAATCGGCATTGTTTTCGATTTGATCTTTACAAGTTTGGCAAACATAAATGCATTTATCAGAATGAGCCTCTGTAACAGGCGGCACTTCGTATACAGATAGGTTATCTGTAGCGGCACAAAGTTCACATTGGTTATTACTGCGTTCGATTAGGGCTTGTTCAATGCTCATAGGAGGCTCTTTTTAGTTAACAAGGTAAGAAAAACAGCGCGCATTATAGCAAAAGCAGGTCCAAAGCGGAATATCCCTAGTCATTGTGGGGGTATGAATATAATGATTTAGCAAGGCAAACATCTTTCACTATACTTATAACAATAGTAATGTGGAGATAGCCACATCTAAGTGAGAAGTAGAATGTCAGAATTAAGTATGGAAGGTAACAAAAGTCAGAGCGTGACTCAGTATATAGCCCGGCAGCCAATATTTAATGCTGATAGAAGTTTGTATGCTTACGAATTATTGTATAGAGAATCGAGCGATAATGTCTTTCCAGTAGGCACGAGTGATGGCCAAGCAACGGGGCGACTGTTTTTTAACGCGTTAATGTTGATGGGACTCGAGAAGCTAACGGGTTTTCAACCTGCGTTTATCAACCTATCGACCGACGCTATTTTGGATGACTTTCCTAAGTTGCTGCAACCACGCAGTGCGGTTATCGAAATAGTGGAGCGGGCTACTAGCATTCCAAAAGTAGTAAACCGCGTTAAGCAATTAAAACAAGAAGGCTATTTGTTCGCGCTTGATGACTATGATGGCACAGAAAAGTGGCAAGATATTTTGCCTTTGATGGATTTTATTAAGCTTGAGGTCACACAGCCGATTATCAAAACCAACATGATGATCAAAAAGCTCAAACGTAGCTTGCCAGAGATCACTATTATTGTGGAACGTATTGAAACTTATGAGGACTTTCAACAATTAAAAGCGGCAGGTTGCGACCTGTTTCAGGGCTACTTTTTTGCCAAGCCAGAGCTTTTAAGTTTTGGTAATGTTGAACCATCAAAAGTTGCCGTGCTTGAATTACTTAACTGTACTGCGCAAACAGATTTAAACTTTGATGCTATTCAGCAACGGGTTGCTAAAGATATAGGCCTTACTGCACGCATTTTAAAATTAGTTAATGCGCGTATCAGCAATAGTCAGCAAACAATTCGTTCAATTTCGCAAGCAGTTATTTACCTGGGTGAAGATGCGATTAGGCAATTTGTGCGGGTACTAGCGCTCAGCGAATTAGGCAATGATAAACCGCAAGAACTGACCAAACTTGGTTTAACAAGAGCTAAATTTATTGCGCTGATGCTTGAACCCGGCGGTAAAGACCTTGCTGAGCAAGGTTATTTAGTCGGTTTACTATCTGTACTTGATGCTATTTTAGATATGGAACTTGATATCATTGCCAAAGAGTTTTCACTGGGTAGTGAGCTTTCAAGTGCACTATTAAACTTTAATGGCATGCAAGGTGCGAGCTTACAACTAGTTAAAGCAATGGAAGAAGAGCAGTGGCAAACTGCCCATGAGCTACTAATGATGATCCGTCCTGCGTCAAAAATGGATGTGGTTTTTCAAGCTATGTACGATGCTCGTGCTTATGCCGATGAAGTGTTCGCAAGCTTATCATCAGTTACAGACTAAAAGCGCAGAGTTCGTTATGATGCGGGCTCTGAGTATTAAGAAGGTTTGTAACTAATGCGTGTTGTTTTTCCGGTTCTGGCTATTTTAATTGCCTTGGCGTTACTAATTCCCGGTGTAACCCAGCCTGTGCTCACCCTAGAAGGAAAAATTGATAAATCGAAGCTTGCCAAAACAGGTATTGAAATGATTGCCGATGAAGGCGATCGCAATACCCGTAGCGTGTTAATGATGGCATCCAGCATGTTGGGGCTCGATAAGCTTGAAGGTGAAATTGATGCCTATAAAAAAACACGCAGCATTTGGGGCTCCGTGAATGAGCTTGCCAATAACAAAAACTACCTTGTCGCCGCGCTTGTTGCAGTGTTCTCGATTGTTATTCCCACTTTAAAACTCCTGATGCAATTGCTTTATTGTTTCTTACCGGTGAATAGATTTAAGCATTTGCTCGGTCAACTCATACAAGGCCTAAGTAAATGGAGCATGGTTGATGTGTTTGTGATTGCATTGATCGTGTCTTATTTAGCAGGTAATGCTGATGGGCAAATGGGCGAGCTAATAAAAATGCATGCCGAACTGGGCGATGGATTTTGGTATTTTACTGGCTATTGCCTGTTTGCTATTGCTGCTAGCAGTAGTATAAAAATAGATAAGCCCTTGTCGAGCGCGTAAATTTCGGGCTACAATTTGGGCAATTAATTTTTAAGGTATGATGATGACGCGACTTTCAAGCTACTTATTGATAGCTATGATGCTGCTCACTTTTGTGAGTCAGTCAGTTGCGTCTGTTGCTATGGTGTGTGATATGCCACATGGCAGCATGCAAATGGATCATCATGCTAATATGAGCGCTGACAACGACATGAGTGATATGGATTGTTGCCATGAAGACGTAATGGATAACAGCGATTGTGCGTGTCCGTTTAATGCCTGTACAGCTCATTCACTCCTGCCGTTAAATGATTTAGTTGTTAAATCAATTAAGCAATCAGAAAAAGTCACCGTGTTAGGCGCAAGCCAGCTTAGGTTCCACACAAGTTCTTTATACCGCCCACCTATTACTGCTTAAGCAGGATAGGTCTGTCTAAAATTCAGCAAAACACTGAAATACACCTCATCCTGCAACCAAAATCTATTGTTTTTTAACCATTTTTAAGATTTTTGGAGCATGTGATGATTCACAGCAAATTAATTAAGGCGCTTTCTCTAGGCGCAGTATTGATAACCTCAAGTTTAGTGAAAGCAGAGCCGTTGGCACTCAATCAGGTGATTGATTATGCATTGACTCACGAGCCTTGGTTACAGGCAAATAAATACCAGCAACAGGCGATTGAAGCGCAAAGCATTGCGGCCGGTACCTTACCTGATCCAGTATTAACCGTTGGACTCATGAACTTACCAACCGATGGTTTTGCCTTTGATCAAGAGGGTATGACGCAATTCAAAGTGGGCTTGTCACAACAATTTAGCCGAGGTGATAGCCTTGCCTTACAGCAACAAGCTTTAAAACAATCAGCTGAGCAATACCCTTGGCTTAGAGCAGACCGCCAAGCACAGGTTAAAGCCATTGTTAGCGAGGCATGGCTAAATGCCTATCGCGCACAAAAAAGCATTCAACTTATCAATCAAGATAAAGCCTTATTTAATCAACTTATTGATATTACAGAAGCAAGCTATGCCAATACACTTGGTGCGACTCGCCAGCAGGATATTATTCGCGCTCAGCTAGAGCTGACTCGGCTTGAAGATAAGCTGGTGATGTTAGAGCAACAGTTTGATAGTGCAAAAAAACGACTAGCTCAATGGCTACCTATTGAAATGCTAAACGGTGCCGTGAGCGATGAAAATACCAAGGTGGCCGCAGTAATGCCTTATCAAGAGCTTGCACCATCGGGGGTGACTGAAGTGCTGATGAATCACCCGGCAATTATCGCGATTGATCATGCTATGCGTGCCAAAAACACCCAAGTGCAAGTGGCCAAAGAAGCATATAAGCCGCAATTTGGTATGAACCTAGGCTATGGCTATCGTGATGATACCCCGATGGGTGACTCTCGCGCTGACTTATTCTCTATTGGGGTAAGTGTTGATTTACCGCTGTTTACTGATAATCGCCAAGATCAACAAGTTAATGCCGCAATAGCTAATGCCGAGGCGGTAAAAACCAACAAGTTTATTACCCTGCAAAAATTGCAAGGTCAGTATTTTAAAGAGCTTAGCCAACTAAGCCGACTTGCCCAGCGCAAAGCGCTGTATCAACAGCAGCTATTACCGCAAATGGCAGAGCAAGCTGAGGCGACTCTAAATGCTTACACCAACGATGATGGTGACTTTTCAGAAGTGATGCGCGCACGCATCAGCGAACTTAACGCAAAAATTGATGCGTTGAATATCGAAATAGACAAACAAATTACCCTCGCTCGCCTTAACTATTACGCAGCAGCAAAAGATAACCAAATAAATGCAGCACAAAGCCTAGGAGCTACCAATGAATAACACAGTGAAATTAGTTATCGCCTTGGCGGTAGGTGCGGCATTGGCAACGGCTGTAAATAAACTAGCTGAGCCAGATCATGAAGCTATGCCAAGCGCTGAGAAAAAGCCCTTATATTGGGTGGCGCCTATGGACAGTAATTACCGACGTGATGAACCGGGTTTATCACCAATGGGTATGGAATTAGTCCCCGTTTATGAGGAGCAAAGTAGCGCTGAAGACAGCCCTGGTACTGTGAGAATCTCACCAGCAGTCGTTAATAACTTAGGGGTAAGAACGGCGCCTGTGCGGTTTAAATCATTACAAACTACCGTTGATACGGTTGGTTATGTGCAATACGACCAAGACCAACTCGTGCATATTCACCCTCGTGTCGAAGGTTGGATAGAAACCTTATATGTAAAAGCTGCAGGTGACCAAGTTAAGCAAGGCGAGCCACTTTATACCTTGTATTCTCCACAGCTAGTGAATGCACAAGAAGAGCTACTGCTTGCCCTTAAGCGTAACAATGCAGTACTTATACGTGCGGCAAAAGCACGCTTAGCCTCACTGAATGTTTCTGACGATTTTATTGCGCGATTAGAGCAAAGCCAAAAGGTCAGACAAAACATTACCTTTTACGCCAAGCAAAGTGGCGTATTGGATGAGCTAAATATCCGCGAAGGCTTCTTCGTAAAACCTGGCACAACCATGATGAGTATTGCTCATCTAGAAGAAGTGTGGGTTGAGGCGGAAGTTTTTGAGCGCCAAGCAGGGCTCATTCATAAAGGCTTGCCAGTGACTATGAACCTAGATTACTTACCGGGCAAACGCTGGCAGGGCGAGGTCGATTATATTTACCCAACCCTTGATGAGAAAAACCGTACCCTTCGCGTGCGCTTACGCTTTGCCAACCAAGACGGCTTACTCAAACCGAATATGTTTGCTGAAGTGAGTATTACCACCAAGCCGACTGAGCCGCAATTAGTCATCGCTAAAGAAGCGGTCATCCGCACCGGTAGCCAAGACCGTGTCGTGATTGATTTAGGTGAAGGGCGTTTTAAATCAGTGGCTGTGACGCTAGGCCGTAGTGATAATCATGATGTTGAGATTTTATCGGGCTTATTAAAAGACGATAACGTAGTGGTTTCAGCGCAGTTCTTAATAGATTCCGAATCAAGTAAGAGTTCTGACTTTATGCGTATGCAAGAACCTGATAGTGACAGCGCAATGGTAAATGGCGTGATCAACAGTATTGACCGCGAAGCTCGCACTGCTGTGATCAGTCGTGAGGCTATCCCTAAGTGGGGACGCGAGGCTGCAACCATGGAATTTCATTTTTCGCCGCGCATTGATATGTCTAGTTTGCAAAGCGATGATGAAGTGCATTTTACCTTTAAGTTGGTAGACGGTGAGTTTGTGATTTTTGACATCATGACCATGAGCCACCCTATGCAAGGAGAAATGCAATGATAGCTGCCGTGATCCGCTGGTCAGTCGGTAATCGCTTCTTTGTATTACTGCTGTCTTTAATGTTGGCGGGCTTTGGGATTTTTTCTTTAAAGAATACCCCAGTTGATGCCTTGCCTGATTTATCTGATGTACAGGTTATTGTAAAAACGTCTTACCCAGGACAAGCGCCTCAAGTGGTGCAAGACCAAGTAACGTTTCCTATCACTACAGCCATGTTGTCGGTGCCGGGAGCTGAAACGGTAAGGGGCTTTTCGTTTTTTGGTGACTCTTATGTATACGTTATTTTTAACGAAGACACCGATCTTTATTGGGCCCGTAGTCGGGTGCAAGAGTATTTGAGTCAAGTAAGTGCTCGCTTACCTGATTCAGCTAGGCCTGAACTTGGCCCTGATGCAACTGGGGTGGGTTGGATTTACTTGTATGCGCTGGTGGATAAAACCGGTAAGCACGATATTAGCCAGCTACGAAGCCTGCAAGATTGGTTCTTAAAGTTTGAGCTGCAAACTGTGCCAGGTGTATCAGAAGTAGCCTCGGTTGGCGGCATGGTTAAGCAGTATCAGGTGAATGTCGACCCCGATAAATTGCGTGCTTATGGAATTCCGCTGAGTTTAATTCAAACAGCAATTAAGCAAGGTAACCAAGAGCGCGGTGCCTCAGTGGTCGAAATGGCTGAAGCCGAATACATGGTATCAAGCACAGGTTATATTAAAAGTGTCGCAGATTTAGAAGCCATTCCGCTGGGTACTAATGCCAATGGCACACCACTGCAATTACGCGATGTGGCTGATATAAAACTTGGGCCGCAAATGCGCCGTGGTATTGCCGAACTAAACGGCGAGGGTGAAGTAACTGGTGGTGTAGTGGTGATGCGCTTTGGAGAAAACGCCGAAGCAACCATCAAACTAGTAAAAGAAAAGCTAGAGTCGCTCAAAAAAGGCCTGCCTGAGGGGGTTGAAATTATCCCTGTGTACGACCGCTCAAACCTTATTACCCAAGCACTTGATAACTTGAGCTCAAAGCTAATTGAAGAATTAATCGTCGTGGCCTTAGTGTGTGTAGTGTTTTTATTCCATATACGCTCATCGATAGTAGCCATTATCACGCTGCCAATGGGGATTTTAACGGCTTTTGTGGTGATGTATTGGCAAGGTATAAACGCCAATATCATGTCGCTTGGCGGGATAGCGATTGCCATTGGTGCAATGACCGATGGTGCTATCGTGATGATCGAAAATATGCATAAGCATATGGAGAAAACCCCGCTGACCGATGAGAACCGCTGGCAAGTCGTGATGGACTCAGCCGCAGAAGTCGGGCCCGCGTTATTCTTTAGTTTATTAATTATCACTGTCAGCTTTATGCCAGTGTTTATTCTTGAAGCACAAGAAGGGCGCATGTTCTCGCCACTGGCTTATACAAAAACCTATGCAATGGCTGCCTCGGCTGGTTTAGCGATTACACTGGTGCCGGTATTAATGGGCTACTTTATTCGCGGTAAGGTTATTTCGGAGCAGAAAAACCCAGTAAACCGCTTATTGGTGGCAGCCTATAAACCGTTATTAAACGCGGTGTTAAAAGCGCCGAAAACAACATTGGTACTGGCCTTAGTGTTGGCTGTTATTGGCTTTTACCCGGTTAATAAAATTGGCAGTGAGTTTATTCCTCCTCTTGATGAGGGCGACTTAATGTATATGCCTACTACGTACCCAGGTATTTCAATTGGTAAGGCCCGTGAAATCTTACAGCAGACCGATAAGTTAATTGCCAGTGTGCCAGAGGTTGAGTCGGTGTTTGGTAAGGTAGGTCGTGCAGACACTGCCACAGATCCTGCGCCGCTTACCATGATCGAAACCTTTATTCAGTTAAAGCCAAAGTCACAGTGGCGAGAGGGTATGACAACCGAGAAACTGAAAAAAGAGCTCGATAATCTGGTTAATTTCCCAGGACTTACCAATGCGTGGGTTATGCCAATCAAAACGCGAATCGACATGCTTGCCACTGGCATTAAAACGCCTGTGGGGATCAAAGTTGCAGGGCCAAAGCTGAGTGAAATTCAAAAAATCGGTGAGCAAATTGAAGTCATATTAAAAGACTTACCGGGCACGGCTTCGGTTTATTCAGAGCGCGTTGCCGGCGGTCGTTACATCAAAGTCGATATCAACCGTGAGAAGGCTGCGCGTTACGGTTTAAACATTGCTGATGTGCAACAGGTTGTTGCTACTGCTATCGGTGGTATGAATGTGACCGAAACTGTTGAAGGGCAGGAGCGTTACCCAGTTAACTTACGTTACCCACAAGATTATCGCGACTCGCCAGAAGAGCTTAAGTTGTTACCGATAGTGACACCAAACGGACAGCGTATCGCATTGGCTGATGTAGCCCATGTCTTTATCGAAGATGGCCCGCCGGGTATTAAAAGTGAAAATGCCCGCATTAATGGCTGGAGCTTAATCGACATTGAAGGCAGTGATATCGGCAGTTATGTTGAGCATGCGCAACAAGCGCTGCACGAGCAACTCGAGCTACCTGCTGGTTACTCAATTACGTGGGCGGGGCAATATGAATATATGGAGCGCGCAAAAGCTAAACTCAGTTATGTATTGCCATTAACCTTGGCAATTATTGTGGTGCTGTTATACCTCAATTTTAGGAGCTTTATTGAGGTGGCAATGATCATGCTGACCTTACCGCTTGCGATGATAGGCGGTATTTGGCTGATGTACCTTGAAGGCTTTAACTTCTCGGTTGCTGTTGGGGTTGGTTTTATTGCCTTAGCTGGGGTTGCTGTGGAAATTGGCGTGATCATGCTGGTTTATCTCAACCAAGCTTATCAAGATGCTAAAGCGCAATCAGCACAGTTCACGGTTACAGAGCTGCGCCAAGCAATTATCAATGGTGCGGGTCTTCGGGTTAGACCTGTGATGATGACAGTTGCCACTATTATCATTGGTCTACTGCCAGTACTTTATGGCACTGGAACGGGCAGTGAGGTGATGAGCCGAATAGCCGCGCCTATGGTCGGTGGGATGCTCAGTGCCATAGTTTTAACGCTACTTGTGTTACCTGCGCTTTACTTTATATGGCGTAAACGCCACCTATAAATTTTACAGTCAGTGTGTAACTTGTACGCTTTTACTTGCTTTAAGTTACACACTTGATTTTTAAGGTTATGAAAATTAATGTTTTTATTGCTGGTGTGATTTATGCAAAGTCATATTAAATTGATTTTAATAAGGAATGCACATGCAAGTTAAAACAATAAAACAAGTTTATGATTGGACCGTGTTATTTCATACTCAAATGGCAGCCAATTTCCACAGTGTTAAAGACTTACTGGACGAGCATAATCAAATGCTGGTGGACTATTACCTGCAATATGAGAAGAAACTAGCAGAAGATCTCGTTGGCTTTAAAGCCATTACTGAAATAAACACACTTGATACCTATTGCTATGAGTATTTTGCTGAAAACCCAGAGCTAATTACTTTTAACGATATCAGCACAGATCAGCAAATTGATGAAAAGGCGATTCAGGTTTACTTAACCACGCAACATCAAAAGGTAATCGACTTATACGAATACTTGGTATCGCGAGCTGATACAGAGCAAAGTAAAGAAAAGCTCGAACGTTTACTTGAGCTTGAACATCAAGGCCTTAAGCAAATGATGCAAAGCTCAAATCGTCATATGGATATGTAATAGATTAATCAGCTTAATGAAAATCGAGTAAGAAGCCGACTTTTTTAAGGTATTTTTGCTCTTGCTGTAAGTCAGCTAAAAGCAAGGTATGTTCTTTAAGCCACTTATTGTGAAACTTCAAGAACATACTATTTTGCTTGGCTGTTACCTCAAGTTTAAAACCTTGATCGGTAATACGCTTTTGGTTCAGTAGTACCGCTAAGCGTAAAATCACTATAAGCTGCAATATTTCATAATGCTGCATTGTATGCAGTGCCGGAAACTCTTCTAAGCGGATCTTCTTCCGATAAAAACGGATCATGCAACTAAGCAAGGTTTGTTGTTGCTGCGTAAAGCCAGGTAATTGGCTATTCGCAACGATATACGCGCTGTGCTTATGTATTCCTGATGAATTAACTCCTAAGCCAATTTCATGCAGCTGCGCGGCCCAATCCAGTAAGTTGATATAGTCAGGGTCGGTAAGTTGCCATGCTTCTTTTACTTGTTCAAACAGCCACTTTGCAGTTGTCGAGACACGGTTAGCATGCTCTTTATCTATAGCATTACGCTCAGATAGGTTCGCGATGGTATTAGTGCGAATATCTTTGTGGGCGAGCTTTTGCTGCATTTCATGAAGTAGACCTTCACGAAGTGAAAAGTCGCTGTATTGCAACGCTTCGATTTTAAACAGCCTAAATACTGCAATTAAAATAGCTAAACCACCGCAAATACTCACTTGCCTCTCAGGTGTAAGACCTTCAATTTGTAGCGCTTTTATTTGTTTGGCTGCAATAAACTGAGTTTTTAGTTCTAATAATCGCTCTAATGTAATCAGCTCTTGCTCGGCATCGTTAGCATTGATCATGGCAAGGATAGATTTAATAGTGCCTGATGTTCCCACCACTGATTGCCAGCCAGCCGACAGGTAGTTGGCAAAGATCACTTCGAGTTCTTGCTCTGCGCGAACCTCAGCTTTGGCAAAGCGCTTAGCTGTGATTTGTCCATCTGCAAAAAACTGCTTGGTGTAACTAACACAGCCCATATTGCGGCTAGTAAGTAATTTATGTTTAAAGTGTTTGCCAATGATGAGTTCGGTACTGCCGCCGCCGATATCAATGACTAAGCGGTTTTCATCGTGATGAATGTAGTGGGCAACACCTTGGTAAATTAATCGGGCTTCCTCTTGCCCCGATATTACTTCGATTGGGTAAGGAAACACTTTACTTGCTTGGGTTAAAAACGAATAAATATTTTTCGCTCGGCGTAATGTGTAAGTGGCGGCCACTTTGACGTTCTCTAAGGGGAAGTCCTGCAAGGTAGTCGCAAATTGCTTAAGAATGGCCAGCGCGCGTTCGATTGCTTCTTGGTTTAAATGATTTTTATCATCTAAACCGTCAGCTAAGTAAACGCGCTGTTTCTCTTTATGTAAGATTTGCAAAGAGCCATCGACCTCTCTTGCCACCACTAAATGAAAACTGTTTGAGCCTAAATCAACGGCAGCAATTGAGGGATAATCATTCATTATTATAGTTACTTTCCCATTTCTTAAGGTGGTCATAAATAGCAATTTGCGAACGAATTTTCTTACGATTGCCGCGGCGCACATAGCTGTTTTTTTGTTCGCTATCGATTATGCGTGCTTTTGTTCTATCTTTAAACTGTAGCTCAAGAATATCAATAATAAGTTGTTTTAACTTTTCATCATAAATCGGTGCGGCTACTTCAACACGGTG
Organism: Pseudoalteromonas shioyasakiensis; assembly: GCF_019134595.1. Classification (NCBI taxonomy): domain Bacteria; kingdom Pseudomonadati; phylum Pseudomonadota; class Gammaproteobacteria; order Alteromonadales; family Pseudoalteromonadaceae; genus Pseudoalteromonas; species Pseudoalteromonas shioyasakiensis. Next base: position 3,417,415 of record NZ_CP077770.1, on the reverse strand, counting down.
ATCAAGATTACGGGTCATCCAGTCTGCCGATGAAATATAAACCTTTTCGTCGCCATTATTATGAAACACCATCACCCGAGGGTGCTCTAAAAAGCGGTCAACGATACTAATAATACGAATATTTTCGTTAACGGCAGAGGGCACTAACGAACACATGCCACGGACAATAATGCGAATTTTCACACCGCGTCTTGCGGCAAAGTAGAGGTGATCAACCAGCTCTTTATCTACAAGGTTGTTTATCTTTAGCGTAATTCGCCCAGCCTTACCATGTTCTACATTGGTTATTTCAGCATCAATTAGCGACATAATAGTTTGTCTTGCGTTGACTGGCGAAATCATCAAGTGATCAAATTGAAATGGTTTATAGCTACTTTCAATAAACTTAAACACGCTATCGCATTCTTCACTAATGCCTTCATGCTTGGTGAATAAGCTAAAGTCAGTGTAGATTTTGGCGGTTTTTTCGTGGAAGTTACCCGTGCCTATATGGGTATACTTCACTATGTTGTTCTTTTCTTTACGGTGAATAACACACAACTTACTGTGCACTTTAAGAGCAGGAATACCAAAAATTACTTTAACACCGGCATTACTCAGTGTTTTTGCCCATTCAATGTTGTTTTGTTCATCAAAGCGCGCTTTCAGCTCAACCATTACTGTTACGTGTTTGCCATTTTTTGCCGCATTAATAAGCGTAGAGACAAGTCGAGACTGGCTCGCAACGCGATAAATATTGACCTTAATTTGGGTTACATCTGGGTCAAATGCTGCTTGGCGTACAAATTCAAGTAAATGGTTAAAGGTGTGATAAGGGTAATAAAGTAAAATATCTTGCTCTGAAATAGCATCAAACACACTTGAGTGATTGTTAAAAGCCGTGCTTTGTAATGCAGGCAGTGGTTTGTTTTCTAAGTACTGACGGCCAACATTCGGAAACGCAATAAAGTCACGGAAATTACGGTAACGACCGCCGGGGATCAGCGCATCATGTTGGCTTATATTAAGGCGTTTTTTCATTACTTTAAGCATTTCAGCTGGCATGCTTTCATCATAAACAAGGCGCACAGGCTCAGCAGAAATACGTTGTTTTAGACCTTTTGACATTTTATCGAGCAAGCCCTCTTCAAGCTCGTCATCTAAATTGTATTCGGCATCACGGGTCAATTTGATGGCATAACATTGAATATCATCAAAGCTAAAAAAGCTGCTAAACACATCGCGAATAAAGTAGGCGATGATGTCATCTAGCATCACAATGGTTTTGTGACGGCGTGTTTTCTCTGGTGGTAAAATAACAAAGCGAGATACGCGGTCAGTGGGCACTTCCATCATGGCATAATGACTTTTTTGGTTGGTCATCTCGACGAACAAATAGGTCATGGTGTCGTTGATTTGATCTGAGTAGTCTTTCTTTTCAGAGAGTAAAATCGGTAATATGTGTTGTAGTACATTGTCGTGGAAGAATTTTCTCAGCCAACTTAAGTGAAATTCAGATAACTCCTCAGGTAACTCAACGTGAATATTATGCTCGTTTAAGTCATTTAAAATGTCTTTATGAATTTGGTTAAACTTTTTACCAAGCTGCAGCACCTTACTTTGGATCTGATGAAGTAATATCTCGTCTTCTTCAAAGTTCGCATCAGGAATTTTATTAAGTAAAATTCGACGTTTTACATCGGCAACACGAACACGGAAAAACTCATCCATGTTGTTTGAGTAAATACCTAAAAAGCGCATGCGCTCAATAATCGGGTTCGATTTATCTTTGGCTTCTTGCAGCACGCGTTCATTAAAAGACAGCCAACTTAGCTCTTTGGCAAAGTAATTAACGGCTTGAGAAGAGTGTGATGCGTTCATCTGGTTTTCCAACGTTTATAGCTAGTTAGAATATAGAGGATGCAGATGACGGTTGTATTAAAATACTCAAGCTGCCTCTAGATTCCGTTTCAGTTGGAGTTAAAAGCGATTTAGGCAAGGCATTGAATGCAAAGAATGGTTGTTCCCTTGTTAAATTCAATAACGCAGTATAAATCGCTTTTAAACCAACCCATAGGGCGCTTCTCTGGAGCTTACTCTCTGCGTTGTTACTTTTTAAAAGGGAATGCCATTCCTGCAAAGTAACGCCTTGATATTAAACCCCAGAGAAACGCTGAATTCTGTATCTAGAGGTAGTTTGAGTATTCAACATGTCAGTTTTGTGACATGTATGTCGTTAATTTTAAAGCTTAGTTTAAGTTTAAATATCCCTATAAACTTGCTTGTTATGCGTCCTCAATATCAACAATTAAGTCTGTGGTAATAGACTCGAGTGCCGTGATTACTTCGTCCTTGTTCATGCCTATTGGTAAAGCAACGGTGGCAACAGCACTAAAAATTGGTACGCCCCAGTTAGGTGCACTTTGTTGTTTTGAATTTAGGTGAGTGATATTCGCCCCTTTGTGACGAATAACGCTGGCAAGCTCTTGTACTATGCCAGGTCTGTCGTTACCAGTAATGACAAAATTGATTTGTTCAGATTTTTCTTCTGGCAGTATTTCAGCGCCGCGTTCAATTCTGATTTCTAAATACGGCAAACTATGCAATGCGTCTTGCAGCTCTTGCAGGTGCTCTTCAGGTACTGCTGCCTCAATGATCCCAGCAAAGTGACCTGCAAGGTGGCTCAAATTACTGCTTAACCAGTTACCATGATGGTTTAAAATTGTGGCTGAAAGGTCTTCAACTAGGCCGGGTTTGTCTGGCCCCAAAATAGTAATAACTAACTGCTTCATACTTATATCTCTATAAAAATGCCTCTGAAAAATGCAATAAAAGGAAGGAGGCGTTGGTTAAAAATGATTCTTATTGTCGAAAAAAATAAGTCATCTTGAGTATTGATGCAGATTTATTGTTTGTCCAATTTTTTCCATATAGTTATAAAAAATTAGTTATAACAGTTTGTTAGCTTGTTAATTTGGTCGTTATAAATACGCAGATTAATGTCGCAATTTGGTCATTTTTTAAGTTTAAAATACGTCCCTGAAATACTCGCTTTATTACACTGAATTATGACGTTTGTAACATTACTGTCATCTTGGTGAAATATAATACGCGCCACGTTAAGATTTAAGGGTGTTTTGATGACTTCCAATCCGAATAAACCTACCTTTCATACGGATAGAAGCCGTCTATTTAAAGACAGGTTTGCCAAGTGGGGTATTTCCGCAGGTGGCGTAATGGTGCTAGTAGCACTGTTACTCATATTCTTTTACCTTCTTTATGTTGTTCAACCTATTTTTGAGTCAGCAAAAGTAGAGACACGTAATAGTGTAAAACTACAAAATGCGTCAGAAGTTGTGGGTCTTGGCATTGAAGAACAAACAGAGATTGCCTTTTTACTCGGTAAAAAAGGTAATGTGGACTTTTACAATGTTGAAAAACAGCAATTTGGTAAAAAGATCACCACTCTTAATACAGAATTACCAAGCGATGTGAGCAGCTTTGCAAGCTCTGCACCGTTTCAGGGGCAATACGCATACGGCCTAGAGAATGGCTCTGTGGTTGTGGTTGCGCCAAAATTCCTAGTGACATTCCCAAACAACCAACGCAAGTTAACACCGCGTTTAGATTACCCATTGGGTGATATGGCGCTTGAAGTTGATGAGCAAGGTGCGGCAATCACTAAATTCGCATTTAGCCACTACGAAGATAAAACAGCGGTTGTTGCTTTAACGGCTGACAAACGCGTTTTATTTAGCAGCTTTGTGGGTGAAGAAAATATGTTCACCGGCGAAGTAGAGTGGGTTGTTGAGCGCACAGAGCTTGATATTGAAGGTCGTGTTGATGAGCTATTAATCTCACCTGATACAACACGTACATTCGTGCGTTCAGCAAATCAAATTTACGTATATGATACTCGTTACCCTTCTGAAGTTGAGCAAATCCAACTGCTTGCAGCTAACGAAGAAAACGCGAACCTAGTTTCAACTCAGCTATTAGCGGGTGCAAACTCACTGATGCTTGCTAACGATAATGGCGAAGTATCACAGTGGTTTGAAGTAAACACTGAAAATGGTCGCCAGTTCCAAAAGATTCGTGCTTTTGAAACCAGCAAGCAATCGAAACTAAACATTTTTACAGAGTTCTACCGTCGTACTTTCTTCACAGCAGGTGCTAACGGTGAGCTAGGTATTTATTACACAACCAGTGATGCAAAACTATGGCAAGGTAAAGTAAGCGACGGTGCAATTCAAAACTTTGCAATTGCGCCACGTTCAAATGCGGCACTTATTCTTGCTGATGATGCGTTAAAAGTAATTGAAATCCATAACGAGCACCCTGAAGTAACTTGGTCTGCGCTATGGCAAGAAGTATGGTACGAAGGTTACCCTGAGCCGGGTTATATCTGGCAGTCAACGTCAGCAAGTGATGACTTTGAATCTAAGTTCTCATTAGTGCCAATTTCATTCGGTACGATTAAAGCGGCAATGTACGCAATGCTATTCGCTGTACCCATTGCGCTTTCAGCGGCAATTTACACGGCTTACTTTATGTCGAGTGAACTACGTAAAGTGGTTAAGCCGACAGTAGAAATCATGGAAGCATTACCAACGGTAATTCTAGGTTTCTTAGCGGGTCTTTGGTTAGCGCCATTAATTGAAGAACATTTACCAGCGATTGTCGGATTATTGGTGTTGCTGCCAATTGGTATCTTATTAACCGCGTTCGGCTGGAACAAGCTACCGGCGTCGATTCGTCACCGTGTTCCTGAAGGTTCGCATTCAATTTTACTTATCCCAGTGGTTATCTTTATTGGTTGGCTATCGTTTGCGATGAGTAACTCAATTGAGCTTTGGATGTTTGACGGTAATGTGCGTCAGTACCTAACTAATGAATTAGGCATGACATTCGACCAACGTAACTCGCTAGTTGTTGGTATTGCGATGGGCTTTGCTGTTATCCCAACGATCTTCTCAATTGCGGAAGATGCGGTATTCAGTGTTCCTAAGCACTTATCAAACGGTTCATTAGCACTCGGTGCAACGCAATGGCAAACATTGGTTCGCGTAGTACTACTAACAGCAAGCCCTGGTATCTTCTCAGCAGTAATGATGGGTCTAGGCCGTGCTGTAGGTGAAACAATGATTGTACTAATGGCAACAGGTAATACACCTATTATGGACTGGAGTATTTTCCAGGGTATGAGAACACTTGCAGCGAATATCGCGGTAGAAATGCCAGAGTCTGAGGTAGGTAGCTCGCATTATCGCATCCTATTCTTAGCAGCATTTGTATTATTCATATTCACATTCGTTTTCAACACAGTGGCTGAGTTTGTTCGTCAGCAGCTGCGTGAAAAATACAGTTCAATGTAGGTGGAGAGACACGACATGGTAAAGCAGTGGTTTAAGTCTGGTTCTCCTTGGATTTGGATGACCGGCGGTGCGGTAAGCATCAGTTTAATCTCGGTTCTTGGTTTACTAGCCATGATTGCTTGGAAAGGTTTAAGCTTTTTCTGGCCATCAGAAGTAGTGCAACTTGAGCTGCAAGGCTCAGTTGCTAAACAAACAGTGATCGGTGAAGTTTATGACCGTGAGCTAGTTGCAAAATCACGTATTGAGGCGACGGGCGTTGATTTATCTCATTACGACAAAGAGCAACTAGAGCGCTTACTAATTAAAACCGGTAACCGTGAGTATGTTGTTCTAGATTTCCGTTGGGTACTAGAGACAGACATCACATCGCGTACTGCGCCAGCAGAGCTTGCAGTATTCGAACGTAGCAAAAACGGTAACTTTTACGGTTATGTAGAACAGGTTATTAAAGACGGTGAAGTTATCACAGATAACAAAATCGACGTGCTTTATGATCTTGTAGACCGTGCTGTTGACCTAAATGACCAAGCGTTAGACTTACAAAATGGTGATATTGGCCATATTAACTATGAACTTGAGCGTTTACGCTTAAGAGAAAAAGCATACCAGCTTGATAACGAACTAACCGATGAGCGTGTTGCTGAGCTTGCACAAGCGCGTGCTGAGCTACGTGCTGAGTACACAGTGTTAGAAAAGCAGTTATTCGCCCTTCGTAAACAAGCAAAACGTGACCAAGTAACAGTGAAAGACATGCGCGGTGAAGTGGTTACTTTACCTTTGTATCAAGTTCTTGATGTGTGGTTCCCTAATGACATGGGCTTCTTTGCTAAGCTTGGTCATTACTTTGTACAACTTGGTAAGTTTGTAGCGGATGACCCACGTGAAGCTAACACTGAAGGCGGTGTATTCCCGGCGATTTTCGGTACCGTGTTCATGGTATTACTAATGGCAGTGATTGTGACGCCGTTTGGTGTCGTTGCAGCGATTTACTTACATGAATACGCAGCAAAAAATGCCGTGACTAAGATGATTCGTATCGCGGTAATCAACCTTGCAGGTGTACCTTCGATTGTATACGGTGTATTTGGTCTAGGTTTCTTTGTATACATGCTAGGTGGCAGTATTGACCAATTGTTCTACCCAGAGTCGTCGCCAAGCCCAGTTTTTGGTACGCCTGGTGTGATTTGGTCTGCATTAACGCTAGCAATTTTAACGCTTCCTGTTGTTATTGTTTCGACTGAAGAAGGTTTATCACGTATTCCAAGTACGGTTCGTCATGGTTCATTAGCACTTGGCGCAACAAAAGCAGAAACGCTGTGGCGTATAATCATTCCGATGGCAAGCCCAGCGATTATGACAGGTTTAATCTTAGCGGTTGCACGTGCAGCCGGTGAAGTAGCACCACTAATGCTTGTTGGTGTTGTTAAGATGGCGCCAACACTGCCACTTGACGGTAACTTCCCATACATACATTTAGATAGAAAATTTATGCACTTAGGTTTCCACATTTACGATGTTGGTTTCCAAAGCCCTAACGTAGAAGCGGCACGTCCGCTGGTATATGCCACGGCATTCTTACTGGTATCAGTAATTATCGCCCTGAATATCACCGCGATTGGTATTCGTAACCACTTACGCGAAAAGTTTAGAGCTCTTGAGCATTAATACAGAATTTTTATAGGTAGACAGAGATGATTACAGTTGCACCACAAGTAAACCAAGCGAAAAGCGCGGCAAAGCTAGATTTAGACAACCTAACTGCAGAACAAACAGCGTTAGAGATTAAAAACTTAGATTTATACTACGGTGATAAACAAGCGCTTAGCGGCGTAAATATGAACATCCCGAAAGGTCAGGTAACAGCATTTATCGGTCCATCGGGTTGTGGTAAATCAACACTTTTACGTTGTATCAACCGTATGAACGACCTTGTTGATAGCTGTCGTATCGATGGTGAGATCTTACTTCATGGTCACAATATCTATGATAAGAGTGTCGATGTTGCTGCACTACGAAGAAATGTCGGAATGGTATTCCAACGTCCTAATCCATTTCCAAAATCAATCTACGAAAATGTCGTTTATGGCCTACGCTTACAAGGTATTAAAGAAAAGCGTAAACTAGATGAAGTGGTTGAACAGTCTTTACGTGGCGCCGCGTTATGGGATGAAGTTAAAGACCGTTTACACGATAGTGCATTTGGCCTATCGGGTGGTCAGCAACAGCGTCTTGTTATTGCTCGCTCAATTGCTATCGAGCCTGAAGTACTACTTCTGGATGAGCCTACATCGGCACTAGATCCAATTTCTACTTTAGTTATCGAAGAGCTAATTAACGACTTAAAGAATAAGTTTACCGTGGTGATCGTTACTCACAACATGCAACAGGCTGCTCGTGTATCAGACCAAACTGCGTTTATGTACATGGGTGAGTTGATTGAGTATTCAGATACCAATACGTTATTTACAACACCAAGCAAGAAGAAAACAGAAGACTACATTACAGGCCGTTACGGTTAGTCAATAAAGTCACTTGGTACCGTAAACGAAATTTATAGAGGTAGACAATGGAACATAATATCAATAAACACATTTCGGGCCGCTTTAATGAAGAGCTTGAAAATGTGCGTAACCATGTATTAAACATGGGTGGCTTAGTTGAGCAACAACTAAACAGTGCACTGGATGCTGTTAGCAATGGTGATGCCGATCTTGCACAAAAAGTTCGTGAAAACGACTATAAAGTAAATGCAATGGAAGTGAACATCGATGAAGAATGTACACGTATTATCGCTCGCCGTCAGCCGGCAGCGAGTGACTTACGTCTTGTAATTGCCATTGCAAAAACAATTGCCGATTTAGAGCGTATTGGTGATGAAGCTGAGCGCATTGCTAAAGTTGCGCTGGACTCATTCACTAAAGATCAGCAAGACTTATTGGTGAACATTGAAAACATGGGTCGCCAAGTATCGAAAATGCTTCATGATGTACTTGATGCATTTGCACGTATGGATGTGCAATGTGCGTTTGAAGTACATAAAGAAGACGCCAAAGTTGACCGTGAATACGAAGCAATTACCCGTCAAATTATGACATATATGATGGAAGATCCACGCTCAATCCCGAAAATTATGGATTTAGTGTGGTCAGTTCGTTCATTAGAGCGTATTGGCGACCGTTGCCAGAATATTGCTGAATACATCATCTATTTTGTTAACGGCAAAGATATTCGTCATACATCTCAAGAAGATATCGAAAAGTCGCTGTAAATTTAACCGCAACTTTTCATTATTAAACCGAGCGGCCTTTGGCCGCTTTGTCTATTATTGGTGATGTAAGGCAGAAAAAGCGTTCACAATCGAACACAATGCTGTAAAATTCGCAGCTGCCAAAGCATACTAATTTATAAAGGGTCAGTTATGCCTACAAATGCATTTTTAGGGGTTTTTGCTAAATCACCTATTAAGCCTATGGAAGATCACATTAAGAAAGTACATCAAGCAAGTAAAGCATTGATCCCTTTCTTTAATCACGTGTTTAAAGAAGAATGGCAAGAAGCGGAAGAAATCCGTCTAAACATTCGTAATTTAGAGCGCGAAGCTGATGAAATGAAACGTAACATCCGCCTTCAACTACCTCGTGGCTTATTTATGCCAGTTGAGCGTACCGATTTGCTAGAGCTTGTTACTCAACAAGACAAAATTGCTAACAAAGCAAAAGATATCGCAGGTCGTGTAGTTGGTCGTGAGATGATCATACCTACCGAAATCCAAACTGATTTCCTTGCTTATTTGACTCGTTGTGTTGATGCGACTAAACAAGCATCAAAAGCAATCAATGAGCTAGATGAGCTTCTTGAAACGGGCTTCAAAGGTCGCGAAGTGACTTTAGTTGAAAAAATGCTCGTTGAATTGGACGCTATTGAACAAGACACGGATGACATGCAGATCAAAATTCGCCGTCAATTGCGCGCCATCGAAAATGAACTTAACCCTGTCGACGTGATGTTCTTATACAAGATCATTGAGTGGGTAGGCGAGCTTGCAGATATTGCAGAGCGCGTAGGTTCTCGTCTTGAGCTGATGTTAGCTCGTTAAATTCTAATCAGTTCAAATACGAAAAAAATTAAAGGTTCACACAATGGATATCATTGCAAATTACGGCACATTTTTAGTTTTAATTGCCGCAGCAGTCGGTTTCTTCATGGCTTATGGTATTGGTGCAAATGACGTAGCCAATGCGATGGGTACATCAGTAGGTTCAAAAGCACTTACAATTAAACAAGCGATCATGATCGCGATGGTGTTTGAATTCGCTGGCGCATACCTTGCCGGTGGTGAGGTGACATCTACAATCCGTAAAGGGATTATCGATGCCACACCATTTATGGACATACCGGAACTTATGATCCTTGGTATGATTGCCGCGCTATTTGCTGCAGGTAGCTGGTTATTAATAGCTTCTTTCTTAGGCTGGCCAGTATCTACGACTCACTCAATCATCGGTGCCATCATTGGTTTCGCATTGGTTGCAGTAGGTAGTGAAGCAATCCAATGGAACAAGGTAATGGGTATCGTAGGTAGCTGGATTGTTACCCCCGCCATCTCTGGTTTTATTGCTTATTTAATTTTCATGAGTGCGCAAAAGCTTATTTTTGACACTGAGACACCACTTAAAAATGCTAAGCGTTTCGTACCAGTATATATGGGTCTAGCGGGCTTCATCATGTCTCTTGTAACAATCAAGAAAGGCTTAAAGCACATTGGTATCAACTTAGGTGCTGTTGAAGGTTATGCGCTTTCTATCGCGATTGCTGTTGTAGTCGGTATCATAGGTAAGATTGCTATCTCTCGCCTTAAAATCGACCCTAAAGCTGATAAAGCAATGCAGTTTAACAACGTTGAGAAAGTGTTCGCAGTACTTATGGTACTAACAGCATGTTGTATGGCTTTCGCACACGGTTCAAACGACGTTGCTAACGCAATTGGTCCACTAGCTGCTGTTGTAAACATTGTTGAGCACAACGGTGAAATCGCTAAGAAAGCGGCTATCGCATGGTGGATTTTACCACTAGGTGGTTTAGGTATTGTTGCTGGTCTTGCTATTTTAGGTAAAAAAGTAATTAAAACAATCGGTGAAGGTATCACGCACTTAACACCAAGCCGTGGTTTTGCTGCTGAGCTTGCTGCAGCTTCTACAGTTGTTATCGCTTCAGGTACTGGTTTACCTATTTCTACTACGCAAACACTTGTAGGTGCGGTTTTAGGTGTAGGTATGGCACGTGGTATTGCGGCACTTAACATGGGTGTTGTAAGAAACATTGTAGTTTCTTGGGTAATTACATTGCCAGTTGGCGCAGCCCTTGCTATTGTTATTTTCTATGTACTGAGAACTGCCTTCGGGGTATAAAAAGTACTAAAAGACTTTTAGCTTGAAAAGATCTCAATGCCTTAGGTATTGGGGTCTTTTTATTTGCAGGTAGAGAATGAATAACTTACCAAGTATTAAACAACTACAGTATTTATTAGCAGTCCACCAACATCAACACTTTGGCCGCGCAGCAAGCGCCTGTTTTATCGGTCAATCAACCTTAAGTAGTGCAATTCAAAACTTAGAAGAAACCTTAGGTTGCCAGCTTATAGAGCGTGAGAACCGCAGCTTAATGTTTACCGCAATTGGTGAAGAGGTTGTCGAAAAAGCACGTAAGATTATTGACGACACCCTTAGCCTTAAAGAGCTGACAAAGAGCTTTTTAACACCTTTAAATGGTACACTCACTCTTGGTGTGATCCCGACGATTGCCAGCTTTATTGCTGCTCCTTTATATCATTTCTGCAAACAGACCTTTACCGAGTTAGAGCTGGTCTTGGTTGAAGACACTAGTGACAAACTACTCGATAAACTTGAGCATGGCCAAATTGATATGGCATTGCTTGCTTTACCGTATGACACTGAAAAGTTTCATACCCAAGTACTTGCAAAAGACCACTTCAGCTTAGTGCACCATAAAGATTACACACCAGCAGATGGCGTGGAAGATTTTAATCTATTACCAGATGCGAGTGTGTTCTTACTAGAACGTGAGCACTGTATGACAGGCCACGCGTTAAGTGCCTGCCATTTGAATCGCTCGAGCTGTATTAACCCATTTGAAGCGGCAAGCTTACATACCTTATTAAGTATGGTTGAACACCAGCTAGGTGTTACTTTCTTACCGCAAATGGCTATCAATGCCGGTATTTTAGATAAAAAAGATATGGTTGCTACGCCATCACAAGGCGATGCATACCGAGATATTGGCATTGTGTGGCGTAAAACCACAGGCCGGATCAGAGATTTTAGGCTGTTTAGCCAACAGCTAGAGCTGTTTCTTAATAAACAGTGTAGCTTAGACGCTCAATGCGGCAACGAATAAAACCTCTAAATAGAACCCCAAATAAAAAATTTGGGGTTTTTTATTATTTAAACAAACTATTTTTTTCCTTCCCTCGACTAACATAATAACAAAACCATTAAAGGCAGATCAGATGACGAGGCTAGCGTGTTTTTTCAATCACTTGAGACACTAATTGCTAAAGCGCAACAGGGCAATAAACGGGCGTGGTTGAAATTAGTCAAGCAGCACGAAACACAGGTATATAACTATTGCCTAAGGATGTTAAGTCACCCTGATGATGCAATGGATTTAATGCAAGAAGTGTTTATTTCTGTTTATAAAAGCTTGCCGAGCTTTCGTGGTGAATCGAGTTTTAATACGTGGCTCTATCAAATTGTGCACCGGCGTAGTGTTGAATATTACCGCCGCCGTAAGTTGCATCAAGGTTTAGACGCTATACCAGAAGAAAGCTGTGAGCATAGCGAGTTAGAAACGAATCAACTGCAATCTGAGCAACATCATGAACTAAAAGCAATGATGAACAATTTACCCTGGGAGCAACGCTTAGTGGTGGAGTTAAAGTTTTTTCAGCACTGTACATTTGAAGAAATCGCTGAGCAATTAGGTATTTCGACCAATACAGCTAAATCAAGGCTATACAGTGCTCTTGGCAAGCTAAAAGTGCATTTGGAGGCCGTAGATGGCTAATTTAGATTCATTATTTACTGCATGGTTAGAGGGCGAAAGCCTCACTGATGAGCAAATTGCGTTGCTACAAGCCAATGCTGAGTATGCATCAATGATGAACAATGCAATGCAATGGCAACAGCAAAGTCAACATTATGAAACGGTGCCTGTACCAAATTGGGATCGAGAGTCCACGATGCCGAAAGTGCAAAAACCGAGTCTGATTTTTGGTGCTGGAATGTGGGCAGTAGCTGCTTCAATAGTATTTTGCGCATGGGTTTTTGTTAGTAATCCACAGCATGGAAACCAGCAGTTACTTGAGCAAGTGGCTAAGCAAACCAATTTATTAGAGTCACAACAAAAGCAAATTGATCAGTTGCAAAACATCATTACTGCGCAAAACGAAGTGCAGCAACAACAGATGTACCAATTGGCTAAAGAAGCGATTAAAACTGGGCGAGTAGAGCGCCAAGAAGATATTGCCAGCGTACTTGCTTATATCAAGACGCAGCGCGCCCAAGACCAAGCGTACTTACGTATGCAGTTAAATGATTTAGCAGAGCAAGTGGACGGCGGACCATTGCCAACCGTTGCCAACAATTTGGAGTATTAAGATGTCAAAATACAAATCAACTACGGCCGCCTTATTGCTTTGCACAGCAGTAAGCTTACAAGCACAAGCAAGTGATGAATTAGATAAAATTCAGCGTGAAGTCGGGATCATGGAAAAAATCCTCACTGCGGCGTTAAAACAAGATACCGATAACAAGGTAAGAAATGTGTCTTCGAGTTATTTGCAGCATCAAGGCGTGGTGTTTAGCTTTGATGTACGAGGCAGTTCGCGCTGGTCTACAGTGTTTGCCTCTGTTCCTGATGCGCCGCTGCCACCTATGCCTGATATCGATTTTGAAGAACTAACTGAAATCGAAGTGCTAGGCGAACATGTGCAAGTGATCAGTGATGCGGTAGTCGTAAAAACGCAAGAAGCTTATCAGCAAGCTATGGAAGTGATGCGCGAAAGTGCAGAGCGAGTACGTGAAGTGGCTGAGCAAGAGCGCGATGTGAGCCGTGAAATTCGTGACCTTGAGCGTGAAAAGCGTGACCTTGAATTTGACCGTCGCCACGATAAAGATGCCAAAGAGCAAGAGCTCGAAAAACGTAAACAAGCATTGCAAGCATCGATTAAAGAGCTTGAAAAGCAGCAGCAAAAGTTATCACAAAAGCAGCAGCAAATGCGCAAAGAGTTAGCTGAGAAAAAACAAGCCCGCGTAAAAGAGCAAAAGCAACAGCTAGCAGCCCTAGCACAGCAAGTAGATAAAAGCTTATCTCTGACTTTATGTGATTATGGTAGCGGTTTAAGAAATCTACCTAACGATGAACATGTCAGTTTTATCATCCGTGGTGTTAGCGAAGGTAAAACTGAACAAGTAAAAGTGTTTAAAAAGTCAGACATTAAAAAGTGCGTGGTTGGCGATATAAAAGCCGCGCAATTACTCGAAAAAGCATCAAGTTATAATTTTTAAATTCTCCCAACTAAAAAAGCAGCCTAAAGTGGCTGCTTTTCATTCATTGAAAATGGTTTTAAGTCGGGTAAAAACAACAAGTAAACCCACACGACTAAGTTAAAGTAAGGTACTAAACCTAGCCCTGTAAATGTTTTTACCGGATACCCCTTAAAGGTCGCATTGCGGTAACATTGATACGCTATCCCTAGATTCACAATCAGCAACAAAACGATTAGTTGTGTCATCACTTTTCTCCTTTATACCGCCAATAGATGGACTTAACGATGTTAAGTCATATTCAGTATGTTTAATGTAATAAGTAATGTCATGTTTATTATAGATAATCACTATAAAAACACGACATTTTATCTTGCTGTGGATTTAAGTATAGATGAGTATTGTCAGTATGGAAGTTTAAAAACTAAGAAAAAATGTTTAAAAATGTATTAAATTTAGGCTTTTTAAGGCTAGATATTTGTTAGTTAAAAAGATTATTTTCAGATATTTTTTTTAGCTCATCGCTAATTTTTTCAACCGGTACGGGGCGGGCAATAAAGAAGCCTTGACCATAGTCGATACCAATTTCTTTTAGCGCTAAAAATATTTCTTTGTTTTCAACATATTCAGCAACAGAGCGCTTATCAAGCGAACGGCTAATATCATTAATCGCTTTTACAAGCGCTAAATCGATTGGGTCGTTCAACATGTCGCGAACAAATGAACCATCAATTTTTACGTGTTGAGCCGGTAATTGTTTAAGGTAGTTAAAGGTACTAAATCCGGTACCAAAGTCATCAATAGAGAAGTGACAGCCTAAGCCGTTCAAACGCTCGATCATGGCACGGGTTGCAACTAGGTTATTAATACTCGCAGACTCGGTGATCTCAAAAATAATGCGTGTTGGTTCAACATTGAATTCTTTTAAGCTTGATTCAATATGCGGCAGTAAGCGTTCATCTAAAAACGACTGTGCTGATAAGTTAATTGCGACTTGATTAAGCTCTGGGTACTCGGCAACGCTCTTAATGGCATTACGAATAACACATTGGTCCATCAAAAAGGTGTCGTTTAGAAGCTCTAAAGCAGGAATAAACTGATTAGGATAGATTAGTTCATCATCAAGCTTTAAGCGTAATAGCGCTTCAAAGTAGGCGACGTGGCCGCGTTTGAAATCCCAAATCGGCTGGTAGTGTAACTCGATAGCATCATGTTGTAATGCTTGGCGAATGCTATGACCCCACTCGAGACCAGCTTGTAAACTATTGTGATGACTATCTTCTTTTGAATAACAGTGTACTAAGTTACGGCCTAAGCTTTTCGCTACATAAAGAGCGATATCAGCTTGTTTTAAACACTCACTTGGGTCGTTATTTTGCTCTGTGATTTGTGTTAAACCAATTGAACAGCTAATTGAGTACTCTTGACCTTCTGAGTGAAAGCGGTGCTTTTCAATCGCCATACAAATACTCTCTGCCACCAAGTGTGCATCGAGTAAGTTAGTATTTTTTAAGATCACGGCAAATTCATCACCACCGATGCGGCACACTAAGTGCTCATCACTAATATTCGCTGTGAATAACTGGGCAACTTCTTTTAAAACGATGTCACCTTGTTGGTGACCTTTACTGTCGTTGATGATTTTAAAGTGATCTAAGTCGATATAAATCAGCGCGTGCTCAGTGTCGTTGCTGGTGTACTTGGCTTTACAAATACGTTGTAATTGTTGGTCAAAGTAATAACGGTTATGCAGCTCTGTGAGCGTATCGTGCAAGGCTAAATGACGAAGTTGTAACTCTGCCTGTTTACGCTCATGAATGTTATCGATAGTGGCGGTAATAGTCGCTGAGTTTTGACTGTTCTTAATCAGCTGTAAGCGACACTCAACCCAAATGGCATTGCCATTTTTGTGTTTTAGCTGGATTTCTACCTGTTGCTGTTGCTCACCACCATGCAAAATACGTTGAATGGTATCTTGTAGCTTTGTCTTGCACTCAGGTAAACAAAAGTCAGTTAATGATTTTGCTAAACTAGATTTAATGCCATAGCCCGTTAGGTGCTCCCAGGCAGGGTTAATAAAGCGAATATTACCCTCTTGGTTAAACTCAAGTACCACAGTATTTAGGTGTAATAAAATACGTTGGTGGGCAGAAAACAGCTCTTTATAGCGGCTTTGACTTTGGCTTAGTTGCTCTACTTTTTGCGCAAACTCTGCATAGCTCACCATGAAATCTTCACGACGGGCAGCGTGGTCACACACTTTGCTTAATAACGAGTGATCGTACGGGGCGCGAATAAAATCAGTAACGCCAGATAGTAATAACTGCTCTGCGTAATCTGCATCATTGTTATCAATGATGGTTACAATCGCTTGCTTTGGGTTGTGCTGTAGTATTTCGCTAATTAACCCCGCCGCAGTATCAGAATGAGACTCGGTGGCGTCAATCAATACAATGGCAAATTTTTGCTGCAGATAGGTCGCAAGCGTCGCTTTTGTTGAAGTGGTATGGGTTATCGCGAAGCTAAGTTTTAACTGTTCGCTGATATCTTCTGCTTTACGGTTATCGGTTTCAAGTAGTAATAAATTAAGGCGACTACTTTTTTCAAGGTGAGTTGATAACACGTTGGCTAGCACTTGCGGCAGCATATCTTGGCGTTCAAATGGAAGAACAGCATCAATGCCATAGCTGCGCGCTGTGGTTTCGGCTATACGTTCACAATAGATTGGTGGAGTAAGTAAAATTGGTGTGTTTTTTGGTGTTTTTAATAACCCTGAACGGATCATGCGCGAAAAGCGCCAACCATCAATCTTACCGACCTCAAGGCCTGTAATGATAATATCCACCGGGTGGCTTTTAAGAATTTTAAGCGCATCTTGAGAGTCACTGGCTTCGATAAACGTGAAGACATTAAGCTTGTTTAATGTGGTCTTAATTGTTTCACGCTCAGCAACGCTCGCGTTCAAAATTAGCAGCTTTAACTGCTTTGCCATGGCGCTACTACCTCTTACTTAACCCATGTTTAGTGAATAAGCTAGAATAATGACATTTTGCCTAATCTACAAGCAAACTTTACCCAAAAGCGGTTAATAAGTACTTAAGTTTGTAATCCTTTAAGCTAGTACTAAGTTGACACTTGGCTTTGCTTGAGGTGGTGGGCGTATCAGAGTAAACTTGGCGCGTTTTTATTAATGAGAGATATGCTCTATGCGCGTAGCTGATTTTAGCTTTGACCTTCCTGATGAATTAATTGCTCGTTTTCCGAAAGCAGATCGAACTAGCAGTCGTTTACTGACGCTTGATGGCCCATCAGGCCAAGTTGAGCATAAAGTATTTAGTGATATTTTATCGCTCGTTAATGAAAATGATCTATTAATTTTCAATAACACCAAAGTGATCCCTGCTCGCATGTTCGGGCAAAAAGAGTCAGGCGGTAAGCTTGAGGTTTTAGTAGAACGTGTACTCGACGAGCACCGCGTGCTTGCGCATGTGCGAGCTAGTAAATCGCCAAAACCAGGCTCAAAAATCATTCTTGAAGGTAAAGCCGAAGCAACCATGGTTGCGCGTCATGGCGAGCTTTTTGAACTTGAATTTGCCAAAGACGAAAATGTACTCGATATCCTAAACGACATCGGTCACATGCCATTACCACCTTATATTGACCGTCCTGATAACGAGTCAGATCGTGAGCGCTACCAAACGGTTTATGGTGAAAAGCCAGGTGCTGTAGCCGCGCCAACAGCTGGCCTGCATTTTGATGATAAATTAATGGCAGCCTTAAAAGACAAGGGCATTAACATGGCTTTTGTGACTTTGCACGTAGGTGCAGGTACCTTCCAGCCTGTTCGCGTTGACTCAGTTGATGAGCATGTTATGCACTCAGAGTACATCGAAGTACCAGATGAAGTGGTTAAAGCGGTAGCCGAAACTAAAGCAAAAGGTGGTCGTGTCATTGCTGTAGGTACTACCTCAGTTCGCTCATTAGAGTCAGCTGCAAAAGTGCACGGCGGCAAACTAGATACTTACTTTGGTGATACCGATATCTTTATTTACCCGGGTTATCAGTTCAATGTGGTTGATGCCATGGTGACAAACTTCCACTTACCTGAATCAACATTGATTATGTTAGTCAGTGCCTTTGCAGGCCAAGAGAACATAATGGGTGCTTATCATACGGCGATAAAAGAACAGTATCGCTTCTTTAGTTATGGCGATGCGATGTTCTTAACGCGCAAATAATGATTATACCCAATAAAAAGCCCAGTTTTTTAACTGGGCTTTTTATTTTCGAATTTAGCCCAATTTATAGTAATAAACCCGCAAACAGGGTAGAATCGAGCGGTTAAATTATAGCTTGTTGGACTGTTTTTCCGACACTGAGGATAATATGAAATTTGAATTAGACCGCACTGACGGTAAAGCGCGCCGCGGCCGCTTGATTTTTGAACGTGGTGTTGTAGAAACGCCAGCATTTATGCCAGTAGGTACTTACGGTACTGTTAAAGGTATGACGCCTGACGAAGTGAAAGATACTGGTGCACAAATTTGCCTAGGTAACACTTTCCACTTAATGCTGCGTCCTGGTACAGAAATCATTAAGCAGCATGGTGATTTACACGATTTTATGAATTGGGATCGTCCAATTCTAACTGATTCAGGCGGTTTCCAAGTATTCAGCTTAGGCGCAATGCGTAAAATCACTGAAGAAGGCGTGATGTTCAGCTCACCAGTTAATGGTGAAAAAATCATGCTTTCGCCAGAAAAAGCGATGCAAGTTCAGCGTGATTTAGGCTCTGATATCGTGATGATTTTTGACGAATGTACGCCATACCCTGCGACAGAAAAAGAAGCGAAAGATTCTATGGAGTTATCACTTCGTTGGGCTAAACGCTCAAAAGAAGGTCATGGCGATAACCCAGCTGCGCTATTTGGTATTATCCAAGGTGGTATGTACCCTGAGCTTCGTGCACAATCACAAAAAGGCCTAGAAGAAATCGGCTTTGATGGTTATGCATTAGGTGGTTTATCGGTCGGTGAGCCGAAAAACGAGATGATCAATATTCTTGACCACTGTGCTTATAAAATGCCTGAAGACAAGCCACGTTACTTAATGGGTGTTGGTAAACCAGAAGACTTAGTTGAAGCGGTTCGCCGTGGTATCGATATGTTTGACTGTGTAATGCCTACGCGTAATGCCCGTAATGGTCATTTATTCGTAACTGGCGGCATTGTTAAAATTCGTAATGCAGTACATAAAACAGACACCGGTCCACTGGATCCTGAGTGTGATTGTCATACGTGTAAAAACTATTCACGCGCATACTTGCACCATCTTGATAAATGTAATGAAATCTTAGGTGCACGTCTAAACACGATTCACAACTTACGTTATTATCAACGCGTGATGGAAGGCTTACGTAATGCCATCAGTAATGGCAAACTAGACGAATTTGTTGCAGATTTTTATGCACGCCGCGGCCAAGAAGTGCCAGAGCTTGCAGATACATCAGATTAAATTTTTAGAAAAATTAAAGAGGAAGTGAAATGAGTTTATTCATCTCAAACGCCCACGCAAGTGCGGCAGGTGCAGCACCAGCAGGTGGTGGCATGGAAATGCTAATCATGTTGGGTATTTTTGGTCTGGTATTTTATTTCTTAATCTACCGTCCACAAGCTAAGCGTGTAAAAGAGCATAAAGCACTAATGGGCGCAATGGCGAAAGGAGACGAAGTACTAACGCAAGGTGGTTTAGTAGGTAAGATTGCTAAAATCGCTGATGACAAAGACTTCATCGTGATTTCATTAAACGACCAAGCAGAAGTAACAGTACAAAAATCAGCTGTTTCTGCAGTATTGCCAAAAGGCACTATGAAGTCGCTATAACAATAATAATAAGGACTCACACGTGTTAAACAAGTTTCCATTATGGAAGTATTTACTTGTTCTTGTTGTGTTAGTCGTTGGTATTTTATATGCCTCTCCTAACTTGTATGGCCGAGACCCGGCCATACAAGTATCGGGCACTAAAGGTACTGATGCTGACCTCAGCGTACTCGATAAAGTAAATGCGACTCTCAAAGAACATAACGTTACTGTTAAATCAAGCAAACTTGAAGACGGACAAATCCTGGTTCGTTTTAAGAATGTTGAAGAACAACTAAAAGCGCAAGATCTACTGCGTGATTCCCTTAGTGAAGATTATATCTCTGCAATCAATATGGCACCTGCTCAACCAGAGTGGTTAAAGTCACTGGGTGGTAACCCAATGAAACTAGGCCTAGATTTAAGCGGTGGTGTTCACTTTACTATGGAAATCGACATGGCGACGGCGGTTGATACTCAGCTTGAGCAAATGGAACAAGATTTCAAAAGTGACTTACGTGAAGAAAAACTACGTTATCGCACCATTCGCCGTGTAGCAAACAGCGAGCGATTACGTGTTGAAATGCGTAACGAAGAAGATAAAGATGCAGCAGAGCGTTTCTTATCAACACGTTACCCATTAAACGTTTACGTTGATGATAGCAGCAGCGACAATGCTTTTTATGCCAGCATGAGCGAGCAAAAGCTTAAAGAAATTCGTGACTACGCTATCAAACAAAATGAAACGATTATCCGTAACCGTATTAACCAAATCGGTGTTGCAGAGCCTAACGTACAGCGCCAAGGTGCTGAGCGTATCATCGTGCAACTTCCGGGTGTACAAGATACAGCGCGTGCGAAAGAGATTCTGGGTGCGACTGCAACCCTAGAATTCCGCGAAGTTGACGAAAACGCAGATGCAAGTGCAGCCCTGCAAGGTCGTTTACCGCCAGGTACAGAAATGATCATGGCACGTGAAGGTTACCCTGTGGTACTTAAGCAACGCATCATTCTTGAAGGTAGCCACATCACTGGCGCGCAATCAGGTATGGATGAGTATCAACGTCCACAAGTTAGCATTACGCTAGACAGCAAAGGTGGCGCAAAAATGAATGCGTTCACTAAGCGTGCTATCGGTAAACGCATGGCAACGGTATTTATTGAATACAAACCATCAGGTAAAACAGATGAAAACGGTAAAGCACTTCCACCAATTAAAGTTGAAGAAGTGATTAACGTAGCGACAATTCAAGCGCGTCTTGACCGTTCATTCCGTATTACTGGTATCGATAACCCAGCTGAAGCGCATAACCTAAGCCTATTACTTCGTGCCGGTGCACTTGTAGCGCCAATTCAAATCGTTGAAGAACGCACGGTAGGTCCAAGCTTAGGTCAAGAAAACATCGAAGCGGGTATGACAGCGGTTGTGCTTGGTTTTGTGTTTGTTCTTGTATTTATGCTTTTCTATTACAAAGGTTTCGGCATGGTGGCAAATTTGGCACTGGGCGCAAACTTAGTATTAATTGTTGGTGTGATGTCGCTTATTCCAGGGGCAGCGTTAACGCTACCGGGTATTGCAGGTATTGTATTAACCGTAGGTATGGCCGTTGATGCCAACGTACTTATTTTCGAGCGTATTCGTGAAGAACTTGCAGATGGCCGTAGTCCACAACAAGCCGTTCACTTTGGTTATGACAGCGCGTTTAGCACAATTTTAGATGCTAACATCACAACACTTATCGCAGCAGTGATCCTATTTGCAGTGGGTACTGGCCCTATTGCTGGTTTCGCAGTAACGCTAGCTATTGGTATTATCACCTCTATGTTTACAGCCATTGTTGGTACCCGTGCGGTAATCAACTTATTCATTGGCGGTAAACGTATTGATAAGTTGTCGATTTAGGAGTCAACATGCAAATTTTAAAACTCGGTGGTAAAACACTCCCGTTTATGAAGTTAAGAAAGTTTGCCATGGCAGTATCAACCTTGTTGATTTTGGCTTCTTTCGTGTCGTTTTTTACTAAAGGCTTGAATTTTGGTCTCGACTTCACTGGCGGTACCGCTGTTGAGGTAGGCTTTACACAAGCACCTGATCTTAAAGAAGTACGTGATGCAATCACTGAAAGTGGCTTTGAAGATTTCTCGGTGCAACTGTTTGGCTCAAGTAAAGAAATTTTAGTGCGTCTTGCTCCGCAAGGTCCTGGCGTAAAAGCAGAAGTAATTGGTAACCAAATCATTACGGCCTTACAAAAAGTTGAATCGACAGTAGAAATGCGTCGTATCGAATTTGTTGGCCCAAGTGTTGGTGAAGATCTAAAAGAGCAGGGTGGCCTTGCCATGTTAACTGCGCTTATCTGTATCTTAATTTACGTTGCGTTTCGTTTTGAATGGCGTTTTGCGGTAGGTGCTGTATCAGCACTATTACACGACGTTATCATCACACTAGGCTTATTCTCAGTACTTGGCCTAGAGTTTGACTTAACGATTCTTGCGGCGATTTTGGCGGTAATAGGTTACTCACTGAACGATACCATTGTTGTATCTGACCGTATCCGTGAAAACTTCCGTAAAGTGCGTATTGATGACACGATTGAAATTATCGATATTTCATTAACGCAAACGTTAAACCGTACACTAGTAACATCAATCACCACTATCTTAGTATTGATTGCGTTATTTGGCTGGGGTGGTCAAACGATCCACGGTTTCGCAACTGCATTACTATTTGGTGTGTTCATCGGTACTTATTCATCTATTTATGTTGCTTCAGCTGTAGCAATTGCAATGGGTGTAAGTAAAGAAGACTTAATTCCAGAAGTAATTGAAAAAGAAGGTGCGGATCTCGATCCTATGCCTTAATAAGTGATACAAAAAGAAACCGCCCTAATTAGGGCGGTTTTTTTATGGGAGAAATTATGAAACACCTGATGTTTAGTGTGTTTATACTTTTAATGCTTAGTGCTTGCGGCAATAAATCAGAGCAAGAACAAGCACAAGAGCAGCAAACACCTGAGGTAACACTAGAGCAGCAGTTCGACAGCTACCAAGGTTTGGCTTGGCAAGTTGTAGAGGCACTACAAAACCAATCAACTGCTCAGCAATTACAGGATTTGACGCTCAAGCTAATTAGCTCATCAACAGGTTTGTTCTTAAACCTAAAAGCACAGCTACCAGAGTGTGAGGCAAGTTTGCAAGCGATGGCAGACGCTACAGAGTTTCAGCAACAACAAAGTGATGATACAGAGGCGTTGAAGAATGTAATAACAATTAATGTAGAGCCTGAACTACCTGAGTTTGCTGCGCCAAGCTGTTATCACGCACAAAAGTTATTACTTAATCCGCTCGCAGTTTATAAATTTGCGCAACAAGCTGATTTAGCACAGAGTGATTACCAAAAAGCGAATCTAAAAATGACTGATAGTTTTGCCCGCATTAAACAGCTTGAGCTGATCACTGCCATTGAGTAATCTGCACTCGTCATAGCCTTGCCATAAAATTGTCATACAAGGTTGATAATTTACCCACCTATTTGTATTACTAACGCTAGGTGTAAGGTGAACGCACAACTACAGCAGATCTTAGATAACAGTGCAATTGAGACCTTGTTTCAACCTATCTTTGATATTTCTAATCAACATATTTTGGGTTATGAGGCATTAAGCCGCGGCCCGAAAGGGTCTGAGTTAGAAATGCCGAGTGCATTATTCAGTGCAGCAATTGCTTGTCATAAGATCTCTGAATTAGAGCTACTTTGCCGCAGTAGAGCAATTGAGAACTTTGTTAAGCTCAATCTAGAAGGCAAACTATTTTTAAATGTAAGCCCTAAAACCTTACTTGACCCTTGCCATCCTAAAGGTGAAACATTACACCTAGTTGAACACTTTGGCCTTGCAACTAACCGAGTAGTAATTGAAGTTACAGAACAAGAAAAAGTCGATGATGGCTTTTTATTGTTAAAGACCATTGCCCATTATCGTGAGTTAGGTTTTTCGATTGCTATTGATGACTTAGGGGCTGGCTATTCGGGCTTAAAGCAGTGGTCTGAGTTATGTCCTGAGTTTGTAAAAATAGACCGCTACTTTATCGACCACTGTGACCAGAGTGTGGTTAAAAAAGAGTTTTTAAAGTCAATTATAGAGCTTGCAAAAGCCACCAATACACAAGTGATAGCAGAAGGCATAGAACGGGCAGAGGAGCTTCGTTTACTCGAAAGTTTAGGCGTACAACATGCGCAAGGCTTTTTACTCGAAAGACCGAGCTTACAGCCAAGTTACGAAATTAATATCCACTGCTTAAAGCACTTAGAGTCATCAGACAATAGCAATACTTTTGAACAGTCTATGGCGATCGGTTGGTTGGCAGTCGAGCACGCCAGCATTGAAGCAACAACCCGCTGTAAAGATGCCCACAGTATCTTTGAGCAAGATAAAACGCTAACTAGTCTTGCCGTATTAGAGCACAATATTCCTGTTGGTTTATTACACCGAGATCAACTCACTGAAGTGTTTGCTGCTCCCTATGGCCATGCACTTTATGATAAGCAGCCAGTTACTTCTTTAATGGATAAACAGCCGTTAATCGTTGACGAAAACGAGTTACTCGATACAGTGAGTCAGCAAATTACCGAATTTGAGTTTGATATTCGACGCCACATTGTTATCACCCGAAGTGGTGAATACTTAGGTTTGGCGCCATTGCGTAATATCTTAAAACACATTACCGAAGAAAAAATCCGCCATGCACAACATGCCAACCCGCTGACTATGCTGCCGGGTAATGTCGCAATTAACGAAGCAATTGAGCTGAGGCTTCGTAATAATTATACGTTCTCACTCGCATACGTTGATTTAAACCACTTTAAACAGTTCAATGACTTGTACGGTTATGCCAGTGGTGACAGCGTTATAAAATTACTTGCTGAAGTCATCGTAGAGGCCTGTAGTACTAGCAAAGGATTTGTCGGGCACATTGGCGGTGATGACTTTATGGTGGTGTTTGATAAAAATGATGCAGAGCAAGTTTGCCATGACATTATTAGTAAGTTTGAGCTGCAGTCTCGCGCCTTTTTCACCCCAGAGCATATTGAGCAAGGGGGTTATTGGGCCAGCAATCGAGAAGGTAAAAAGCAGTTTGTGCCACTACTTACATTATCAATCGGTTTAGTTAAGCCTGATTTAGAGCTATGTATTAACAGTCATCAAGTCGCAGCGCTGGCAACAGATGCGAAAAAAGAGGCTAAGCGTTATCAGAGTAGCCACTTGTTTGTATGTAAACGTAGCCGACCAGCCCCCGCAGTGGTGCGTTTAAGTAGCCAAAAAGAAGAAGCATTCCCTATTAGTTCATGAAGAAATTTTAAGTTCGCTTAATTTTACTTGTGTCCCTGTTTAACAGGGTGTAGCTTAAAAAAAACACATAATCAAAAATAACAATGAAGCGACTATGTAGTGCAATCCTAGTATTGCTGAGCCTAGGATACAGCCTTACCACAGAAGCTAACAATGTGGTCAATTTAGCGGTTGAGCAACGCCCACTGTATAAACGCGATTATTATCTTCATGAATTGCTGGCAGCAGCCTTGCGTGCTGGTAATTACCAAGCACAAATCAACGAGGTTCTGGTTCACCCCCATCAACAGCGCACTTTGCTGATGCTCGATGAAAAGCAGGCCGATGTGTTTTGGAGTATGACAAGCCCCGAGCGAGAACACCTTGCAATAGCAGTCAAAGTACCTCTGTTTAAAGGCTACATTGGTAAACGCGCATTACTAACTAAGCGATCGTTTTTACCGCGTTTTAAAGATGTAAAAACGAAACAAAATTTAGCGCAGTTTAGTGCCATTCAAGGCCATGATTGGCCCGATACTAAAATCCTTGCGCAAAACGGCTTAACAGTCAGGCCGCTGGCAAATTATCAGGCAATGTTTAGCTTAGTGATTAGAGGGCGAGTTGATTATTTTCCGCGTTCGTTCATTGAAGTCATTTCTGAAATGGAACAAATCAAAAGTGACGAACTGGTCATTGTGCCTGACCTTTATATTAGTTATCCAACAGCGTTTTACTTTTTTGTCAGTAATCACAGACCAGAGCTAGCTGAGGTGTTGAGCAAAGGGCTTACAACGATGAAAAGCACGGGCGAGTTTGAACAGTTATTTGCTAGCTACTTTGCTGAAGACTTAGCGAAGTTGCCATTTAAAGAAGGTAAAGTGACAGAAATAAAACTCGACAACGATTATTTTCAGCCACAAAAAAAGGAGCCTTAGCTCCTTTTTTGCATTACAACCGCTATTAGCGAAGTAGTGACTCAGTTAACACTGGGCGAATTTCACGAATGATCGCTTGAGTTAACTTAGGTGCACCACAAATGATGTTGCCGCTTTGGTTGTAGTTAATACCACCTGCGAAATCAACAACCATACCGCCCGCTTCTTTAACTAAAAGCTCGCCTGCTGCTGTATCCCATGGCTTAAGGCCAATTTCAAAGAAACCATCAACACGACCCGCTGCAACATAAGCCATATCTAATGCAGCAGAGCCTGCACGGCGAATATCAGCAGTGTGTACGAAAAGTGCTTTAAACGCTTCAGAGTATGCGTCTAAGTGGTGCTTTTGTTTGAATGGGAAACCAGTTGCAAGTACAGAACCTGCTAACTCGTTAGTTTTAGTTACGCGTAAACGCTTGCTGTTAAGCTGTGCGCCTTGACCACGAGAAGCCGTGAATAATTCACCGCGGATTGGATCATAGATAACAGCTTGGTCTAAACGACCTTTAACTTTAAGTGCAATAGATACTGCGAAATGAGGGATACCCTTGATGAAGTTAGTTGTGCCATCAAGAGGGTCTACAATCCATTGGTAATCTGCATCTTTACCTTTGTGCTCACCAAGCTCTTCACCTACGATACAATGATCAGGGTAAGATTTTAAAATGGTATCACGAATTGCGGCTTCAGCTTCTTTGTCGATGTTAGTCACTAAATCGTTAGTGCCTTTTTGTTGTACATCAACTTTTGATAAATCTTCACTTGCGCGAAGTAAAATTTTGCCTGCGTTACGCGCAGCGCGAACCGCAATGTTTAACATTGGATGCATAGCATTACCTTTGGGTTGTAAAAGAACGAATATATTTAAGCCGGCGTATTCTAGCGATTTCTAGCGTAAAGTAAACAATAAACTCGAATAAATTAGGTTGTTTTTTGTACAGTTCTGATTTTGTTATTGATTTAATCTCAGAAGAAGGGGTTAGTGGTCAGCCGTCAGCCGTCAGCCGTCAGCCGTCAGCCGTCAGTTTGAAATTTGCATTCTGAAAAATTCGTGCCTATATAAAGTTTTTATACTTAAAAGGATGCAAGTATGAATTTTGAAAAATTAGAGGTATGGAAGCGAGCAGCAAGATTAAGTGCCGAAATTTACAAAGAAACGACAGATCTAAATGATTTTGGCTTTCGCAATCAACTCACACGTTCTGGTTTATCAATACCGAGTAACATCGCAGAAGGTATGGCGAGAATCAGCAAAAAAGAACGGGTGCGTTTTTTAGATATATCAAGATCGTCAATAGCAGAAACACGAACGCAAATTTATATCGGAATTGAGATTAAATACATTGATGCTGCCATAGGTAGAACTTGGGTGAGTGAAACGGAAGAGCTATCAAAAATGTTGACATCTCTTATGCATAGGATCGAAGCTGATAGCTGATAGCTGATAGCTGATAGCTGATAGCTGATAGCTGATAGCTGATAGCTGATAGCTGATAGCTGATAGCTATGTTATAATCCCCGCAATTTTTGACTTTCAGTAAGTAACAACGCAATGACACTTGATGATATTCGTATCGTATTAGTTAACACATCACATTCTGGTAATATTGGCTCAGCGGCACGTGCTATGAAAACGATGGGCTTATCAAATTTATATCTTGTTGATCCTGCTTGTGAAATTGATAGTCATGCAAGTGCGCTTGCAGCCGGTGCAACTGATGTTTTAGGTAAAGCAGTGGTGGTTGATACATTGGCAGATGCAATTGCTGATTGTGGTTTAACAATTGGTACCAGTGCACGCTCACGTACTTTATCTTGGCCTATGGTTGAGCCGCGTGAATGTGGTGAAAAATTAGTGGCTGAGGCTGAACATGGCCCTGTTGCACTCGTATTTGGTCGTGAAAATAGTGGTTTAACCAACGAAGAGCTACAACAATGTAACTACCACGTATGTATTCCTGCAAACCCTGAATACAGCTCGTTAAATCTAGCAATGGCCGTGCAAACATTAAGTTATGAAACACGTATGGCTTATTTAAATAAACAGCCAAAAGTACAAGAAGAAGACGAAGCAACCTACCCAAATGCGAAGCAAACAGAGCTTTTCTATGAGCACTTAGAGCAAACGCTAAACGACACGGGTTTTATCATCAAACAGCACCCTGGCATGGTGATGACTAAACTACGTCGCTTATTTAACCGCGCGCGCCCAGAAGAAGCTGAGATGAACATCTTACGCGGTATTCTTACCTCTATTAATAAGTCTATTAAATAATCACAGGTTATAAGTATAATACTTGACTAAATTACTCAGGTAATTACAATGTACCCAGTACTTGACTGTTTTTGTCAAGTATTCGGTTTTATCAATGGCAAGTATCAATTTTTATCAAGTGATAATACTTGACTATTTTGGTCTGGTAATTAAAATTTGCACACCTTAGCGTGCAGTAACATCGGGGGCTCCATGAAGTTAACATCAAAAGGCAGATACGCAGTAACCGCCATGTTGGATGTTGCACTACATACAAATGTGGGTGCAGTGCCTCTTGCCGATATTTCTGAACGCCAAGAGATTTCGTTATCTTACCTTGAACAACTATTCGCCCGTTTACGTAAAAACGGCCTTGTGACCTCTGTGCGTGGCCCAGGTGGCGGATATTTACTAGGTCGAGAAGCGAACGAAATTTCTGTCGGCGATGTGATTAACGCCGTTGATGAGTCTGTTGATGCAACACGTTGCCACAACGCAACGGGTGGCTGCCAAAGCGGCATGCGCTGTTTGACTCATACCTTATGGTCGGACTTAAGCGCACGTATCGAAGAGTTTTTAAATAGTATTACCCTTGCTGAATTGGTGGAAAAGTCAGATGTGAAAGAAGTCGCATCACGCCAAGATAACAGCATCAACAATGCAATTAAGCAACTGGAAAACATTCAAGTAAGCTGTCAACTGTAGCTTGACGAAAGCGGAGAGAGAAATGAAGTTACCGATTTATTTAGATTACGCAGCAACCACGCCTGTTGATGAACGTGTGGCAAAAGAAATGATGCAATGCCTGACTATGGACGGTAATTTTGGTAACCCTGCATCACGCTCACACCGTTTTGGTTGGCAAGCAGAAGAAGCGGTTGATCAAGCGCGTACAGATATTGCTGATCTGATCAACGCTGACCCGCGTGAAATTGTTTTCACTTCAGGTGCTACAGAATCAAATAACCTAGCAATTAAAGGTGCTGCGCAGTTCTATAAGAAGAAAGGCAAGCACGTTATCACTGTTAAAACAGAGCACAAAGCAGTGCTTGATACGTGTCGTGAACTAGAGCGTCAAGGTTTCGAAGTAACCTATATGGACGTTGAAGAAAACGGTTTACTTGACCTTAAAAAGCTTGAAGCTGCAATGCGTGACGACACAGTACTTGTGAGCGTAATGCACGTAAATAACGAGCTAGGTGTTATCCAAGATATCGCGACAATCGGCGAAATGTGCCGTGAACGCAAAATTATGTTCCACGTAGATGCTGCACAAAGCGCAGGTAAAGTACTTATCGACGTGCAACAGTTAAAAGTAGATTTCATGTCGTTCTCTGGCCACAAAGTATATGGCCCGAAAGGTGTAGGCGCACTTTATGTTCGTCGTAAGCCACGTGCACGTTTAGAAGCGCAAATGCACGGTGGTGGTCATGAGCGTGGTATGCGTTCAGGCACACTAGCTACGCACCAATTAGTTGGTATGGGCGCGGCATTTAGAATCGCTAAAGAAGATTTCGAAAAAGACCATGCACACATCAGCGCTCTTCGTAAGCGTTTGGTTGATGGCATCATGGCTGATATGGACGAAGTTTACTTCAATGGTGAACCAAGCCAGTCAGTTCCAGGTATTGTAAACATCAGCTTCAACTTTGTTGAAGGTGAGTCGTTATTAATGGCTGTTAAAGACATTGCTGTTTCATCAGGTTCAGCCTGTACCTCAGCAAGCTTAGAGCCTTCTTATGTACTACGTGCATTAGGCCGTAATGACGAGTTAGCACACAGCTCAATTCGTTTCAGCATTGGCCGCTTTACGACTGAAGAAGAGATTGATTACACCGTTGAACTAATCAAAAACTCGATCGGCCGTTTACGTGAGATGTCTCCTTTATGGGAAATGCATCAAGAAGGTATTGATTTAGATTCAGTTGAGTGGGCGCATCACTAATCAGTGATCGCCGCCGCTAGCAGGTAGTGAGGATAGTATTATGGCTTATAGTGATAAAGTAATCGATCATGTTGAAAATCCACGTAACGTGGGTGCTTTAGACAAAAATGATCCGTCAGTTGCAACAGGTATGGTCGGTGCACCAGCATGTGGTGACGTAATGAAATTGCAAATCAAAGTATCACCAGAAGGTGTAATTGAAGATGCAAAATTCAAAACATATGGTTGTGGTAGCGCAATCGCTTCTTCTTCACTTGTAACTGAGTGGGTAAAAGGCAAGACATTAGATGAAGCTGCAACAATCAAAAACACTGATATCAGTGCTGAGCTTGAATTACCGCCAGTGAAAATTCACTGTTCAATTTTAGCAGAAGACGCGATTCAAGCAGCAATTGCTGACTACAAAAGCAAACAAGCGAAGTAAGAGATAAATTCATGGCAGTGACATTGACAGATGCGGCAGCAAACCGCGTAGAATCATTTTTAGCAAATCGCGGCAAAGGCATTGGCCTACGCGTTGGCATTAAAACGACGGGCTGTTCAGGTCTTGCTTATGTTCTTGAATTTGTTGATGAGTTAGCAGACGGCGACGAAATTTTTGAAAGCCGTGGTGTGAAAGTGATCGTTGACGCCAAAAGCTTAGTCTACATTGATGGTACTGAGCTTGATTACACCAAAGAAGGTTTGAACGAAGGGTTTAAGTTTAACAACCCGAACCAAGCCGATGAGTGTGGTTGCGGCGAAAGCTTCACCGTTTAAGCTTAAAAAACTTTCTTTGCTTGAAGCCCTGCCTATGTAGGGCTTTGTTCTTTCCTGTTTACCGAGTTGGATTATGTAATGCGTTACTTTGAGTTATTTGCAATTCCAGTAGATTACAACATTGATTTAGCGACTATTAATAAACACTACCTTGAGCTGCAACGTGCAGTTCACCCAGATCGCCACGCAAGCTCTAGCAGCCGTGATAAATTACTTGCTGTGCAAAATGCAGCAGAAATCAATGATGCATTACAAACCTTAAAACACCCGGTAAAACGTGCTGAATACATGCTAAGCGAGCTTGGTGTTGATATTCGCGCCGAGCAACAAACATTACAAGACCCGCTATTCTTAATGCAGCAAATGGAGCTGCGTGAAGAGTTAGAAGAACTTGAAAATGCCGCAGATCCTGATGCAGCAATTGCCCAGTTTGAAGCGCAAATTAAACAACTCGACAAGCAATACAGCAGCGAATTAGCCGCTCAGCTGGCAAGTAATGATGAGCAACAATGGCAAGCTGCCGCTGACAATATTCGTAAATTGAAGTTTGTTTATAAGTTACGCGATGAACTAGAGCGTATTGAAGACAGTTTATTTGATGATTAATCGTTAGTTGTTACACAACAGCTATTTAAGAGTTTAAAAAGAGCATTATGGCATTATTGCAAATTGCTGAGCCGGGGCAGAGCGCGGCACCACATGAGCACAAATTAGCAGTCGGTATTGACCTTGGTACAACTAACTCGTTAGTTGCAACAGTGCAAAGCGGCGAAGCGCGCACACTGACTGATTTAGCAGGCAATGCGATGCTACCATCGGTTGTACAATACCAAGCAGATAGCATTGTGGTAGGTGAACGAGCGGCAGCAGCTGCCACTCAAGACCCTGCAAACACATTAATCTCGGTTAAGCGTTTTTTAGGTAAAACTCAGGCTGAAATCGAAAAAAGCTATGGTCAACTGCCGTACGAATTTTGTGAGCATGATGGCTCATTAGCAATCAGCACGGTTGCGGGTGCAATTAGCCCTGTAACTGCATCGAGTGAAATTTTAAAAGCATTAAAACTGCGTGCAGAAGACAGCTTTGCAGGCCAAGACATCTTAGGTGCGGTTATTACTGTGCCAGCTTATTTTGATGATGCACAGCGTCAAAGCACTAAAGATGCAGCAGAGCTTGCAGGTATCAAGGTTTTACGTTTATTAAACGAGCCAACAGCTGCGGCTGTTGCTTATGGCCTTGATTCAGGCCAAGAAGGCATTATCGCCGTATATGATTTAGGTGGCGGTACCTTCGATATTTCTATTTTACGTTTACACCAAGGCGTATTCGAAGTAATGGCAACTGGTGGTGACTCAAGCCTTGGTGGTGACGATTTTGACTCGCTATTAGTCGATTACTTCAAAAAACAAACGGGTGTCAGCGACCTTTCTGCATCGGTATTGCGTTTATTCATCAATAAAGCAAAAGCGTGTAAAGAAGCGCTAAGCCAATACCAAACTGTGAATGTAGGTTTAGAGTTTGATGGTCAAAGTCACAAGGTTGAAGTTACCCGCGAAACGTTTGATGAGCTAGCTCTTAGCCTTGTGAAGAAAACACTACGCTCTTGTCGTCGTGCGGTTAAAGATGCCGGTATTGAGAACGAAGAAGTATTGCAAGTTGTAATGGTTGGCGGCTCGACTCGTATGCCAATTGTACGCTCTCAAGTTGCAGCATTTTTTAATAAAGAGCCACTGACTTCTATCGACCCTGATCGTGTAGTTGCACTCGGTGCGGCACTACAAGCAGATGTACTGATTGGCAATAAGCCAGATTCAGATATGCTACTGCTAGACGTATTACCACTATCGTTAGGTCTTGAAACCATGGGTGGCTTGGTTGAGAAAATCATTCCACGTAACACGACGATCCCTGTTGCACGTGCACAAGAGTTCACCACTTTTAAAGATGGTCAAACGGCTATGTCACTGCATGTACTACAAGGTGAGCGTGAGCTAGTTGATGATTGTCGTTCGCTGGCTAAATTCAGCCTAAAAGGTATTCCGGCCATGGCTGCAGGTGCTGCGCACATTCGCGTAACCTTTAAAGTAGATGCTGATGGCCTATTAAGTGTATCGGCAATGGAAAAATCAACCGGTGTGCAAGCTGAAATCCAGGTTAAACCATCGTTTGGTTTATCGGACGACCAAGTTGCAAATATGCTCAAAGAATCAATGACTAATGCTAAAGACGATATGCAAGCGCGAATGCTTAAAGAGCAACAAGTTGAAGCGTTACGTGTTGTTGAAGCACTTGAAGCATCACTTGCAACCGACAGTGCATTACTTGATGAACAAGAATTAGGTGCGTTAAAAGCAGAAATTGCTAAACTTGTTGCCGTACGCGAAAGTGCAACAACACCTGCAGAAATTAAAGCAGCGATTGAAGCTGTAGACAATGCAAGTAGCGAATTTGCTGCTCGCAGAATGGATGCATCAATCAAAAAAGCGCTGCAAGGGCAGTCAGTAGACGAAGTTTAACGAGGTAAGGTATGCCACAAATTATTTTTCTTCCCCATGCAGAATTATGCCCAGAAGGCGCAGCAATTGAAGCACCTGCAGGTGAAACTGTATTAGATGTTGCACTAAAAAACGGTATTAGCATTCCACATGCTTGTGAAAAATCATGTGCATGTACAACATGCCACTTA
The DNA here is from genome assembly GCF_019134595.1 of Pseudoalteromonas shioyasakiensis. Taxonomy (NCBI): domain Bacteria; kingdom Pseudomonadati; phylum Pseudomonadota; class Gammaproteobacteria; order Alteromonadales; family Pseudoalteromonadaceae; genus Pseudoalteromonas; species Pseudoalteromonas shioyasakiensis. The sequence goes on along the minus strand of NZ_CP077770.1, from coordinate 3,383,733 downwards.
GTCATCCGTGAAGGCTTCGACTCTTTAGATGAGAGCGATGAGCTAGAAGACGACATGCTAGATAAAGCATGGGGTCTTGAGCCAGAGTCACGCTTAGGTTGCCAAGCAATCATCAAAGATGAAGATTTAGTGGTTGAAATTCCAAAGTATAATCTCAATATCGTTAATGAAGAGCATTAATTTTTAACGGCTTTGATTTTGTAAAAACCGCTGTAGTTGCTTGGTCTCTACAGCGGTTTTTTGTTTTTAGAGCTGTCAGCTTTCAGCCGTCAGTTTTTAGCAGATCGAGAGGGTGGTTCAGTTATTAGTGTTTTTGAACAGTAGTAACGTTGTATGCTTTTTAGATCTATTAAAGCTGTCAGCTTTCAGCCGTCAGTTTTTAGCAGAACGAGAGGGTGGTTCAGTTATTAGTGTTTTTGAACAGTAGTAACGTTGTATGCTTTTTAGGTCTATTAAAAGCTGTCAGCTTTCAGCCGTCAGTTTTTAGCAAATCGAGAGGGTGGTTCAGTTATTAGTGTTTTTGAGCAGCAATAGCTTTACATTCATTTCTCAGGTTTTATGTTTTTGATAGCTGATAGCTGATAGCTGATAGCTGATAGCTGATAGCTGATAGCTGATAGCTGATAGCTGATAGCTGATAGCTGATAGCTGATAGCTGATAGCTGATAGCTGATAGCTGATAGCTGATAGCTGATAGCTGATAGCTGATAGCTGATAGCTGATAGCTGATAGCTGATAGCTGATAGCTGATAGCTGATAGCTGATAGCTGATTGGAGGTTCTATGTCTGATTTGGTTTTTTCTGATTCGTTTATCGACGGTGACTTTTACTCTACGAGCCAGCGTTTTAGTGTAGATAACCCTGCAACCGCAGAGGCGATTACTCAGGTCTCTAATATTGATGAAGCCGGGGTTGAGCTGGCTTTAAAAAGTGCTGACGAGGCATTTAGCAAATTAAAGCAAACAACTGCAACCGAACGTAGTGAAACGCTGCGCCGTTGGTATGAACTGGTTATTGAGCATAAGCAACAGCTTGCTGAATTGATGACTAAAGAGCAGGGTAAGCCTTTAAAAGAAGCCTTGGGCGAAGTTGAATACGGTGCGGGCTTTATTAAATGGTTTAGTGAAGAGGCAAAGCGTAGTTATGGCGATACTATTCCTGCTACCGACAGCAAGCATCGTTTAACAACGATAAAGCAGCCAATCGGTGTAGTGGCTGGTATTACACCTTGGAATTTCCCGATTGCCATGATCACCCGTAAAGTGGCACCCGCTTATGCCGCGGGTTGTAGTTTTGTGATTAAACCTTCGGAGCATACACCTTTGTGTGCCATAGCCTTAGCCTACCTTGCTGATAAAGCGGGATTTGTTAAAGGGGCGCTGAACGTAGTGGTCTCTGAAAACGCAAAAATGGTGGGTGAGATCATGACCGAGTCGGAGCGTGTACGTAAGTTCACATTCACAGGCTCAACTGGTGTAGGTAAGCAGTTACTATCGCAGTGTGCCTCAACTATTAAACAAACATCGATGGAGCTTGGCGGTAATGCCCCGTTCATTATTTTTGATAATGCTGATTTAGATGAAGCTGTTGCTGGCCTCATGGGGGCTAAGTTTAGAAACGCAGGGCAAACTTGTGTTGCCGCTAACCGAATTTTTGTTCAGCGCTCAGTGCTTGAAACGGTGCTCGAAAAACTCACTGACAAAGTGGCTGAGTTAAAGGTGGGTAATGGTCTTGATGACGGGGTAGATATCGGCCCATTAATTTACCCTAAAGCAAAAGAGAAAGTGCAAACGCTTGTGCAAGATGCGGTTGATAAAGGGGCGTCGTTAATCGGTGATAACAGCGAGCTTGAAGGCAGTTTTCAAGCGCCATTAATTTTAACTGATGTGACTCCAGAGATGGATATCTACCATGACGAAGTGTTTGGCCCTGTAGTTAGCATCATCGCTTTTGATGATGAAGAAGAGGTAATTCAACTTGCGAACGACGTACCTTACGGATTAGCTGCGTACTTTTATAGTGAAAACATCAAGCAGGTGTATCGCGTAAGCGAAGCGTTAGAATACGGCATGATTGGTATTAACGAAGGCCTTATCTCAAACCCCGTAGCGCCATTTGGCGGCGTTAAACAGTCTGGCTTAGGCCGAGAAGGCGGCCACCAAGGGTTAGATGAGTATCTAGAAGAGAAGTATCTTTGTGTTAAGGTTTGAGCCGTCAGCCGTCAGCCGTCAGCCGTCAGCCGTCAGCCGTCAGCCGTCAGCCGTCAGCCGTCAGCCGTCAGCCGTCAGCCGTCAGCCGTCAGACTGATAGCTGATAGCTGATAGCTAACTCCCGCCTTTATTTTTCATAAAATGATAGCGCTGTCATTTTAGTTTTTATATGATAGGAACGAATTATTAACAAAAATGAAAAATAGTACGCAGAAATACCGTACACTCAGGGCTTAAACGAGGAGAAAGTAATGGATTTTAAGAAGTCACTATTCGCGGTAATGCTAGCGACTGCGCCATTAATGGCAAGTGCAGCATTAACTCAATCACAAGTTGATCAGTTTGCGAAAGGTACCGAACTGCTGTTTTCGGTAGAAGATAACTTTCGTAATAAAGATGCGGGCTTTTTAGGAAAAATTACCCTCAATAATGCTTCTGATGTAGCGTTACCTGCAGGCGAGAGCGACTGGCAGCTTTATATTCACTCAGTTCGTAAAATCTCAACCGAGCACGTCGCGGGCCTAAACATTGAGCACGTTAATGGTGACCTTCATCGCATCGTACCAACGAGCTCGTTTAAAGGTTTAGCAGCAGGTGAAAGTTTAGAGTTGCCGTTTGATGCGCAAGTATGGATTGTTGCTTACAGTGACTTTATGCCACGCGCATTTTTTGTTTCAGGTAAGAATAAACCAGCCGTATTTGCCAACACCGACACTGAAGACTTTAAGCAGTTTGTGACGCCATTTACCCGTGAAAATCAGTTACGCCGTTACAACGAGCCAAAAGATTTATCGGTTTTAGCAACTGCAAAAGTACGTTTCGAGCGTAATAGCACTGATAAGGTGTCGGTTAGTAAAGACGATGCTTTAAAGCGTATTATTCCGAAGCCAAGAAAAGTCGATTTTAACCGTGGCAGCGCGACGCTAAACAATAATTGGCAAATCAGTTATCAAGGTCAGCTTAAGCACGAAGTTATGGTGTTTATGCAAGACTTACAAAATGACTACGGTATTAGCCTTAAAGCACAGCCAGACCACATTAATGTCGGCAAAGAGAAAGTTATACGCTTAAAAGTCGACCCTAAACTCAATAATGCAAAAGCAGAAAGCTACACGCTAGAGATTGATGATGACGTGATCACCATCGTAGGTAGTGATAACGCAGGTGTGTTTTATGCGATGCAAAGTTTATTGAACCTCATTCCTGCAAACAGCCAAGGTAGTGCCAGCTTACCGCAGCTAGAACTTGAAGACTCACCTCGCTATGGTTGGCGTGGCATGCATTACGATAATGGTCGTAACTATCATGGTAAAGAAGCAATGTTCAAATTGGTTGAGCAAATGGCTCGCTATAAAATGAATAAGCTTCACTGGCACTTTTCAGAAGATGAAGGCTGGCGACTTGAGATCCCAGGCTTACCAGAGCTCACCGATGTTGGCGGCTATCGCTGCTTTGATTTAGAAGAGCGCGAGTGCTTATTAACTCAGCTTGGCACTGGGCCATTTAAGTCGGGTTCAGGTAATGGTTATTTGAAACGTGATGAGTTTGTTGAGCTATTAAAGTTTGCGAAAGACCGCCACATTCAAATCATCCCCGAAGTTGAAGGCCCTGGCCATGCGCGTGCCTCAATCAAAGCGATGGAAGCACGTTATCACAACATGTTAGAGCAAGCTGAAAAAGCCGCTAAAAACAACATTAAAACGCGCTCAGCAAATAAAGAAATTCAACACATAGATATGGGACCGGCAACGCAATACTTGCTTACCGATCCTAAAGATACCTCTGTGTACATGACGGTACAAAACTACAAAGATAACTCGATGAATGTGTGTATGGACTCAACCTACGCATTTTTAGATAAAGTGACTTATGAACTTCAGCAGATGTACCGCGAAGCAGGTGTTCAGCTAAAGAACCTGCATATTGGTGGTGATGAAGTTGGAGCAGGCTCGTGGATAGGTTCGCCAATCTGTCAGGCGTTATTTGCCGATCCAAATAACGGTGTATCCGGCCCAGCAGATTTAAAACCTTACTTCACACAACGTGTTGCGACCTTACTTGAAAAACGTGGTATTTCTCCGGGGATTTGGGAAGACGGTATCATGTACGACCGTGAAAACTCGTTTAAACGTGATGAGTTCCCTAATAAAACCTTTACCGTAAATACTTGGGATAACATTTGGGAGTGGGGTGTTGCAGATAGAGCATACCGCCTAGCAAATGCTGGTTACCAAGTGGTGTTATCACACGGTACGCATTTGTACTTTGACCACCCATACGAAGCAAGCCCACAAGAGCGCGGTTATTACTGGGCAACTCGTTACACAGATACTAAAAAAGCCTTTAATTACATGCCAGATGACGTGTATGCCAATGCCGATTACACCCGCACCCGTGAGCCAATCGTTAATTTAGAAGCGTTGGTGGGTCGCCCGTTACCTAAACTTGAAAAGCCTGAGAATATTCTAGGTATGCAAGGTCAGGTATGGTCAGAAACAATCCGTACTGAAGAGCAAGTATTAGCAATGATCTTCCCGCGTATTTTGTCTGTTGCAGAGCGCGCATGGCACAAAGCCGATTGGGAAGGTGAAAGTGTCGATAGTAAAAAACAAGTAAAAGATTGGGCTGAGTTCTCAAGTGCTGTAGGATTAAAAGAACTTGATAAGTTAGCCAAAGATGGCATCAATCTGCATTTACCAGTACCGGGCGGTGTGATTGAAAATGGTAAGTTATATGCCAACAGCGCATTTGCTTATTTGAGTATTGAATACAGTCTAGATAACGGCCAAAGCTGGCAAACTTACGTTGAGCCAGTCAAAGTTGATAACAATGCAAAAGTTACGCTACGCACCCGCTTAAACGCAAAACAAACCAGTCGCGTGACCGTTGTTGGTGAGTAATGTTTTTGCGATAAATAAATGTGACGCCTACAGCAAAGCGTAGGCGTCATTTTTTGTTTTAAGCCACTTATATTCACAAAGATAATAAAGAGCGCTTTGCTTTAGTGGAATACAAAAAAGCACTATTATTACTTCCTCATTTTTTTCTCATTCACTTCTCTTTGTACAAAAACTATTTGAACCACAGAGTACACAGAGGCGCTGCGCGCTACACAGAGAAACCAAGTGATCATAAAAGGAATTATTATTATTTCTTCATCCACTTCTCTTTGTGCAAAAAATATTGAACCACAGAGAACACAGAGGCGCTGCGCGCTACATAGAGAAACCAAATGATCACAAAGAGGATAAGAGAGCGCTGCGCTTAGAGGAAAACAAAAAAGCATTATTATCACTTTCTCATTCTCTTCTCATTCACTTCTCTTTGTGCAAATATTTTCGCGCGAAATAAATTTCACGCCTACATCAACCGTAGGCGTCACGCTTGCTTGGCGCGTCTTACATACAACGCCATTCCATCAACCTATGCCTGACCTACAAGCAACACAATTCGGCTTCAAACTGACAGCTGAAAGCTGATGGCTAGTCTTTCTCTTTGTGAATAAATCTTCGTGCGAAATAAATTTCATGCCTATGGTATCTAAAAGAGATGTCAGCGCTGTCATTTTTGTTGCGGTAGTGTTATAAATATTTAATATCTCTTTTATATAATCATCTGAATGAGCAGCACTGAAGAGTCGAACTGTGCTGTTATGGGAAATGTTATGTCTGAAATGAATAAACAAAGCAGTGTTGTGCCCATGGCGATTGTCGCCACGCTGTTTTTTATACTGGGTTTTGCTACATGGTTAAATGGCTCATTGATGCCATTTTTACAGCAAATTTTGCAGCTTTCTCCTTTTCAGGCATCGCTGATTATTTTCTCGTTCTATATTGCGGTGACTTTTACGGCTCTACCTTCAGCGATGATCATCAGAAAGGTAGGTTATAAAAATGGTATGGCGCTGGGTATGGCGACCATGATGGTGGCAGGTTTACTATTTATTCCTGCTGCAAAAACGCAAGTTTTTGCACTGTTTTTATTCGCGCAGCTTGTTATGGGGGCCGGGCAAACATTGCTACAAACAGCGGTTAATCCATACGTAGTAAGAATCGGCCCAGAAGAATCAGCCGCGGCTCGCGTTAGTATTATGGGTATATTGAATAAAGGTGCGGGTGTTGTTGCTCCGATTGTATTTACTGCTCTGATACTCAGTGATTTTAAAGGCTTTGTAGGTAAAGAGCTTAGCCAAACTGATATTGATGCCATGGCCAATGGCTTAATATTACCGTATTTAGGGATGGCAATTTTTATTGGTATACTCGGTTTTGCGGTTACTAAAATGCCATTGCCAGAGTTGATCGATGATTCGGATGAACAAAAACCGGGGCAAGTAAAAGAAGCGCTGAGCCATCCGAGCCTTGCCTTAGGGATTGTGGCACTTTTTGTTTATGTGGCAGTTGAAGTTATCGCAGGTGATACCATTGGTAGCTTTGCGCTGTCGTTAGGTGTTGAAAAATACAGTGTTATGACGTCATACACTATGGGTTGTATGGTGCTGGGTTACTTTTTAGGGATTTTACTTATCCCTCGTGTGCTTTCACAGCAAACAGCGCTAACTATTTCAGCGCTATTGGGTTGTGTATTAACTCTAGCGATAGTTACAGGTAGTAATGAAACTGTATTTATATCAACATTGTTTGGCTTAAAATCGCTACTGCCTGATACCTTATTGCTCATCGCTGTGCTAGGCTTTGCTAATGCCATTGTTTGGCCAGCAGTTTGGCCGTTAGCATTATCTGGTTTAGGCAAGCTAACTAGCGTAGGCTCTGGTTTGCTCGTTATGGGTATAGCCGGTGGCGCATTCGGCCCACTATTTTGGGGCCTGGCAAGTGGTGGCGTAAAAAGCGCAGAAGCACAACAAATGGCTTATATTGTGATGTTGCCTTGTTATTTATTCATACTTTTCTATGCTGTTAAAGGCCACAAGATGAAAAGTTGGAAGTAATTATGAGATTGAGGTTGGGTGTAAAGCGCACCACCTTGAACTTTGAAAAGCATTTCTAGTAAATAGAAATAATCCCGTGTGTAATGCCACCGAAAGGTGGCATTTTTTTGTTTGAAGTTTAAGGTTCGCGTTACATAGAGAAAACCAAATTATCACAAAGAGGATAAGAGGGCGCTTCGCTTAGAGGAAAACAAAAAAGCATTATTACTTCCTCATTTTCTTCTCATTCACTTCTCTTCGTGAAAAAGGTCTTGTGCGCGAAATAAATTTCACGCCTACAATATTTCACACCTCGCACCTATCGTCTCTTAGGAAGGGCTTCAGCCGTGAATTCGAACAGAATGTTCGGTGTTAAAACGTTTCTTACACCGTAGGCGTCACGCTTGCTTGGCGCGTCTTATATTCAACACCTATCTGAAGGGGGAATGTATTGCGATCAAACTACATCGTTCGGCTCAAACTGACTGCTGAAAGCTGACGGCTAGCCTTTCTCTTTGTGCAAAAGAAATATTGAACCACAGAGAACACAGAGGCGCTGCGCGCTACACAGAGAAAACCAAATTATCACAAAGAGGATAAGAGGGCGTTTCGCTTAAGAGAAAGTAATATTGCGGTTTCCTCATTCTTTTCTCATTCACTTCTCTTTGTGAATATATCTTCGCGCGAAATAAATTTCACGCCTACAATATTTCACACCTCGCACCTATCGTCTCGTAGGAAGGGCTTCAGCCGTGAATTCGTGCAGAATGTTCGGTGTTAAAACGTTTCTTACACCGTAGGCGTCACGCTTGCTTGGCGCGTCTTATATTCAACACCTATCTGAAGGGGGAATGTATTGCGATCAAACTACACCGTTCGGCTCAAACTGACTGCTGAAAGCTGACGGCTAGCCTTTTTCTTTGTGCAAAAGAAATATTGAACCACAGAGAACACAGAGGCGCTGCGCGCTACACAGAGAAAACCAAATTATCACAAAGAGGATAAGAGGGCGTTTCGCTTAAGAGAAAGTAATATTGCGGTTTCCTCATTCTTTTCTCATTCACTTCTCTTTGTGAAAAAGGTCTTGTGCGCGAAATAAATTTCACGCCTACAATATTTCACACCTCGCACCTATCGTCTCGTAGGAAGGGCTTCAGCCCTGAATTCGTACAGAATGTTCGGTGTTAAAACGTTTCTTACACCGTAGGCGTCACGCTTGCTTGGCGCGTCTTATATTCAACACCTATCTGAAGGGAGAATGTATTTCGATCAAACTACACCGTTCGGCTCAAACTGACTGCTGAAAGCTGACGGCTAGCCTTTCTCTTTGTGCAAAAGAAATATTGAACCACAGAGAACACAGAGGCGCTGCGCGCTACATAGAGAAACCAAATTATCACAAAGAGATTATGAGGCGCTTCGCTTAAGAGATAGATATTCCTTTGGTTTCCTCATTCTTTTCTCATTCACTTCTCTTTGTGCAAAAGGCCTTGTGCGCGAAATAAATTTCACGCCTACGGTATCACTCTTCATTTCAGTAACGAACATGCACATTCCACTTAAAACTTATGGCTTTAAGCTATTACCAAAAACAATACAGTTCGGCTCAAAACTGACAGCTGACAGCTTTTAGAATTGAAAACAGGTGTTAAAGATAAATCTTGGAATTTAAAATAGAGAAATTTTTAGGAAAATAAAGAATTTACAAAGGAGAGAAGTGGGGCGACTGATGGGGCTTGAACCCACGACAACCGGAATCACAATCCGGGGCTCTACCAACTGAGCTACAGCCGCCACTGAGATACACCTCGTTTGGTGTGGCGCGCATATTACATAATTAAGGTTGGCTTGTGAAGCCCTAAATTGAAAAAAGTAGAAAAAACTTATTCACCTCAGAAAATTCAGAAAACCTTTCGTGGTCAGCTCGCGTTCAGTTTCGCAGATTAGACTTGCGACTTTTGTAATTAGGCACATACTCATTTCGTAGTTTTGCTCGTAATTTAATGATTTTTTAACCAAAGATCATATATAATTTGTACAGCGTTATGCTACAAATGAACTTCAGGAGAGAACATGGATACAATAATGAACTGGATCAACGAGAATTCAGGTTTAATCATACATTACGCCGTTCAGGCGGTTCTAGCGCTAATCATTTTCTTTATCGGTGGTCGCATCGCTAAATTCTGCGAAGGGATGACTGAGAAAGCATTTGATAAAAAGAAAGTCGATAAAGCTGTAGGTTCATTTGTTGCTAGCATTGTCTATGCAATTGTGTTTGCTGCAACAATCTTAATGGCACTATCTCAACTAGGTATTGAGACAACATCATTCATTGCTATTTTAGGTGCGGCTGGTTTAGCAGTAGGTTTAGCACTTCAAGGTTCACTATCTAACTTTGCATCAGGTGTTTTAATCATCTTGCTTCGTCCTTTTAAATCAGGTGATTACGTAGAAGCAGGTGGTAAAGCGGGTACAGTTAAGAAAATCGAAATTTTCTCTACTGAATTACGTACGCCAGATAACAAAGTAATTATCATGCCTAATTCATCAATCATGAGCAGCCCAATTACAAACTTCTCTCGTGAATCAACTCGTCGTATCGATTTAGTTATTGGTGTTGGGTACGATGCAGATCTTAAAGAAGCAAAAGCAGTTCTTAAATCAGTTTTAGATAAAGAAGAGCGCTTATTAAAAGACCCAGCATACACAGTCGCTGTATCTGAGCTTGCCGATTCAAGCGTAAACTTTGTAGTTCGCCCTTGGGTTAACTCTGCTGATTATTGGCCAACGTATTTCGACTTAATGGAAAACATTAAGATCGCATTAGACGATGCCAATATCACAATCCCATTCCCGCAAATGGATGTTCATTTGCACAAAGAAGACTAATAAGTCTAACGTACAAGTAGTAAAGGTTATTTTTTAATGAAATTAAAAGCTTTATCAATTCTAGTTGCAGCAAGTGCTGCAACTAGCGCATTCGCAGCAGATGAAACAAAAACTTGGGATGTAACCAGTGAACTAGGTGCCATTATCACAAGTGGTAATACCGAAACAACCACATTAAAAGGTGGTATTAAAGTTTTACAAAACTTAGAAAGCTGGAATAACGAGTACAAGTTAGACGGCATCTATAAAGAAGATGAGATCGAAAACGATGCAGGTGTTAAAGAAACACAACGTACTAACGAAAAGTACTCAATCTCTGCACAAGGTAACTATAAGTTAAACGAAAAGCACTCACATTTATTCATCTACGGCTCGCACGTATCTGATTACTTTGGTGCATACCGTCATGAATCAGTTATTTCAGCGGGTTACGGTTTACGTTTAATTGACCGTTCTGATATGTGGTTAAACGCAGAAATTGGTCCTGGTTATAAGTACTTCCAGTATCCGAATGATAGCACTGAAGTTGATGACAACGGTGAATCACTTGCTGGTGAGCGCGAAGGCGAAGTCATCGCGCTAGGTAAAGTTGATTACAACTGGCAAATTTCAGACAGCGCACGTTTTACTCAGTTAGTATCAGTTGAATATGGTGATACCAACACTAAAACGCGTTCAGAATCTGCAATTCTAGCTAAGATCAATGGCTCACTACAAATGAAAGTAGCTTACAACATCACTCACAACTCAGATGTTGCCGATGATAAAGAAAACACAGATACAGAAACGTCACTAACGCTTGTGTATAGTTTTTAATTTTTGAGTTAATTATAAATGGGTAAACTTGTTTACCCATTTTTTTTGCTCATAAAATGATGTAGTATGCCGCGGTTATTTTTATTTTCTTATTAAGGGAAACTCTGTGAAGTTTTTTAAGTTATTTATAGCTCTTTTTATTTCGCTGCTATTTATCACGGATGCGCAATCTGTAACGGCACCATCAAAACAACAAATTGAGCAACTAAAAAAACTACCGAAGTCACAGCAAGAAGCGCTTGCAAAGAAATATGGCTTTGATCTTTCAGCTTTAAACTCAGAGGCTAATTCAACAAAGAATACAGATAGCGAAAATGTAGACTCTGTTTTGCCAAGAGAAACCCTAAATGATGAAGTAAAAGAAGAAGTAAATAAGGAAGATAAATTCAAGCCAAAATCAACTGATCTTGAACCATTCGGCTATGAATTATTTTCTGGTCAACCTACAACATTTGCTCCTACAGAAAGCGCACTTGTTCCTGATGATTACATTGTAGGCCCTGGTGATAGTTTCAGTATCAATTTATACGGCAAAGAATATAGTAGCGAGGAAGTTACGGTTAATCGCGAAGGTCGTTTAGTTTTACAAAATCTTTCACCGGTAAATGTAGCTGGCTTAAAGTATAAAGAAGTTGTTGAATTAATTAAGCTTAAAATTCAGCAAGAGGTTATCGGAGTAAAAGCGTTTGTCTCTATGGGTAAAACGCGTAGTATTCGTGTGATGGTATTGGGTGAATCATTTATGCCTGGTGCCTATACAGTACCGTCGTTATCTTCAATCACACATGCAATTTTTGTTAGTGGTGGTATTTCGAAAATTGGTTCACTTCGCCATATTCAATTAAAAAGGGGCGGGAAGGTAGTCTCTGAATTAGACTTATATGATTTACTAATAAAAGGTGACAGCTCTGGTGATGTAATTTTAAAACCAGGTGATGTTGTGTTTATTCCTTCAGTTGGAAAACAAGTAAGTATTAAAGGTGCTGTAAAGCGCCCGGCAATTTTTGAGCTTGAAAAAACTGAAACAATCAATGACCTCATCACAATGGCTGGGGGTTATACTGCTAATGCTAACTCAGCTAAGACGGTTGTTGAACGTTACACTGAAGACAGCTTTAAAACAGTAATTCCTCTTGATTTTTCCCTAAAGGCTAACACTCACTTACGAACTGGCGATGTAGTTACAGTTCCTTCTTCAAGTGAAGCGTTTGATAATAGTGTGACGCTTTTAGGTGCAGTTACTTACCCAGGAAACTATTCTTGGTCAGAGGGAAAAAAGGTTAAAGATTTATTCTCTTCTTTAAAGAGTGACTTATTACCTATCGCAGATTTTGACTACGCATTGATCCTTCGCGAAATAAATGAAAAATCTGATATCGAGGTATATCAATTTTCTTTAATTGATGCATTTAACAACGATCCTAAAAACAATTTAACTTTGAAAGCTGATGATGTAATTGTTGTATTTAGCCGTTTTCAAACTAAAGTTGATGAAAATAACGCATTAAAGTCGTTAGCGTTGACAGAGGAGCAGTTAGCTCATCAAAAGCGCGTAGAACTATGGAACGAGTTTGAGAAGCAAGAATTCTATAAATTTGTAAACTTTATTGATGATGAATCATTAGATCAGGAGTTGTCTGGAGCTAATTCAAGTTTTGCTGTAAATACAGAGAATATTAGCAAGCTTTTAAATACTCAAGAATCAGACTTAAAAGAAGCTGATTACGCTGTCTTTAGCCGCAAGAAATTACTAAAACCAATTATTGCAAAGTTAAATGAACAGTCTTCGCATCAAAACAAAATTAAAGTATTTGGTATTCGAGGCGAAGTAAAATATGCTGGCTTATATCCGTTACCGGTTAATGCAACGGTAAATAAAGCGGTTGTAGCTGCGGGGGGGCTAAACGAATCCTCTTACCTTGGCCGAGCAGAAATCACTCGTTTTACTAATAATGAAAATATTGAACACGTGAATATCGACTTGTCTGACGCACTTGATTCAAATCAAGCGGCGTCTTTCGCTGTTCACAGTAAAGATTCTATTAGTGTATACCCTATTCCTAACTGGCAAAGTGACTTACGAGTAAGAATCGCCGGAGAAGTTAAGTTTCCTGGTGTTTATAGTATCCGTAAAGGTGAAGACCTAACCAGTGTTATTAAACGAGCTGGCGGTTTTACTAAATTTGCTTACCCTGAAGGGGCGGTATTTACACGTCAAGCAATCAGAGAAAAAGAACAGCGTCAAATTGATAAGTTGGCTCAGGATCTTCGTCGAAGCGTAGCATCACAAAGCTTCACAAAATCAATTACACAGTCTAATTCGAACTATGCAGATATGGATAAGCTAATTTCAGACTTAGGTAACATCAAGTCGGTTGGCCGCTTAGTAATTGATCTACCTGCTGTAGAAAAGGGCGTTGTAGATTTAACTCTTCAAAATAATGATGCGTTATATATTCCACGTGAAAATAATAATATTAGTGTTGTAGGTGAAGTTAACTTCTCAACTTCACATTTATTCGACTCGCGTTTAACACTACAAGATTACATTAGCCGTAGTGGTGGTTTTAAATCAGGTGCAGATGAAGAGCGACTATACATTATTAAAGCAAGTGGTTTAGTAGTGGTTCCAGAACAAGGATCATGGTTTGCAGTTGCTGATAATGCTACTTTATCTCCAGGCGATACAATTGTTGTGCCATTGGATACTGATCAAATCGATAGCTTAACGCTTTGGAGTACGGCAACACAAATTATTTATCAAATGGGTGTTGCTGTTGCAGCGATCAGCTCGCTTTAATAATTTTAGTGCTAGCGGCAGTCACCTTAATCTGCCGCTAGTTTTAACTAGTATGTGATTAAAGACAGAAAGGTTTTTGAGTTTTTACTCTAGTTTTTAAGTTGCTTGGCCAGCTACTTCCTGAGTCAAACTTGATTTTTGAGCATTTTTTATCTAAGTGACAAGAAGTTTTTTATTGAACTAAGTTAAAAATTCGAATCTTGTTAATCTTGTTTTATTGACCTAAACTCTCCTCTAGCCTAGGCCTTTCGGCTGGTGCGACTTGATTATGTAAAGTATTTATTCTATTTGTACATAATTGTTAAATTTTCCGACAATCACTTGTTCAGCAAATATTAAGTCTTTTTTTAATTTGCTCTTGAATAAACGAGATTTACTTATCATAATTAGCGGGCCTGAGTTGATACTGCTTATTTTTAGGAGTGTCGGACGGGCTCTTTACATTATTAAATTGTTTGTTAGAATCAAGAGGTTTTAACAAACTTTATATTAGAAACTAAAGTGTCCACCGGATACAAGGAGATAAAAATGAAGCGTTTTAATAAAATCGCTCTAATCCCAGCTGCTATCGCTGCTGGTCTAGCTAGCAACGCGTACGCAGGTACTGAAGCATGTTTTGAAATCTACAAAAGCGCTACAGTTGCGAATCATGAAAACCTTTTCACTGGTGCTTCATGTGGTACACGTGTTGCTTCACCAGCAGCAACAGCTGGTACAACTACACAAGTTCAAACTATTGACGAAATGTCAGCTGCATACGAGTTAACCAAGTCATTACCAATCGATTTCGAATTCATCGATGGTACAACTACTGCAAATATGCAGCAAATTGTTTACATCCCAACAACTGATATCCCTGGCGGTACTAACATCGTTGTTAAAGTTGACGGTGCTGTATTCGACGGTAACTCAAACCAAATTCACCTAGTTAAAAGCGACGGTACTACTATCTCTGCAGTTGCTTCTTCAGATGGTACAGTAGACGGTTCAGGTACTATCACGTTCCTAACTAAAGCTGGTATTACTATCGGTGCAGGTAGCCGTTTAGCATTCTCTCGTGTTGCTACTTCAGTTGACCCAGTTGGTATCAAGATTGCTAACGATCAGTGTACTACTGCTTCTGCGTCTAAAACTGTTACAATCGCAGCAACTAATGCTAAAACAGATGGTGGCACAGGTTACGACATCATCGGTGGTATCTCTAAAGCAACTGACTTAGTTGATATCTCTGCGCAGTTCTACGCTCTTAACGGTGGCACTACTGCTGATGTAGACGTAAATGCTGAAAGCTCAAATGCTGACAACACTGCAATCGTTGCTCGTACAGAATTCGTTTTCGATTCTGACCGTACTAAGCAATTAACTGCTACTAAGACTCAAGCTATCTACAAGACTGCTTTCTACAACCGTGGCGTATCTGGTAACTTAGACCGTTTCATCACTTTAGGTGCAAACGATCACCTAGAGACTCAATTTGTTGCAACAGCTGAGCCAGGTTCAACTGTTAAAATGGGTCTTTACAACAGCCGTACAGTAGGTACAGGTTCTACTGACACAGCTCTAACTGATCAAGTTGCTGTTGAAACAGGTACTACTTGGGGTTCATTTGGTTTAACTAAAGCTGCTGCTCCAGTATACAACACTGAAGCTACAGACGTATTCACACCAGCTACTTCTGGTGATGCAGAAACTAACCCTGCTACAGGTACAAGCAACTTAGTTGGTGCTGACTACAACGAAATGTTCTACGCTGTAACTAACACTTCAGCTTCTGGCATCATGAACTTCAACTACGATGTGAACACACACTTCACACTAGATTTTGGTAACACTAGCTACAACGATCACTGTGCTGCTGACAAGTTCACTCACAACATCGACGTAAACGGTGCAGTACTTAAAGTTCCTTACGTTGTAAACGGTGAAGGTAACTTCGTACGTGTAACTAACGAGCACGATGAAGCTGCAGAAGTAACTGTTGACGTATTCGGTGAGTCAGACAACGGTAACACTGGTAACCGTAAAGTAACTGCAGTTAAGCTAGGTACTGTTCCAGCTAAATCTTCAGTTGTTTACTTCGTTCCTGAACTAATCGAAGAAGCTGTTAGCCAGAAGAGCTACACTGGTGCTGATGGCGGTTACGCTGCTGGTTCACTAGGTACTGATGGTGTTAACGCTAAATCTAACGCAAACCGTCACACTTTAACATTCACTGTAACTGCACCTCGTGACACTGTTCACGGTGTATCTGTACAGCGTGTTCTTGGTGGTTCAGACCGTGTAATGCCAGTTCTTGACCAAAACGAATGGAGCCAGTAATTAATAATTACTAGCTACTAAGTTATGCTATAAACCCTCGCCTAGGCGGGGGTTTTTTTTACCTAAAATGGAGTAATAATGAAAAAGCTTTTTGTATTAGCAGGTATCTTGGGAGCATTGTCAGGCTGTGCTTCAACACAAGACTCAAGTGAAGTAACTGCGCTAAAAAATGAAATTGCAGAACTGAAAAAAGTGCAAAGACAAGTAGCAATAAAGGTAGGCTTAGCAGAGCTTGTTAGACCAGACAAAATTGAGCTATCTAGCGAAGGGATTTGGATCGGCTCAGAGTCTGCTGATGTTGTCATGTTAGAATTTACAGATCTACATTGCCCATATTGTAAAAAGTTTCAAAAAGAGACTTGGCCAAAATTAAAAGAGCAGTTCGTCGATACTAACCAACTTGCTGTTTTAGCAAGAGAGTTACCTTTAGCGAATATCCACCCTAAAGCCCCTTATGCAGCTGTTATGCTACGTTGTGCAAATCAACAAGGTCAATATGAATCTGTAAAAGAGCAATTATTTGACCTAGGTGGCGCAATTACTGACCCTGATATTGCTGATGTAATCAAAGAAAACCAACTTGATGAAGAGCAATTTAATGCATGCTTAGCTGATACTAAAACTCATAATTTAGTAACTAACTCATTAAACGATGCAATCGCACTAGGTTTAGGTTCAACGCCAGTATTTATCATTGGTAAAAAAGAGGGTAATTACATCACCAACTATGAAATTGTGATGGGCGCGAAATCAGTTGAAGATTTTTCTACTGTTATTGAGAGAGTAAAATCGTCTAAATAAATCTTCTTGTTGCATCGTCAACTAGCTATGGTAAATTTATGGGGCCTTATAGGTCCCTAATTTTAATTGCCTCTCAGGGAAAATTCATGAAAACTAAAAAAAATTATGCAGGCTTCACGCTTGTTGAGCTTTTAATCGTTATGGTTATTTTAGGCTTATTAGCCTCTATTGTAGCGCCAAGGATGTTTAGTAAAGTTGACTCAGCTCGAGAAGGAACTGCAAAAGCACAAATGCAAGTTTTGGCTACTGCGCTCGATTCATATCGATTAGATATAGGTTACTACCCTGAAGACCTCAATGAGTTACTAAGTAGCGATAAAAATATGTGGGATGGCCCATATTTTCCACAAAAGATACCACTTGATCCTTGGGGAAATGCTTATTTTTATTCACCAAAATCAGAAAAAAATAACTCAGAAATGTTTGTACTGAAAAGTTACGGACGTGATGGTAAACCTGGTGGTGAAGGTGAAGACGCTGATGTGGAATACTAAAGTTCAGGAATATGTTGTAGAGCATGAACTGTTAGATTCAAAAAGGCTAAAACAAGCGCTTGAATACCAATCTACAAGTAATGATTTTTTAGATGTTCTTTTGTTAAATTCAGGCTGGATTGATGAAGAGCAACTTTGTGATATGTATGCAGCTTTGCTTAAATGTTCTAAATGGCAGGGGCCTTTAGCACTTGACCATACCAATGTGAAGCAGCTAAATAACATCAATACTGAATTTTTAATCGAAAACCATCTTCTTCCTTTAGAAATTGACGATAAAACTATAAAGTTAGGTTTTGCCTCTCCTCATAATAATGATGGGTTAGATTATCTAAGATTTATTGGTTTAAATATTGAGTTTTATGCGTTAACTAAAAAAGACTTTGAACTGCTTAGTGAGCAGTTTAATGCGATTTCAGTTGAACAGCCTGAGCTAGTTGTTTCTTCTGATAACTTAGCAATGCTGAAAGAGCTAGCTCTAGGTGCGCCAACGGTAAACTTAGTGAATAGCCTCATCAACAAGGGTGTAAAACTAGGTGCATCAGACTTACATATTGAGCCAGTCGATGGAAGGTACAGAGCACGCTACCGTATCGATGGAATTTTAAAAGAAGCCGACCCAATACCACTTAGCCTGCAGTTAGCAGTAATTTCGCGTATCAAAATTTTATCTGGTATGGATATAGCTGAAAAAAGGCGTCCTCAAGATGGTAAAATCGAGATGAAAGCCGGCTCGACGGATTTAGACATTCGCTGTTCAACACTACCACTTGGGTTTGGTGAAAGTGTGGTTATGCGTTTCTTAATTAAGAATGCTGTAAAATTTGATTTAGAAAGGCTAGGTTATTCAGAAGATTTAATTAGCTTTATTAATGAAGATTTAAAGCGTACGTCCGGCGTAATTCTCATGACTGGCCCAACAGGTTCAGGTAAAACTACATCACTTTATTCATTTTTAAATAAAATGAATAAACCTGATGTGAAAATCGTGACTCTAGAAGACCCTGTTGAGTATCAATTACCAGGCATAAACCAAGTACAAGTAAATTCAGATATCGGCTTTGACTTCTCGGCAGGTTTAAGAAGTATTGTTCGTCAAGACCCCGACGTAATTATGGTTGGTGAGATCCGTGATAATGAAACTGCTAAAATTGCATTGCAATCAGCATTAACGGGTCACCTAGTATTTAGTACAGTTCATACCAATGACGCACCATCAGCCTATACCCGATTAATGGATTTAGGTATTGAAGAGTATTTGTTAAATGCAGGTTTAGTGTCAATTATGGCACAACGTCTTGCCAGAACACTTTGTACTCACTGCAAAAAACCTTTAGATCAGGAAGAGAGCCAGCTGCAATTAGAAAAGTATGGCTTACATTCGTTGAATCAAGCTGAATACGCCGGGCTGCATCAAGCGGTAGGTTGTGAACACTGTGAACATACCGGTTATGCCGGTCGAGTGGCATTTTTAGAATACTTACCATGCGATAATGATGTTAAGCGCTTAGCTAAAGATGAAAAGTTACTCGATAACTTATACCAGCTTATGGCTGATAAAAAACTCCGCAGTTTGAAACAAGATGGGATGTTAAAAGCACTTCAAGGAAAAACTACTATTGAAGAAGTGATGAGGGTAGCTGGGTGAACCAACTATTTAAGTTTAAAGCTTATACCAAAACAGGTGAGTTAACTGAAGGCGAGCTGCATGCCGAAAATGAGGCTGCAGCCATACAGGCGTTAAAAAAAGACTATAAACTTGTTGTAAAGGTATCACCTGAAAAGCAAGGCTTTAAGCGTAAGAGGGTAACCCTAGCTGATATGGAGCAGTCGACAAATCAGTTGTCTACGCTTCTTAAAAATGGTTTAAAAATTGATAAGGCGCTAATTGTTTTAGCTAAGTCGAATAGTCAATCTGCAATGGGGGCTATTTGGAATAGTGTACTTAGTGATATAAAACAAGGTGATCTGTTAAGCGACGCGTTAGGCAAAAGACCTGAAGTCTTTTCGACCTTATTTGTTGAGATGGTAAAGATTGGTGAAAGCACAGGTAACCTTCCACAAGTGTTCTCTCGGTTAAGTCAAAACCTACAATTTCAAAACGCATTACGAAGTAAAATGATTCAGGCTATTACTTACCCATTTTTCATTTTAATTGTTTGCGTGCTAGCAATTTGGGCCATTTTTAATTTTGTTATACCCAGCATGTCTTCAATGTTTGATTCTGTTGAGGATATACCAAGTTACACCCAATTTTTAATTGATGCCTCTAACTGGGTGCAAAGCTATCAAGTGCATATGCTATTAATAATTATGGCAATTGTTGTCGGTATTGTTTCAGCGCTGCGTAAGCCTACCTTAAAAGCTAAGCTACTTGAAGCAACCGTGGCATTGCCTCTTATAAAAACAATTATTAAACAATCAGACAAAATACGTTTTTCAACGGCATTGCAACTGACACTCGAAAGTGGTGTGAGTTTGTCATCTGGTTTAGAGCTTGCCGCAGAGACAGTTATTAGCCCTATTTTGAGGGATAAGCTCAGAAACAGTGTTGTTTCTGTATCTTCAGGGAGTGAGCTAAGTACAGAATTGGCAAAATTAGGGTTGTTTGATGATATTGGTATTTCACTCATTTCAGTAGGTGAAGAAAGTGGTACTTTAACTAGTTCGTTTACCGAAATATCACAACGCTCTCGTTTAAGCTTTGAGCAATGGTTAACACGCTTTACAGCAATGCTTGAGCCTCTGTTAATACTTTTCATGGGTGGTATTGTTGGTTCTGTTGTAATCACCATGTTACTGAGCATAGTGTCTATAAATGATGTATCGTTCTAAAAGCGTAGGCTTCACACTAGTAGAATTATTAATAGTGATGGTACTGATTGGCCTAGCTAGCTCTTTTGTGCTCCCAAATATGTGGCAACAACTTGAGCAAACAAAGCGCTACGGAGAGCGTAAGCAGCTAATCGAGGCTGTGAAATTTGCGAAGCAGTATAGTGTTTATAAAGGAGTAACGTTAAAAATAAACTTAAGCAACAACTCATTAGAGATCACAGATTTATCAATAAATAAAAGCCAGAACGTAAACCAAGCTGCTGAACTAGAGCAAAACGAACTGAATAATCCAAAAAATACAGCTGAAGATACTGTCTTAAAGAAAGTTACTTTCGAAACACTGACCTTTGAAAACTCGAGTTTTATTGTTAGTGCTAAAACCTACTTTAAAAAGTTAGCAATTAAAGCGACTTTCAATAACAAGAATGAAAATGAAATTTTTGAAATATAATCGCGGTATGACTCTCATCGAAGTGCTTATTGCATCGATTATTTTATTTATAGCAATCAGTGCTATGAGTTATGTTGCTCGCTCAACCTCGCTCCATGAAATGCGTTTGTCACGCCACATCGATAGAGCTCAGTTAGGTGAATTCATAAAAGACTATGTTGCCTATCAATATCAATATAATGGCTCTGATAGTGGCTCATATACTATCAATAACAGTGAGTTTACATGGCAAGTAACGGTATTAGATGAAAAACCACCATTACGAAGTATATCTAACGAAATGTCTGATTCTGATAATCAAAATACAGGTACTTTGATACTTTACGAAATTCAGGTAAAGGTCAAAAATGATGAAAAAGTCATATTGAGAGTAAAAGATGTTTATTGGAAGAATTAAGCAGCAAGGAGCTTTTACCCTCGTTGAGGTATTAATCGCGATGGTTATTTTCTCGTTAGTAATGACTCTTGCTGTAAGCAGTTATCGATATTCGATTTTAAATCTAACAAAGCAAGATAAGTCGCGCAGTGTCGATGTTTTAACAACTACCAAGCTTATAAATAACCAAATTCGAGCTTTAAAGCCGTTTTTTCACACCAATCAAGAAGGAGCTAAAACCCCTTTTTTTATAGGTGAAGAAAAGTCTATGTTGTTTATTACTGAGTCTCCCATTATCGTTTCATCGCCAATCGCAGTTGCAGCGCTAGTAATTGAAGAAAATAGGCTTGAATATTGTGAAGTACCTTTTGGCAGTTTCCCTTTGCATCAGCCTCCAGGCTCGTTCCCTTGTGACGAAAAGCTCACATATTTAGATGCTAACGAAGTAGAAATTAGTTACTTTGGTTGGAAGAATCGTTTTGAACTAGACGACTTTTACTCAGAGTATCTAAACGTAAATGTTAAGCCATCACCAAAGTGGTATAGCACCTTTGAAGGGAGTAAAAGAGGGCTTGTTCCTATGTTCGTAAAAATCGCTGGCGATAGAAACTCAGATATTATTCTACAAATTCCAGAGGTTAACCCTTACCAGCAAGGAGCAAGTAATGCGTTTGAAGGCTAAGCAGCAAGGGGTTGCTTTATTTATGGTTCTGATGATTACAGCAATTATGGCTGTAATCATGATTTATATGTCTTCGAAAGGGCAAAACAATGCACGTTTAACGGGCTTAATAAAACAAAACACAGATGCCGTTTTAGAGCTAGAATCAGTACAAGCCGAAATGGTGTTTGATTATATGACTAGCTCATTTGGTATTTTGGGACCTCGTCGAGATTTTCAAGGGCAACCCGTTTCTAATGCGATGACGCAAGACTTCAAAGGCGGCATCAAAGAACATGACAATTTCACTGTTAAAGTACAAGATATTGGAGGCTTGGTCTCTATTTTGCCCTATAACGAGAAGGACTTTTTAAACTTATTAGTCAACAATGGTTTAAGCCCAGATCTGGTTCCACGTATAAAGGATAGACTCAAAGATTGGCAAGACGTAGATGACTTAACTCGTATCGAAGGAGCAGAAAAAGGAGATTACGCCGAACCTAATCTACCAACTAACGATACTATACAGAGTGTAAAAGAGCTCGAATATATTATTGAAGATAATGAAATTTACTCGAAAATTGAGCCCTATTTAGTTCTGTATTCAGGGGATTACATTGTTCGACAATACATGCCGAATTCTTTATACTCTGCCCTTGGTCTTACGGTCCCTGATGAGCAAAATGCTTCTATGGAAGGGAGTAGTTACCCAAGTGGTCGATACAAAATAGAAATAACGTTTACTAAAAACTTGTCGATTACTAAATCGTTTACGCTACTGAGAGGGGTTGACTCCTTTCGTCCATATTTTATAACTGATGATGAGCTAATTTTTCAATAATGAAACGCCTGTTACAAAAGTTACGCTTAACTTCTTCGTTATGTCACTATAAATATCACCTAACAGCAGACCTTGAAGTTAAAAATACAGCCTATAAAAAGTCTGCAAGTATGCTGCTAACAGCATGTTTTCTTGATAGGGATTTATTTTGGGCAACAACAAGAACCTACAATAACACGAATTTGTTGCAACTGAACGCCATCATTAAAGCTGAAAAATTTCAGCTACCGCCGATGGAAGGGCATTTCAGTTGGAGCATTCAGCGCGTAACTAATAACTCAATAGAGGTAAGTTACTTTGTTGTTCCTGAGCATGTCATGAATAAAGTCCCTCGTGACTGTAAGTTGATTTTACCTTTGTTTGATAGAGTAGAAGAGCAAAGTCTATACCCTTTATCAATTCAGCATAATAATAAGCCGAGTAAGCTAAAAGCTATTGAAGATATTCAATGGATTAATTTGCCAGGGCTTTTTATCGATAAAAAGAATGCATCAGGAAAAGTAGAAAAGCTTAAAACCCGCCAATTGATTATTTCTCTTGTTAGTATTCTTAGCTTAACAGGAGTCGCATTAAGCGCTTATCTAGTATTAGCTACCAGTTACTATGAGTCTGTTAAAGAAGATCACCGAGAAAGTGTTAATCAAGTGCTTGCGTTAAAACAAGAGTTTAATAATAAGCAGCAGCAAACAACTGAGCTGGTTAAGTTTTTAAATGAAAATCCTAACGTGTTAGATGTATTTAGTCGCTTAGGTATTTCTTCAAATGATATTTTTATTGAACGGTTGAACATTATCAACACGGGTTTTCGTATGAGTGGCTCTTCTAGTAGCTCAGCAACAAAACTACTAGAACAGCTAATCCAGTCTCCTTCGGTTGATGAGGCTAAATTCACTAGACCAGTAACTAAAAATAGCTTAGATGAAGAGGTATTTTCGATTGAGGTGGTATTGAAATGAACAAGGATGCTATTTCAATAAAAACGGTTGGGTTAAGCTTAATTGCTTTATTACTATCTTTAGAGTTTATTTTTTTTCCATGGTTAGACTGGTTAGATAACAAAAAACAGGAATTAAATAGCGTTAAAGCGTTCGTTAACAAACAACAGCGAGCACTCGACTCAAAAGACAACATAGAAAATTACCTTGAAGAATTTAATAAGCATCTTGGCGAATTTGATAAAATCCCTACGCTTGAGAAAAACCAAGATCCATCTTTATTTTGGTTAAATGCTGTTGATTCGGTAATAGCCAAGTATGAGGTCAGTATTGACAATAAAGCTCCTCAACGCGAAGTGAAGATAAATGATACGTACGCTGTTTACACGGGCAGGTTAAATCTGTCGGGTGATGGAAACTTAATTCTCAACTTACTTTTTGAGCTTGAAAATATTGAGTATGGCAATCGCGTAAGACAAATTTCAATGTTCCGAGATAAAGCTAAGCCAGATCTAATTAGAGCCAACATTGAATTTTTACGAGTGTATAAAAAACAATGAAAAATATTTTAATTTTAATCTTGGTGGTACTTGGTATTTTATTTTGGGCCGGAGACTTTCTTCTTGATAACCCATCAAGCTCAGATAAATCAAAAGATGAGCCATTGCCTGTCATTACAAAGAATATAAGCGCAAAGCAATTCGATGTGAAGGGGTTTGCTGACATCTTGGGGATTAATTTTTCGCGTATTCAAGATGAACAAGAAGAAGCCTTGCCAGATGTTTTTGATGTTACAGTTTCTTTAATCTCTATTCATACCTCAGGCGGCTTCGCAAAAGCGAGATTGAGAATTAAAGGTGAAAATAATAAAGAAACTGTGGTTGACGCTGTTAAAGGTGATACATTTCATTCTTTAGAACTAAAGTCGATAATGTCGACAGGCGTTGAGTTAATAAATAACGAAAAAGAGTACTTGTTAAAAATGTATAAGCCACAGGTCATTAATATCACAAGGACTGAGAACGTAGAGGAAGTTTCAAATGAAAAGTAGTCCATATAAAAGCACGCTTTTACTTGCACTAGCGTTAGCCGTGTCTGGATGTGTTCAAACTGGTGGACTGCAAGGAAAGGATCTAAAGGTTGAAAGATCTATCCTAAAACAAGACCTAACCAAAAATGAATCTCAGCCAGAAGTTGCCGAAAGTGATGAGACTCCAAATAGCTTTAATGCTGTTAAAGTACAAGATTTAGGCGGCATCTCAAAATTAAAAGAAGATGCGAAAAAGCCACCTGAACTAACTGGTGAGCCGATTACGTTTGCTGCTGATGAAATCTCAGTAAAAGAGTTCACAAGTCGTGTATTTGACGAACTTTTAAATTTAAATTATGTGGTGGCTCCGCAGCTAGCTGCCTCTAATGACAAAATTACCTTAAATATTTCTTCACCAATAGAGCGCTCTGAATTTTACAAAGTAGTTGTGAAAACGCTTGAAGAAAGCGCTATTCAGACACTTCGTAAAGACGACATCATTTATTTATCTAAAGTGACTGGTAGCTCGCAGAAAAACTCAATTGGCATTGGTATAGGCGGTGAAGCGACAGATGTGCCAGATATGGCTGGTGCTATCACTCAAATTGTTCCTTATGTATATAGCGGCAGTCGAAATATTTCCAGCATAATGGGTAAACTTTCAACGGCGGCAATTACCGTACAATCGCAACAAAAGCTCATTATTGTTGAAGGTGATCGTGCTGAGATTCTAAGAGCTTTAAGAATCATTAAAATGCTTGATGTACCAAGAGCGTATGGCCGCGAAATTCGTCTTGTTGAGTTTGCACATATTTCACCAATTGAAGGTATCGAGCAAATACGTGAATTGCTTGCAGAAGATGGCATGCTTGTTTCAACTGATGGTGATGTATCGTTTGTGCCAATTCCTAGAATCAATGCATTTGTTGCATATGCTGCAAATGAAGATATCGTAAATCGTATTATCTTTTGGGCGAATAAAATTGATGTGCCGATTGCCGGTGATGAAAGGCAATATTTTGTATATAAACCAAAATATGCAAAGGCAGAAACTATGCTCGAATCGATCAGTAGTTTATTACTCGGTGGTTCAAATAGAAGTGCAACAACGAATCAAGATCAAGGGAGTGCTGAGCAAGGAAATAGGGGGCGTAAGACCTCTGTTGATGCAGGTCCAATGCGTTTTAGTTTAGATCGCCAACAAAATGCACTAATTTTTTATACCACCAATGATGAGTATCGTTTGGTTGAGTCTTTACTCAAAAAAATGGATGTTTTACCTGGCCAGGTTATTTTAGATGTAACCATTCTTGAAGTTAATTTAAGTGATGATATGTCTTCTGGAATTGACTGGGTTTATAACTCGTTAAGTGATGACAGCGACAGCACCCTATTAAACCTTGCAAGCAGTGGCTCAATTTCGTCAACCATTATTAAAGGCGACTGGCAAGCTAAATTAAATTGGAGTAACAGTAAAGGTAACACGCGCGTTTTATCAAGACCCTACATGATCGTAAGAGACGGTGAGTCTGCAACAATTACGTCGGGTGATCAGGTACCAATTGTAACTCAAACGGTAGAAGATATTGGCGACAACAACTCTGTTGCAAACTCTATTCAATATCGCTCTACGGGCGTAAATGTAGCAATAACACCGATTATTAACTCTCAGGGGGTTATTTCATTGAGTGTGGCTATGTCAGTAAGTAATGCGCAGCCAAATGATACAAGTGGTGCAGATACACCGGTTATTACAAACAGAGCTATTTCAACTGAAATTTTATCGGCTGATGGCCAAACTGTAGCCTTAGGCGGTCTTATTCAAGAAACAAAATCTGATAACAACAATGGTGTACCATTATTAAGTAGCTTACCTGTATTAGGTGGTTTATTTTCAAGCAAGAGCGATTCAAATAGCCGTACAGAGCTAGTGATGTTAATTACAACTAAGGTTGTTAATGACTCGAGTGAAGTTGATGAGTTTAGCGAAGCAATGTCAAAGCTTTACAGCACTCCAATTACAATTAAGTAAAGGTATATGAAATTACTACTGGTTGGAAATCATACCTGCGGTAACCGGGGTGATGGCGCAATACTTAGGGGTTTAATAGCTGAACTTGTTAAGCAACACCCTGATATTAAAATTGACATTTATAGCCGCTTCCCAATTAGCTCAAGTTTTTTACTTGGGCAAACTTTAGTCATGGATCCTTTGGATCATTATCATGATACTCAAGCGAATGGTTTAGTGGCTCGAGTTTGGAAAAAATATAGCCGTCGATTCTTAGGTTACTTTTTAGCTAGAAAATTAAATAAGCCAAGCTCAAAAAGTTTGCCTGAGCATATTTCTCAGCAGCTAGACGTAATTTCACACTATGATGCAGTTATTCAGGTCGGCGGTTCATTTTTTGTTGACCTTTATGGCCCTGCTCAGTTCGAGCATGCGTTGTGTACTTTATTGGCCAAAAAGAAGCTATTTTTACTAGGCCATTCAGTGGGTCCATTCCATAGTAAGAAATACACAGAACTGGCTGACAGAGTATTTTCTCGTGTCGATGAACTAGCATTAAGAGAAAACCTTAGCTTGAACTACATGAAGCAGGCTGGTATTTCCGATCTAAAAGTGTCTGAAGGAGCTGATACTGCATGGGTTGTTCCTAATCAGCCTGTTATGCTCCCTAACCACTTAACAGCACTTACTCAAGCAGCTCCAACCATTGCTATTACATTGCGTGAATTAGCCCCTTTTGATAAGCGTTTAGGTGTTACACAGAAGCAATATGAAGAGCACTTTGCACAATTAATTGATAATTTAATCAATGATGGCTACAAAATAGTGCTGTGCTCAACTTGTACTGGGATAGGCGGTTATCATCGTGATGATCGTATGACAGCGCTAAAAGTTCAAAGTTTGGTGCGTAACAAGTCAAGTTGTCACGTTATTATGGATGAGCTGAATGACGTAGAGTTAGGTTCTTTTCTAGGTTTATGTACCTTAACGATCGGAACTCGTTTACACAGCGCGATTATTTCAATGAACTTCGGTACGCCTGCGATTGCCTTGAACTATGAGCACAAGTCAAAAGGCATAATGGCTCAATTGGACTTACCAGAGCTCTCAAAAGATGTGACTTCATTATTCAGTGATGAATTGCTAACTTCAGTCAGACATCTACTTGCTAATTTAGATGATGCTGAAAGTAAAATGGCGCAACAAGTAGAAGTTGAGCGCCAAAAAGTAAGAGATATGGTCACACGAGTACTTCAAAAAATTGAGCGCGACTAATGAAAGTCACATTTTTCTTAAACCAATTCCCCGTAGCATCAGAAACATTTGTCATAAATCAGATTATTGGCTTAATAAATAGAGGGGTAAATGTCCACATATTGGCAATTGGTCGAGGAGATTTGACTAATAGTCATAAGGCAGTTAATGACTATAAACTTATTGAAAAAACGACATATTTAACAACAGAATCTGTTACCGATAGTAGACTTAAAACTCGCTTAAAAAGAATTGTAACTTTACTTTGGCCACAGCAAGTAAGTAAAAAGTTAGCGTCTTTAAATATCGCTCGTTTTGGTATACATAGCAAGTCATTACTATTGCCAAGCATTATAACTAGAGCTACACAGCGCTTTGACTCTGACATATTTATAGCTCACTTTGGGACTGCAGCTGTTGTCGCAAACAAAATGCGAGAGCTTGGGCTAGTAAAAGGTAAATTGGTTACAGTGTTTCATGGTGCCGATATCTCAGTAAAAGCCACTTTAGATGTTTTCAAACATGATTATGAAAACCTCTTCAAAACTGGTGAGTTAATGTTACCTATTAGTGAGCTGTGGAAAAATAAGCTTATTTCGTTAGGTTGTCAGCATCATAAAATCACCGTAAACCGCATGGGGATTAACAGTGAGCAATTTAAGTGCAGAGAATTAGGTAAACCTATTTGTAAGCCATTAAAAATTATCAGCGTAGCCCGTTTCATCGAGAAGAAAGGTTTGGCTGATGCGCTAGATGCAATGGCGGAGTTAAAAAAACGCAGCGTTGCTTTTGAATATCAAATTGTGGGTGATGGTGATTTAAAACCACAGATTGTTCAGCAAATTGATCAGCTTCAGCTTTCTAATAGCGTAAAACTGCTGGGTTTTCAGCCGCAAGAGAAAATAGCACAACTGCTAAACGACGCCGACGTATTTTTATTGCCATCGGTTGTCGCTGAAAACGGCGATATGGAAGGTATTCCTGTTGCATTAATGGAAGCGATGGCAATGGGCTTAATCACCATATCGACTTATCATAGCGGTATACCTGAGCTTATTTCGAACAATGAAAGTGGTTTACTTGCTCAAGAGCATGCTCCATTAGAGCTTGCTGACTCAATAGAAAGACTCGCCAATGGTCAAATAGACATTGTAAGAATGAGAGCAACAGCCAAAGAAAAAGTTGAGCAGAGCTTTGAGCAGTCCAAGCTATATACTCAACTACTGGATATTCTGGTCAAATTAAATGAGCACTAAACAGCAAGGCATTTGGTTACTTGCTTCATCAGCAATTGCCGGCGCAGTACAGTTTTCTGTTTTTGCTATGCTAGCTTACTACACCAACCCAGAAGTGATAGGTGTACTGGCAATAATCAATGTGTTTTTAGCGATTGCCTATCTTGTACAAGATATGGGATTGTCTAACTATTTCATCTACAAACAAGCTTTAACTCGTTCAGAAAGCTCGGCATTGTACTATACAAACGTATTTTTAGGGGCTGGTGCTGGCGGGCTAATTGCGTTAATTGCTTTACCAGTTGCAAATTTTTATGAGTCAAAAGATATAGCCGAAAGCTTATACATAATGGCGTTTAACTTTGTTCTGTTAGGCCTAAGCGCACAATATCAAGCCAACTTTATAAAGTCAGAAATGAACGTTGCTTTGGCAAAAATAGATATAGCGACGAAGCTATGTTTATTACTTTTTACCTTTGGATTTATAAAAATAGGCATACCGAGCATTTTCCCTTACCTGTATGCATTTTTAGCTACTAACAGCCTAAGATATTTGCTGTTCTTAACTTTTGCCGAGAAATCATGGCACCCAAGTTATAAAGTTGACTTTGCAATCGTAAAGCCTGCACTTGCATTTGGAGGCTATCAAATGGGCTCGCAAATTTTGAACCAAGTCCGTGCGCAGCTTGATCAGCTTATTATTGGTAAATTAATGGGGGTTGAGGTTCTAGGTCTGTACTCATTTGCAAAAGAATTACTTATGCAGCCTATTAAATTTATCCGTATTCTTATTGCTAGGCTGGTTTATCCAAAACTTGCCAAACAACAAACACAGTTTAAAGAGTTTTATTCGACGTTTAATCGCTCCATGCGGACTCTTAGTGCTATGAACAGTGTAATGTATTTATTGTTCTTAGGTTCTCTTACCGTTGTTATTCAGTTTTATTTTGAGCAATACCAGCAGTCAATTCCAATCTTGTATGGTTTATTTATCGTTGGCTGCCTTGCCCCATTTGGCTCCTTGTTAGGCATAGCTGCGCAAGCCAAAGGTAATACAAAAATAGAGTTTAAGTGGAATCTTCTCTCATCATCAATCAGTATTTGTGTATTGTTAATATTGACCCAGTTGCAAAGCATTAGCCTGTTTGCATTTGGTGTGGCAGCACTGCAAATGAGCATGACCGCAAGTGCACTATTCTTCTTTAGTATAAGCGATCCTGATATACCTAAAAGAACATATCTACTTATGTTTACTACCAACGTGCTTATTTATCTAATAATTAACTTTTTCTATCATTTTATATAATTGAGCCTAGTAATAGACTCAATTAGGTAAAAATATAATTATTCGATAGGCTGTATAGTTAGTTCAGAGCGCTTATCTTCATTGACCAAGTTACTTAGGTATAAAACTATCTTATCTGCATAATTTGTGACTGACAGGCGAATATCTTGTGCTGAACTTGGCTGCAAAAGTTCACTAGTCCAATTAAGGCCATTAAGTTCTCGTCTTGCTACAAAAGCACCCTCATCTTTTACTGCGTAATAAATCGCTACAGCTAATTGATCAACTGAAATATCCAATGTAGCAGAAGTGATGCTATCACTTGTTGAGAAAGCAATCT
The DNA here is from genome assembly GCF_019134595.1 of Pseudoalteromonas shioyasakiensis. Classification (NCBI taxonomy): domain Bacteria; kingdom Pseudomonadati; phylum Pseudomonadota; class Gammaproteobacteria; order Alteromonadales; family Pseudoalteromonadaceae; genus Pseudoalteromonas; species Pseudoalteromonas shioyasakiensis. The sequence goes on along the minus strand of NZ_CP077770.1, from coordinate 3,353,220 downwards.
CAGGCTCACTCCATTGACCTTCCACCCAGCGGGTAAAGCGAACCTGATGCTGAGTTTCAGTAATTGTCCTATAGGCTATACATGGTGAACAATAATTATCATCAACGATTAATTTTGCAGTTTGAATGAATGTACCACTATAAGGGATGGAATCTTCATAAACTAAGTTTGGAATAGTATGCCTTGACGCCAAAGATATTGGTGTTGAAAGTAGTGAACCGTCTGCTGCATAGAAAGAGCGATCACTTTCATGATAAGTTATGTAGCTGCCATAGTACCTCTTAGCATCGGTTGTTTTTAAAGACCATTGCCATAAAATATGCACAATTCCTTGTGAGTCTACATAAACATCATCAGGGTAAACGGGAGCATTAAAGCCTTGTAAGCGTTGAGTGTTTTCAGCAAAAGTGCCCGCCTTACTCCATTTTTTTAGATTGTGCTCCCATAAATATAACTCTCCAGCGCCTTCATAATTCACTGAATCATCACCTGGGTTTATATTGGGTAGGTTTCTTAAAACTAAGTAAATATCACCGCTAGGTGAGGTATCAGCGATTGGGTAAGTAAATCTACCTCTGCCTTTAAAATCATTTTGTAGTGCAAGTTTATCGTGAGAGTCTGAATTATTAAAATAGCAGCAACCATCTTTGTCATTATGCATATCAGCCCAAAGATGAATAACATCATTACCATCCACAGCAATGGTAGGTTGCTTGTGTCCATTGTTATCGCATTTGTTCCATAAATACTTGCTTGTTTGAGCGCTTAAATATTGCCAGCTTTGCTGTTCGCTTTTATATGCAACAGTAATATGGTGTGTACTATTATCTTCACAGTGAGAGCTCTCTGGCCCTAAGCTATTGAACGCCACGAACAACGTTTTATCATTACTAGTAATGGGCTTCCACCATCCTGCTCTATTCGACTCGTCTATGGTAAATATGGTCTCATTATCATTTATCCTTGTTTCAGGAATAAGTGTTAAAGGCGAAGGTGGGGTTGTGACTTCTTGGTTCTCAACTTTTTGAGTGTCTTGCTCTTGAGTTTTACTGTTGCATCCGAACAGAAACATAAAGAGTGTTATAAGGAAAAAAGCGCTTTTAAAATTAAGCATTGGGGTATCCTTCGGAGAAATACTTTTATTGAACAAGCTAGTAAAGTATCTGATGTAATAAACGTTATATTGTAAACGTAATGGGGACTGTAGGGAATGGGACGTTTTTTGGCAAGCATACTGACAGTTAAAAGCTAGCTTGCCAACGAGTTTAAATATGAATTGCTTATTTTTGTGGTGTCGTTATTTCAGGCCTTGAAGAATCACTTAAAAGTCTAGATTGCCTCTTAATTAAAGTATTAATATAAGAAGATAAAGAAATAACAAAGCAAGACCACAAAGCGGAGCGGTAAGCATCGATTGGCGTGCCTGTAAAAGAATATAACGATGCAGCAAAAAAGGTCATATGACAGCCAACACTAAGCTGGAACATTTGAAAGTTCAATAAACCTTTACGGTATAACTTGTTTGCATTAATACAAACAGAAAGAGAATAACTATAGAAAATAACAATAATAGATATAAATGCTATTAGCCCAAATAAACCGTATCTAAACAGATAATCTAAATAGGTATTTTCAATTATGAGCCCCTCTAATGCTAAAGGAGAGCCTTTATACCAATAGGTAAAACCTTCATTTAAGGCAATGATTGTTTGCTTTGTACGTGTTGAGGTCGAGCCATCCATTTTACCTTGTAGCAGGTAACTCAGAAAGCGTGTGACATAATCTAGGTTGATTTCAAAATAAATAACAAAGACGATAAATAGTACCAGCAAGGTAAACATACTAATTAAAATCTTAGTTGCTATTCCTAATCGTAAGATGACAGATAAAAAAGTGAAGTAAAATGCGATAATAATAGTCGCTAAATAACCTGTTTTTGATTGTGATAAAAATATTGCTAAAAAAGCACACGCAATGAAGGTAAGAGCTATTAGCTTATTTTTACCAAAGAATGCTTCGATAATATATACCGACAAGAAAAAGGTTAAGAAATAACAGGTTATATAAACCCAATCAAATGTACCTGGAGCACGAAAACCAAAACCTTCGTAAACTTTTTTTGAGTTAAAAAGCATTAATACATCAATGTCGCCCAACACAATCTGTAGCAGAATAAAAATAAGCTGCATTACAAAGATGATAGTCAGTGCCTTTTTTATTTTATCGCTATTTATGGCATCAAAATGACTGGTAAATAATGAGTAGAAAAAAACCACAAACAAAAAGAGTAAAAAGGGCTTTACCAGTACTGAAATATGGAAAAATGAAAAGTTGGGCACACTAAAACAAAATGTTATTAGCATGGCAACAATAGGGAATAAGTACACATAAGCCGTACTCGGTACTTTGATCGTTGTTCTTGTAGCAAGTGTCACAATCAGGAAATAGCCTAGCATGATAAAAAAGTATACTTTTTGGACGGTATGATCATCTAAAGCAGGAATAATATAGGTAGGCCAATAACACAGCATAAAAACAGTGGATAAAGTTAGCCACTGAGCTGAGTTGATCAACGTTTTACTTTTTTGTTGCATGTTGCCTGATCATCGTTTTGAGGTAAGAAAAAATAAATTTAGGGTACACCTTAAGAACTCTGTCGCGAACATGCTTATGCATAACGATACGCTGAAGCCACCTTAAGCCAAACTTCTTTACTAAAGGGTGGTAATAATCGGGTTTGATTGATGTTTGTGTTAAAAAACCGCCACAAGTAATGATAACTACAGGAGATGTTAAGTGTTCTTTCAAGAAAATAGAGAAGCGTTCCTGATAAGGGGTACCCATACCAACTAATACAACTTCAACTTGCAGCTCATTTAACTCGTTAGCAATCTTTTGATTATCATCAATATACCCGTTACGATTGAAAACAACGTTTAAATTTGGATACTGCTTTTTTAGCACTTCAACCGCTAATGTATTCTCTTCTTCAGTCGCGCCTATGATAGCAATACGCTTGCCACTTGCCGCTACAGACTCTAAAAAAGTACCTGCTATTGAGCTATAGTCGAAACTTGCACGGGTAATTTTTGGAAGAAACAAATTGTGCAAACGACACAGTAGCGAGCCATCAGAGAAGTAGTAATCAACCCCATTTATTAGATCGTCATCTTGTGCCACTTCATAATATGAAAACGGGTTTAGAAAAGATATGACAATCTTATTTTCGGCTGCAAAAGCTTCAGCACTCGTTTGGTCAAAAATCTCACCTGAGTTTAGCTTTTTATTCAATTTGTTATTCATAATAATGATTTAAATAGATTATGGTAATGAGAAGCTGCTGCTTCTAATGAAAAACAATCCACATTTGGCGAGGGTAACTTAGGGGCTTTATTCAACTCGAGGGCAACTATCTTTTCTGCGAATGTATCAACATCTAAGAACTCGACTAAGTAGCCAAGTTGACCTTGTCCTGTAAGCTCTTTAGGCCCATAACGACAATCAAAGGCAACAATCGGTGTATCTAAATAAGCAGCTTCAACTAAAACAGTTGGCATTCCTTCCCAGCGTGAAGGTAAAAGTATACCTTTTGCATGTGCGATATATTTATACGGGTTATCGGTTGTTCCATGTAATAAAATGGTATCGGCTAAATCAGATTGAGCAATTTGATGTTTTAACTTTCTCTCATCGGGGCCATTACCAATAATGATGACTTTAAGAGAAGGAGTTGCCTGCTTAGCTTGTGTTACTGCTTTAATTAAAAGGTCGTAACCCTTTTGGAAGTGCAACCGGCCAACACACACAAAATAATCTTCATATTCTACATCTTCAGCAGCTAGCTTTTTGATATGTTGATCGAGAACTGGGTTATAAATACAGAGACCCTTATCTGCACCAATTACTTTAAGTTGTTGCAAGTTGTTTAAAATTCCCTCAGAAACACAGATGACTTTATCTAAAGTTCTGAACAGTATTGATGCACCAACTCGGCGGAATAGATTCTTAAATGCACTTTGATCTGGAAGATTTATAGGTACATGTTGTACAGCTACTTTCGGGGTAGAAGAAGAGAGCATCAAACCGTAACGAGAAAGCCCGCCTTTGGTGAAAACAACAAGATCTGGCTGCAATTGCGCACAAATATTTTTAAATCGGAGGAGCCTACTGCGCCCCCCTAAGGTAAAAACAGGGCCAAGCTGGTGAAAAGTATCTTTGAGATCACCCTGATCGTATTCACAAATGATAGTGATAGTATACCCGTAGTGGTTGTTTAAAGCAGAGATCAGCTTTTCGGAGACACGTTCGACGCCACCAAGAGTAAAGTCTTCTAAAACAAAAGCGATATGCATCAGTCGCTATTTCCCTAAAAGAACTTTGATGTTGTGTAAGACAGAGTATTTGTAAATATCACAATGCGACTTTATTAATAATCTTAATGGGACCCATTTGCCTAAAATAATAGCCTTCCAGCAGAGCATTGCGTTTTTTTGCTTTGTTGACATTACATGCGCATGTTTAGCAAAAAACTGTTGAAAGCCGATTAAGCGGTTCGATGAACGTGTAATACTAACGCTACTTTGCTCTTCGTACTGAAGGTATGTTGCTTTTTCTAGCTTTAAACCTGTTCCGAATTTCTGAAAAAATCGTAGCCAAGTGTCATAATCCTGCCACGCTTTAAAAGAAACGTCAAAACCATTTATAGCTCTTATGTCTGAAGTCTTACAGAACAATTGATTACCAACTTTATTAACGACTAATAAGTCTTCAAAAGAGAGTTTACCTATAAAATAGTTATGTGCTGTCTGTTTTTCATTTTTGCAAACAATGACTGGTGTACAAAGAGAACTGTATTCATCGCTCCAATTCGCAATGAAGTAGGATAGGCGTTCAGGCGTAAATTCATCATCATCGTCTAAACCTGTAATAAATTCTCCTTTAGCAGCTTCGATAGCAAGATTACGTGCAGCACATGCACCTAAAGAGGTTTCATTATGAAAAACAACAATGCGAGAGTCAGTCTGAGCCAAATCATCTAAATACACTTTAGTATCATCAGATGAACCGTCATTTACAATAATTAGCTGCCAATTCACATAGTCTTGGTTCAAGACACTCATCACAGCTCTTTTTAAACACTTAATTCGGTTTTGTGTTGGCATATAAATAGTGATGAGTGGTAACAACTTAACGGCCTCTGTAAAAGCGAATTAAGCCAATAAAACAACCAAAAATACCAGCTAATAAAACACTAACAATAATGATTAAAACGCGACGAGGACCCGACTTTTCCTCAGCTACAATGGCAGGGTCTAATGTTGTGAAAATGTACTCGCTTTTAATCTCAGTAAGCATTTTATTTTTAATTTGTTCTTCAATCAAACGATAAAACATAGCCTGCATGTCAGCAATGTTGGTTTGCAGCAGTTTTTCTTCTAAGTATTTAATGCTTTTATTAGACTGTTCAATATCAAAGTTTTGCATCTGGTTGTTGATATCTTTAACAACATTCTCAACAACATACTGGGCAACTATAGGAGATGGATGCTCATAAGAAATACTAATAAAGCCACCACGAACCTTATCTATGATTAGGTTCTCACTCATAACTTTATATGTTAACCATTCTAGGCTTAAGTCATCAGGAAGGATAAACTTCTTAGTTTCGGCATCATAAACTTCATCATCATAAGTTACTTCCTTGCTATCTCGATTCCAGCTTTTAACAGCTAAAATATCTAAGATAAGCTCATGCTCAGTGATAAACCGATATAAAAACTCTTTTGTGAGGATTTTAGCTTGTGCAACTTCTGTTTTAAAACCTTTACTATCTAAGCTACCTAAGCCAGCTAAAGTGGCTAAGCCATCCAACTGGCTACTCATTTCATTGCTCTTGCCTTGAAGGTCTTCAGTAGGTGCGAGTAATGCTTCAGAACGATAAACATTGGGTGTATTAATAGCAACGTAAATAGAAGCCAAACCAGCAACAAAACAAATAATAATTATGTAGATTTTGAAAGACCATAGAGAGGCGAGGATCTCACCTAATTCCGGGGGAGAGACTGTATTATGAGCAGCTTCATTATTGAGCATTTTTTCAAAACCTTATGGAAAAAATAATAGATATTTTAGCCTGCGAATTATACCTAACTTTCTAGCGGTTACTAGTAGCAACTCAAACACTAATTGAATTATGTATTATAGGAAGCGTAAAAATTTAAAGTAGCCGCATGCTTCTAAAATTAATAGTCATCTATCTTTCAGAGCAAGTGGATAAACAAAAAGCATCTGCTAAAATGAATTGCAAAAGTGTTACGCGTTTACAAATTCACCGTCAATAACTACAAAATGTTTACACTTTTTATGTTCACATACCGTTAGTAATTAGATTTTGTATTGTGTTTAACCTTTTTAATGTACCAAGGAATGTTGGTGCGGGGGAAATATGGACTTTTTCTTAGCTGTTTTGAGTTCTTTTGCTTTTTCGCTAGCCGCTATAAAAGTATTAAGACCGTTCGCAATTCGTTTTGAGTTAGTTGATAAACCATGTATCCGTAAGCAACATAACGGGCATGTACCATTAATAGGTGGCATTGCTGTTTTTTGCAGTGTTGTACTATCGAGCAGTATTTGGCTACCAATTGATTCTGAGCTACTAAGCTACTTATGTGCAGCTGGCTTGATGGTCATATTAGGTGTTGCTGATGACAAGCATAACTTAAGTGTTCGATTTCGCATTGCATTTCAACTGTTAATTGCCACGTTCATGATTTTCGCCATAGATAGTTATTTAATGAATTTAGGCGATTTATTCTCATTCGGTGATGTGAACTTAGGCTTTTTCGGCATTGTGGTCACCTATATAGCCGTTGTCGCAATGATCAATGCATTTAATATGGTCGATGGTATAGATGGTTTGCTTGGAGCAATGGCGATCAATACAATGTCATCAATTGCATTGTTACTTACGATAAAAAATCAAGAAAACTTATTTACTATTCTAATAATCTTTTCATTGATACCTTACTTAATTTTCAATTTAGGTGTATTTGGTACTCGCTATAGAAAAATTTTTATGGGCGATGCAGGTAGTATGTTTATAGGGTTTACAGTGGTTTGGCTACTTGTCATTAACACTCAAGGTGAGCAAAGCGGTTTTAGACCCGTGACAGCTTTGTGGATAGTAGCAGTTCCTTTATTAGACATGACGGCGGTAATTTTATCTCGTATTCGTAGCGGTCGTTCTCCTTTTCAAGCTGACCGACAGCATCTGCACCATATTCTTCTTCAAGCAGGCCTTTCTCCTAGAAGTGTACTTTTATTAATATTTTTAATGAGCCTTATTTTTTCTTCATTTGGCATCTATGGGGAGAAGGAAGCCTTAAGTGAGACAGTCATGTTCTTTGGCTTTTTACTAATGTTCTCTATTTACTACGCTGCTATAAGTAATATTTGGAACATACTAAAATATACAAGGAAGCTTTCGTTTAAAATTTATAGATTTAATAGGCAAGCCAAATTAATTAAGAAGAGAAATACCTGATTTTAATCTGCTCGAGTTGTGTTTCTAGGTGGTTCAGTTGCTCGGGGTATCGTTCTTGTATTACAATGCTCTGATTTTTCAGCTCTGTATTTATCACACTCGGATTAACTAAACGAATGCCAATTGAAATTTTTTCTTTTATTTTAAGTGCTTTTTTGATCACTTACTTGCAAGTATGGTTAGCAAAACCAATTGCGTTTAAATTTGGACTAGTTGATCGACCAAATCACAGAAAGCTCCATGAAGGATCAATCCCTCTAGTTGGAGGAATTTGTGTCTTTATTGGAATAAGCCTAAGCGTTTTAATTTTCTTTCCAATGACCCTAGAAGTCATCTCTTATGTTTTGTTATCTGGCCTGATGGTAACTATTGGCGTTATTGATGATTACAAAGATATATCGGTTAAGCCAAGGTTATTTGTGCAAGTTTCTATCGCTCTAGCAATGATATTTCTTCTGGATTATAAATTGCTATCACTTGGTAACTTATTTTCATTCCAGAACATAGAGCTAGGGCACTTCTCTGTAGTGTTCACAGTTCTTGCAGTCGTTGGATGTATTAATGCTTTTAATATGGTTGATGGTATTGATGGCTTAGTTGGTCTTTTATCGTTGATAGCCTTCACAGCGTTAGCCTTTTTGCTCTTCACCGCAAATATTGATTGGTATATTTTATGTGTGTTTTTTGTCGGAGCTATCACTGCGTATTTAATGTTTAACTTAAATTGGCCTATAAAAAAGTATAAAAAAATATTTATGGGTGATGCAGGAAGCATGTTGATTGGCTTCACTATTATCTGGCTGTTATGCATCGGAACACAGTCAAAAACCCCCGCATTCGCACCAGTAACAGCATTGTGGATCATAGCTGTACCGTTAATTGATATGGCTGCAATCATGATCCGAAGAATCCGAAAGGGTGACTCTCCTTTTAAGCCTGATCGCGAACATTTACACCATATATTTATGCGCGCAGGTGCAACTCCTAGACAAACCTTATTATTGATTTCTGGGCTTTCCCTTTTAATGACGTGTTTAGGCATTTGTCTAGAGCAGGTAAGCGAAACAGTTAGCTTACTTGTATTTTTAGTGGTGTTTTTTGTTTATAGCTATTTAATAAACCACATATGGAAAGTACTAACCTTTATGAGAAAGTTTAGAAAAGGGGCAAGTGAATGAAGTTTGCAGTATGTTCATATCTGCCTGATGGAAAGCAATCGATAGCAAAAGCGTGTGAATTGCAGGGGATAGAGTACCAACACATTGATTTATTGGCTGAAGATTGGTTTGAGCGACTAAGTCACGGGGAATTTGACGGGGTTGTTATTCGCCCTCCTTGTACTTTAGAGGCGCACAAACAGATGTATGATGAGCGAGCTTATGTTTTAAATAAAAAGCTTGGTATTCCAATTTATCCAAGCTTTGAAGAGCTCACTGTATATGAAAGTAAGCGCAATATGCATACGTGGGCAAAATTATATAATTTACCGCACCCCTCTACCCATGTTTTTGCGACAAAACAAGATGCTTATCAATTCTTTGATAAATGTGAGTTTCCGTTAGTAAGTAAAAGTAATGTAGGTGCGAGTGGCATTTCTGTAAAAATACTAAAAACACCTGCTCAAGCTAAAAAGTTAGCTAGAAAAATCTTTGGTCGATTTGATCCTGAGCTAGCATTAGGTTACTGCCCAATTGGTAAAAAGCGTGGCATTCCATACCCTCGACTTGGTCGAAGGCAATCTCATTATATGATTTGCCAACAGTATCTTGATATTAAGTGGGAATGGCGCATCGTAAAGTTACATGACAGCTACTTTGGCCATAAGAAGTTAATTGGTGACAATAACATGGCTAGCGGTTCAATGCTTGTTGGTTGGGAAGATCCTCCAAAGCAATTACTTGAAATAACAAGGAAATTTGCAAAAGAAGCAGAGTTTAGTACAGTTGCATTAGATATATTTGAAGATCAATCAGGTCAATTCTATGTCAATGAGATTCAACCTATCATTGGCGCAATTGCACCTTCTCAAATGTATATTAATGATGTGCCAGGGCGGTACCGCTACATCAATAATGAATTTGTTTTTGAGCAAGGTGAATATTGCAAGAATCAGTGTTGGGATCTAAGAATTGAAGCATTTTTAAGTCAGTTAAAAGAAAAGGAAGCATAATGTTAATAGGTGTATTTGGCAGTTCTTTAAAAAGAAATGAAAAGCGAATTCCAATTCATCCAGAACACTTTGATGCAGTAGAAGATAACCTGTTAAGTAAAATGGTTTTTGAAGAAGGTTACGCTCAGGATTTTGGCTTCGATATAAACCAGTATAAAGATAAGGTAGCAGCAATACTGCCAAGACAAGAGTTATTCTCAAAGTGTGACATATTAATCTTGCCAAAATTCTCTGAAAAAGATAACGCGAACTTTAAAGAAGGCCAAACTATTTATGGTTGGCCGCATTGTGTTCAAGGTCCCGAAATCACTCAAACAGCAATTGATAAGAAACTGACTCTTGTTGCTTTTGAAGCAATGTTTAGCGGTAAACATCATATATTTCATAAAAATAATGAAATTGCAGGCTTTGCCTCATTGAATCATTGTTTACAGCTCAATGGTGTTACCGGTTTATACTCTAAACCGATGAAAGCAATTGTAATTGGTTTTGGTTCGACAGGTCGTGGTGCTGTAACGGCCCTTCAGTCTCAGGGGATCAACACAATTGAAGTTTTTACCCAAAGACCAGCGCATTTAATTCAAAACCAAATCCCAGGTGTGATTTATTCGCAATATCGAGTAAAGCAGAACCGTGCTTTTCATAACAGTAAAGAACGTATAATCGAAAAGCTAAAAACAGCAGACATTATTGTTAACTGCATACTACAAAACCCAAATAACCCTGTAGATTTCGTTAGAGATGAAGAAGTTCTCGAGCTGAAAAAAAATGCCATGATTATTGATGTGTCATGTGACTTAGCTATGGGTTTTGATTTTGCCAAACCAACATCTTTTGATGAACCCGGTTTCAAAGTTAAAGACCATATTTATTACTACGCTGTAGATCATACTCCAACCTTGTTTTGGAATAGCTCATCATACGAATTAAGCAAAGCATTGTTACCGTTCTTAGATGATATTTGCGCTAGCAAAACATCTTATAGCAACAATGAAATTCTTGCTCAAGCTGTAGAAATTGAAAATGGTGAAATTGTTAATAAAGCAATTTTAGAATATCAAAATCGAAATGCTAGCTATCCTCATACTATTAAATGAGCATAAAAAAACAACTATTATCTAACTTGTTTGGAATAGGCTTAATAGATGGACTTAATTTATTAATTCCACTATTGAGTATTCCAATACTTTCTCGTGTGCTCGGTCCTGAGCAGTATGGTGTGTACCTGCTAATTATGACAATCGTGATGTTCGGGTACACCTTCGTAGATTATAGCAGTAATTATGTGGGGGTGCGTCAGCTCTCACAAGCAGAGTCTAAAGCCGAAAAGGGCGCTATTTTTGTTAACCATTTTGCTTATAGGCTAATATTTTTAGTGCTTTATATCGTATGCGCATATTTAGCAGCGCTAGTTATGTACCCGCCAGAAACGTCGATACTTGTTTTAACAATTGGCTTGCCATTTTTAATGGGTTATATGCTCACAAATACATGGTTTTATATAGGTACATCTAACACGCTTTGGTTGGCAATATTATCTGCAGCGTCGAAAGTGGTGCATTTATTGGTTATTTTGTTACTAGTGAAAGGGCCTAATGATCTTGCTACTGCATTGCATTCGATGAGTTTACCCACTTTACTTGCAGGGTTGTTGCTTTCGACAATAATTGTTCGTCAATACATTCGCTTTCCAATTAATTGGCAACAAATTAAACAAGGTTGTATTAATGAAATTAAATCGGGTGCAAATGTGTTCACTGGCCTGTTGGCACCTAATTTGTACAATGCCTTGCCTATCATTGTTCTGGCTGCATTTTACAGCAAATTAGACTATGCTCTTTTGGCCTCTGCAATTAAAGTTGTTGGTGTTATTTTTATTGTTCAAAACGTTTTTGCGAAAGCTGTTTTTCCAATTTTGAGCAAAGCCGGAACAGGTGATGGTAACTTAACAAAAGTTTTGCAAGCTAATTTATTGGTAACAACAGTAATGACAGCTATTTTGTTTGTACAAGGCGAGTGGCTAGTCACAACTTTTTTAGGTAATCAATATGCTGGGTCTTATCAATATTTAATTGTTCTAGCATTAAGTAGTGTTTTTGTTGGTGTAGCTAATACCTATGGTCAAGGCTTTTTGTTGGCGAATGGTTTCGACAAGGATTATCGAAAAATTACCGTATATAGCTCCATTATTTCATGTATAATCATGTGCATGTCTGTGTATCTAATGGATTTGTTTGGTTTTGTAATAGCTATGCTTATCGCAAGATTAATTTTAGCTATCGGGTTATTTTCCGCGTACCAAAAGCACAAACATAGTGTCGTTAAACTGTAAATGGCTTTATGGAATATAACGAATTAAGGTGTTAAATGTGTTACACATGAGACCCTTGTCAACTCAAAAATTGAGAGTGTAATTTAGTACTCTCATTATTTTTTAATGATACTCAGCAGGTAGTTTATAAGTGCACAAGCCGAAACTTTTATTTTTAGTCGATAAGATGGAAAATGGAGGCGCCGAGAGGCAGTTAGTAAAAATAGCGAGTCTTTATGTACATAAGTATGATGTCGAAATAACATCACTTCTTCCTGCTGAACAAAATATGCTAGAGCAAGCTAGTGAGCTTACATACACTCCCTTGACTGCCACTCCACCGAAAGGAACTTTTGGTAAATTAAAATTACTTTATCGAAGCTTTAAAGGTTTAAAACAGTTAGCTGAAAGCAATCAATACGAAGCTGTTTTTTCTTTCTTAGAGTGGAGTAATGTGCTGACGATCAAGGCATTTAAGAATAGCTCCCTTAACTCAAGTACCCCAATTTACTTGAATGTTAGAAATTATCTATCTAATCAGTATAGCAATAAGCTTAAGCAAGCTGTGGCTAAGACATTACTGCCTCGGTTTTATAACCAAGCTACTGGCGTTTTGTGTAATTCAAATGCGATAAAGCAAGATCTCGAAACTAATTTCAAAATTAAAAGTAGCTTAATTAAAGTAATTTATAACAGTGTTGCTGTTGAGAAAATAACTCGCAATGCAAAATCTGCTGAGCCTCCATTCAAGATACAAAATAATGCACTTACATTTGTGTCTTGTGGCAGGTTAGCCGATCAAAAACAGTTTAACTCTCTACTGTTATCTTTTCACCAATACAATAAGCAGACTAATCGTAACGACAAGCTTTACATTGTTGGTTCTGGCCCATTAAAAAGTACATTACAAAATACAATCGAAACCTTGAATATCAACGCCGAATTGGTCGGCCATCAAAACAACGCTCCAGCATGGCTGTTTAATGCTGACTGCTTTATTTTGAATTCATTTTTTGAGGGGTTTCCGAATGTATTGGCCGAGTCTGTGGTGTTAGGAACGTATGCAATTACTGCGGATTGTTTGTCTGGCCCACGCGAAATTATGACCAATTTCGCTATTTCAGATTATAACTTAGAGATAAGCGATGTTTACCCAACAGATTTAGGTGTGCTTTATAAAGTTGAGCAAAACGACTCAACGGTCAATAAACACCTGGTTGAAGCGCTAACGATGAGTTTGGAAAGAATAAACACTCACAAAGCAAAACCTAATAATAGTGATTTGCTAAACGATAGTTTTGGTATCACCCCTTGGTACGATATTTTAGGCTAAAGCGCAGCGCCTCTTAGCCTCTTTGTATGATGAAATGTCTTTTATGTAGGCGTGAAATTTATTTCGCGCGAAAGTATTTGCACAATGAGAAGTGAGCGAGAAAAGAAAGAGGAAACCAAAACATTACTTTCTCTTAAGCGTAGCGCTCTCATAATCTCTTTGTGAACATTTTGTCTCTCTATGAAGCGCGTAGCGCCTCTATGACCTCTATGGTTCAATCATTTTTTGCACAATGAGAAGTGAACGAGAAAAGAAAGAGGAAACCAAAACATTACTTTCTCTTAAGCGCAGCGTCTCATAATCTCTTTGTGAACATTTGGTATTCTCTATGTAGCGCGAAGCGCCTCTATGTCCTCTGTGGTTCAATCATTTTTTGCACAGATTGCACAGAAGCAACAGAACAAATACGCTATTCAAACTCAATAACACTTTAAATAAACTACACCTCTAAGCGCAGCGCTCTCATAATCTCTTTGTGAACATTTGGCTTTCTCTGTGTAGCGCGCAGCGCCTCTATGTCCTCTGTGGTTCAATCATTTTTTGCACAATGAGAAGTGAACGAAAAAATAAAGAGGAAACCAAAACATTACTTTCTCTTAAGCGCAGCGCTCCCATAGTTTCTTTGTGATCATTTGGTATTCTCTGTGTAGCGCGAAGCGCCTCTATGTCCTCTGTGGTTCAATCATTTTTTGCACAATGAGAAGTGAACGAGAAAAGAAAGAGGAAACCAAAACATTACTTTCTCTTAAGCGCAGCGTCTCATAATCTCTTTGTGAACATTTGGCTTTCTCTGTGTAGCGCGAAGCGCCTCGGTGACCTCTATGGTTCAATCATTTTTTGCACAATGAGAAGTGAACGAGAAAAGAAAGAGGAAACCAAAACATTATTTTCTCTTAAGCGCAGCGCTCCCATCGTTTCTTTGTGATCATTTGGTATTCTCTGTGTAGCGCGCAGCGCCTCTATGTCCTCTGTGGTTCAATATTCCTTTCACAGATAGCACAGAGGCAACAGAACAAATACGCAATTCAAACTCAATCACACTTTAAGTAAACTATCCCTCTAAAGCGCAGTGTCTCTTATCCTCTTTGTGAATATAGGGTTATGGCTCTTACTCTCAATGTGAATAATTGTTTAAAGTTATCTATTCCCAGCTTCATCAGCCTAAAAATTGTAACCAAATAGGAAATAAGATTGATATTCTGACCGTAGAAGATATAATTTAGCCGCTTTAAAGGATGTACATTACTAAAAGGAAGGCTAACTTTTAATCAAAGTTACAAATTAGGCAGTCACTTCCAATGAATACGTCTTCATAATTTTGCAATGCTTTAGTATTTAAAAGCGCAAAATAGTAAAAAAATTATAGTACCTAATTAATTTAAAATCCGGCTAGATTCAACATGTACAGAGCCTTAAAAGTGTTGAATTACCTATGCGGGAATTATATCGGCCTGTTTGGTTTGTTAACTTGCGTATAACAAGCTCGCATGCTTTAATTAGCCAGCTTAAGCTAGCAAACGTTAATCAAAATACAACAATCTTTTGGGAAGAAGAATGGCGTTCAAATTTAAACTCCTTTTAGCATCTTTGTCTATTATCACAGTGAGTGGTTGTACGATTATTCCGGGTAGTCACTACGAAGGCATTGACTCAGGTGATCAAGTCGAGAATTTAGAAAAAGACCTCGAAAAAGTTAATATCCAAATTATTGACTCTTCATTAATAAATCAACAAAAAGCAAACAGCAAAAAAGTTAGTCAACCTAATAGCTTAGCCGGTGTAAACGTAAGCGACTATGAATACAAATTAGGTGTAGGTGACGTATTAACGATTGGCGTTTGGGATCACCCTGAATTAACCATTCCTGCCGCAGTACAACGTACTGCAGAGTTCGACGGCTTCCGCGTACAAACAGATGGCACTATTACATTTGCTTATGCACCAAATATTAAAGCTGCTGGCCGCACAGTTGCTCAAGTACGCCAAGACCTAGCTAAACGCCTAAGCCGCGTAATCGAAGACCCACAAATCGATGTAAAAGTAGTTGGTTTTAGAAGCCAAAAAGCTTACGTAACAGGCGAAGTAGAAAACCCAGGTGTTTACCCAGTAACCGAAATTCCACTTACACTAATCGATGCCTTAAACCAAGCGGGTGGTTTAACAGACCGCGCTGATTGGCGCACAGTTACGTTTACTCGTGGTGACAAAACAGAAGAAATCAAACTAGACGATTTTTACGCTCACGGTGATATTTCGCAAAATCGTTTATTAAAGCATGGCGATATTGTGCATGTTAACCGCGACGATAAACAAAAAGTATACGTACTAGGCGATATTCAAAAAGCAGGCACAGTAAATGTTGACCGCTACGGTTTAAACCTAGCACAAGCGCTTAGCGATACTGGCGGTATTAGAGAAGCAACAGCTGATGCAAATGGTATTTTTGTACTACGTAAGCGCGACCTAGAAAAAGACGGCATTATTGCTGATGTTTACCAACTTCACGCAAAAAATGTTGCAGCACTGGTACTTGCTGAGCAGTTTGAATTACAACCTCGCGATATTGTGTATGTTACATCAGCACCGCTTGCGCGTTGGAATCGTGTAATTAGCCTATTATTACCTTCAGTATCAACAGTTGACTCTGTTAACGATATTTCGAATAACTAAGGTTAAGTATGTTTGACTCAGTATTAGTAGTATGTGCAGGTAACATTTGCCGTAGCCCAACTGCCGAGTATGTACTTAAAAGTAAGTTACAAGGTAAAAATATTGCAGTATCGTCGGCAGGTTTAACCGCATTAGAAGGTAAACCGGCCGATGCAATGGCACAAAAGCTGACTCAAGAGCAAGGTATTGATATGTCGGCCCATGCTGGCCGACAAATTAGCTCGTCGTTAGTTATGCAAAATAGCGTAATTTTGGTGATGGAAAAACGCCACCTAGACGACCTATGCTCACGTTACCCGCAAGCTCGTGGCAAAACCTTTTTGCTAGGTAAGTGGATTGGCGATAAAGAGATCCCCGATCCTTACCGCCAAAGCGAAGAAGCATTTAAACATGTGTACGACCTAATCGATAGCGCCTGCAGCGCTTGGCAAAAGTATTTATAAGGAAACTTGCATTAATGAATGCTCAGCCTTCTAGTCTGTCTGGTAATAAATCGGGCAGTGCAAACACACAAAACTCTCAAGAAATCGATTTAATGGCGCTAGTAGGCGCCTTACTCGATCGTAAATATTTTATCGCTGCAGTTACTGCTGTATTCATGCTGGTGGGTGTTATTTACGCTATGTATGCTGCACCTGTTTACCAAGCAAGTGCCATGATACAAGTTGAAGACAGCAGTGCCTCGGTACCTGGCTTTGATGACATGAGCGGTATGTTCGAAAGTACTTCTGCGGCTGTAACCGAAATAGAGCTACTTAAATCACGCTCAGTAATTGGTGAAGCGGTAGATACCCTAAACCTAGACGTAATAGTAGAGCCAAAATTATTCCCAATGATTGGTAACCGTGCTTTCAGAAGTTTTAAGCCGCAGTCGCCAGGTGAAGTAGCTGAGTCAAGCTGGGGCGCGAGCTCATATGCTTGGGGCGGCGAAAGTATCGACGTATTTAGATTCGATGTACCAAGTTTTCATATTGATAAAGAGTTCATAATTGTTGCTTTAGAGAATAACCAGGTTGAGCTGCAAAACGAAGATGGCGACACCATTTTAACAGGCAATGTTGGCCAAGAGCTTTCTAACGGTATTATTGATTTAACTATTCGTAGTATTAACGCACGCCCAGGTACTGAGTTTACAATTACCAAACGCGACCGCTTAAATACCATTTTAGATTTACAGGCAGCTATTGGTGCCAGCGAAAAAGGTAAAGACTCGGGCATTATTACCCTTACGCTACAAAGCGAGAGCGCCCAATACGCCGAAAAAGTACTTGATAAAGTAGCCTCTATTTATGTGCGCCGTAATATTGACCGAAACAGTGCAGAGGCACAAAAGTCACTTGAGTTTTTAGAAGTACAATTGCCAGAAGTTAAAAAGCAGCTAGAGTATGCCGAAAAACGTTTTAACGATTACCAAATAAAGCAAAAGTCAGTAAACATTACCCTTGAGACTCAAGGCGTACTTGAGCAAATTGTAGAGCTAGAAACTAAACTACAAGAGCTAGAACTAAAACGCCTTGAATTAAGCCGCAAATTTAAAGAAAGCCACCCAACGTACCAAGGAGTGCTTGAGCAAATTGAAGCGGTAGAAAAACAAAAGAAAAACTTAACAGGCGAAGTAACTAACTTACCTTCGACTCAGCAAGAGCTATTACGCTTAAAGCGTGATGTTGAAGTAAGTAACCAAATTTATACGATGTTACTAGGTAAAACACAAGAGCTAGATATTGTACGTGCAGGTACGGTAGGTAACGTGCGTATTATTGACCGCGCAGAGGTTAACCTATCTAAACCAGTTAAACCTAAAAAAGCACTGATTGTGGTTATTGCAACCATGCTGGGTGGCATGTTAGCAGTTGCTATAGTGTTAATTCAAAAAGCAATTCATAAAGGGATTGAAGACCCAAGCGAAATTGAAGGCCTTGGCTTACCTGTGTATGCAAGCGTACCGTTTTCTGATCATCAAGATAAGCTAGTGTCGTTTGGAAGAATGAAAAACCGCAAAACAACGCAAGCTAACACTATATTAGCAGTTGAAAACCCAGCTGACTTATCAATAGAAGCTCTGCGTAGCTTACGTACCAGCTTACACTTTGCGATGATGGAAGCCAAAAACAACGTAATTGCAATATCGGGACCAAGCCCAGGTGTAGGTAAATCGTTTGTATCGGTTAACTTAGCAACGGTACTAGCACAAAGTGATAAAAAGGTACTTATTATTGATGCCGACATGCGCAAGGGTTACCTGCAAAAATCTTTTAACGATAAGTGGGAAAACGGCTTAAGTGACTTTTTATCGGGCCGTTTAGAGCTTAAAAATGTAATTAAGCAAACTAAGGTACCAAACCTACACTTAATTACTCGCGGGCAAATACCACCAAACCCATCTGAGTTATTAATGCACGAGCGCTTCTCTAAGCTAATCGACACCATTAAACAGCATTACGACATTATAATTATAGATACACCACCAATCTTAGCCGTTACAGACCCTGCAATTGTAAGTGCCCATGCGGGCAGTACCTTACTAGTTACACGCTTTGGCCAAAACCATGTGCGCGAACTTGAGCTAACACGTAACCGTTTTGAACAAAATGGCATTGATGTTAAGGGCGTGGTGTTTAATGGCGTACTTAAAAAAGCGAGCAATGCTTATGGGTATTATGGGTATTATGGGTACTATAATTATGAATATAAATCAAATAAGTAACGTGGATTTTAAATGAAAAGGCTTGTAATAGATCTGGATGGCACTCTAACTCAATTGAATACAAAAGATTATGAGAAAGTACTCCCGCGCTTAGATGTGATTAAAAAATTAACAGAATATAAAGAACTAGGTTTTGAAATAGTCATATTTACAGCAAGAAATATGAGGACATTTGAGGGGAATATAGGAAAAATAAATATTTTTACATTACCTATTATTGTTAAATGGTTAGATAAACACAATGTCCCATATGACGAAATATTAGTAGGAAAACCTTGGTGTGGTACTGATGGTTTTTATGTGGATGATAGAGCTATAAGGCCATCAGAATTTTCTGAGCTCACCCCATTGCAGATTGAATCTCTCTTTAAAAAGGAGAATGAATGTTTTTAATAATGTCTGCTGCTTACATAGAGCAAGAGCTACAAGCCGAGTTCGGTAAAATTCCCCCTGCTTTTTTACCTTTAGGTAATAAAAGGCTGTACGAGCGACAGATAGAGCTAGCCAAAGAAAAGTATTCTGTGGCTATATCTATTCCTTTGTCATATAAAATTTCAGCTATAGATGAGAAGTATTTTTGCGAGAATGAAGTTAGTGTAATTCGAATTCCAGACAACTTAAGTCTTGGGCAATCATTAATTACAGCAATAAATATGTCTAATATAGATTTTGAGTCCTCCTTGGATATTTTATTTGGCGATACATTACTAAGCAGTTTACCTGATGGAGAAAATATAATTACGACAGCAACTGCTTTAGGTGAGTATAACTGGAAAAATATCGATGAGATAAAGCCTTTAGAGAAAAATGGTTTATACAATAAAAGAGTAATATCTGGCTTTTTTAGATTTCAATATCCTAGGCAACTTTTAAGATCTTTATCTTTAAAGCATGCGGACTTTTTTGAAGGTATTACGGATTATAAAGATAGTATTTCAGTTAGTTTAGTACATACAAATGATTGGTTGGATTTTGGTCATGTTAATACATATTTTCAGTCTAAGGCTCAGTTTACAACTGAAAGATCTTTTAATGAGTTAAAAATAAATAAAAGATATATTGAAAAGTCGTCAATTAAAAAGTTAAAAATACAAGCCGAGTCAAACTGGTTTGATAATATACCTGCTGAAATGCGAATTTACACACCTGCGTATTTAGGTGCATCTAAATTTGATGGGAATTTTTCATATAAACTAGAGTATCTATATCTATCAGCTCTCAATGAACTTTATGTTTATGGTGAGTTAAGTATTTCAGTTTGGGATGATGTTATCTCTAAGTGTATTGAGTTTATAAAAGATTGTTTAAAGTATAGACCAACGGTTCACCAGTCTAAGAATATAAATCAATTAAATGAATTATTGAAGTTGAAAACTTTAGAACGAATTGAAAAGTATCGACAAGAAAGTAATTTTGACTTAGATAAAAAGAGATACTTTAATGGTGTAGAAGCGATATCAGTAGCTGAAATTATAAATTCAATTGATAAGTATTTACCAGAAGATAATGGTGAGTGGATTGGTCTTTTACATGGTGACTTTTGTTTTAGCAATATACTCTATGACTTTAGAGGTAAATCAATTAGAGTTATAGATCCAAGAGGAATAAACACAAATAACGAGTTTACTATTTTTGGAGATGTTCGCTATGACATTGCTAAGTTATCACATTCCATAATAGGGCTTTATGATCTCTTAATATCAGAGTTTTATCACCTTGATTACGATGAAGATGAGATTAAGTTCTCGCTAGAACTAAATACTGAAATGAATGGATTGCAGAAATTATTTTTAGACGCTGTAGAAACCGAATTTGACCTAAGTTTTAAGACTCTCCTTTCAATGCAAATACACCTTTTTTTATCAATGTTACCATTACATTCAGATTGCGAAAAAAGACAACAGGCTATACTTGCAAATGTTTACAGATTATATCACAAGATTGATTAGAGGTTGAAATGATAGTTATACCTATGGCGGGCCAAAGCTCAAGGTTTACAACTGCTGGATATAAAAAACCAAAGTTCATGTTAGAAGCTCATGGTATGAGTATGTTTGAACATTCATTAAAAAGTTTCGAGTGTTTTTATGAAAATACACCATTCCTCTTTATAACTAGAAATAGTAAAGAAGTAGTTGACTTTGTAAACGAAAAAGCGCTTCACCTGGGAATTCTAGAGTTTTATGTCGTTGAACTTGAGTTCCAAACACGAGGGCAGGCAGAAACTGTAAGCTTAGGAATTGATAAATGGCTGAACCTTTACAAAAGTAGTGATTATAGTGATGAATTTCCAATAACAATTTTTAATATTGACACTGAAAGGCCTGGTTATAGACATCCGGAGCTTATCAATTCTAGTTATTTAGAAGTTTTCAAAGGAACTGGTGATAATTGGTCTTTTGTTAAACCAAGAAGCCCTGAGTCAAATGATGTAATCCTTACAGCTGAAAAAAAGCCTATTTCTGATTTATGTAGCACTGGGCTTTACTATTTTTCTAAGTATTTTCTATTTAAAACTGCACTTGAAAATTATCTTAAGCTGCCAGAAGAGTGCTGGGAGAAGGGAGAGTTATATGTTGCACCACTTTATAATTACTTAATCAAGGCTGGTTATGAGGTTAAATTTAACCTTATAGAACGGCGGAACGTTATATTTTTTGGAACTCCAAAAGAATATGAAGATTATAAGTGTAATGAGAATAAAGGTTGAGAAATTTACTTCTGAGCATGGGGATACGGGGAGCCTCTTTGCTAGTGGCTTTCTTTGTAACCCTCTATATTACAAGAACTTTAGATTTGGAGGCGGCTGGCTACCTTCTTTTCTTACTTAACACTATGCTATTATTTAGTAATTTTTTTCTATTAGGTTGTGAACCTAAGTTTATTAAATGCTCTGCAGTTAGTGTGACAAATGAAGGATACAGAGAGGAGCTAAATAAATATCTATCTATGATATTGTTTGTCTTAACTGTGGCTAGTTTAATAGCTTTAATAAGTTATTTATTTACTCATAAACTTGATCTTATAGTTTACTATCAAGCATTCATACTGTCATTTTTGCTTGTTGTAATAAAAGTGTTTACTTCTTTTTTTATAGGTAAAGGTCGGCTTAACTTAAGTGTTTTACTAGAGTCTCTAGTCCATAATTTGTTTTTTTTATTAGCAACTTATCTGTGTGTGTCATTTGGTTTATTTGAGGCAAGTATTACTAACTTTTACTATGCTTTATTAATTGGTCTTTTAATTTCATTAGGTTTATCTTTTCTGATTAATGTCTCAAAACTAAATTTTAAATTGAATATCAGTATGAAGAAGGCTCTAGTTGAATTAAATAGTAAAAGTGTAAGGGATTATACTTCGATTATGTTAATTACTTTAGTTGCGACTTTTTTTCCTATTCAATTTGGTAAAACAGTTCTCAATGTTGAGCAAATTGCATTAATTCTTGTATCAGTAAGAATTGCTTCCCTTATAAGAACTCCATATATTGTTCTAAATGCTTTGCATTCACCACTATATGCTAAATATATTAAAGAAAATAACTATAAAGAGTTAAAGCTAAAGCTCTCAAAGGATGGTAAAGTTCATATTTTTTCAAGCTTGGCATGTACTGTAACTATATTGTTTTGCGGGGAGAAAATACTTCATTTGTTCGGGGGGGAGTATGTAGATGCCGGTAAATATCTTACGATTGTAATCTTAGGACAATTTATTTTCTGTTCTTTAGGGCCTGTTGGTGCTGTCATGTTGATGTCAGGCCAAGAAAAAATTGTAAGAAGTAAGCTTTTTTTAAATGCTTTGATTAACTTACCAATAAGCATTGGTCTTATAAGTTTTTTAGATGGATTTGGGGTCTGTATATCCATTTTATTATTCATGGCCGGTCAAAATTTATTGTTATTAACCTCATTTGAAAGATTATTTAAATATAGCTATTTAAAAACTGTATTAAAGAGTGAAATGAAATGATTAAACAGAAAGAAAATATAGCGATAATTCTTTTTGGAAATATGAGAACTTTTGAAAGTTGTGCTCTATCCTTATTAAATAGCCTAGATAGAAACCTTTATAATATTGATGTATATATACATACATGGAGTAAAAAAGAGCGGACGACTGAGTCATTTTATGATGTGAATACAACTAATAACGATAATGTGGATGTTGATAAGATTAAAGAACTATATTCTCCAAGGTTGTTAGTTGTTGATGAACCCCTTCAATTAGTGGCTGAACCTTGCCCGCACACCGGATATGATATAGCGGGTATGAAATCAATGCACTACTCTATGTCCAAGGCTATTAACTTGGCATTAAGTGAAAAAGATTATTCAGCGTATCTATTAACCCGACCTGATATATTATTTAAAAGTCATTTACCTATGGCAAGTGCATTAGAATATTTTTCACTTCACGATAAAAATTTACCTATTTTATTCCGTGCTTGCTATTTCGTACCTACTTATCAAAGTGATATAGATTATTTTAGAAAGGCTGGAGCTACCGATTGCGTGATGTTGATGAATAGACCAGCAGCCGATGTTCTCTCATCAATGAACGATATACCCAAAAATATATACTATGAAAAAGTTAGAAAGTGGGCGGAAGGTCAATTAGATCTATTTCTAGCTCATAAAATAGTTTTAGTAAAAACAATGAACTTTACTGCGCCATTAAATTGGTCTTTGCTTAGGGAGAGCGGTGAAGAAGTGAAGCGTTCTGTTGCTATATTGCAAGAATTCAAAGCTATTACTTGCAGGTTAAAAAATATTTTTAGATTAGTGCGATCCAATGATAAGTTATAAAGACATAAAATTAAATCTAAATGTTTCTGATTCTTTAGCGCTTCTAATTGCCACTGTTGCTTTTATTATCATTCAAAATAATGTTTATTCTTTTTTTGACTATGATGGTTACCAAATGTATATAGAAGCTAATGGTCTTGCTATGGTTAGGTTTTCGAAAGAAATAATTAGTGCAAGTATTATGGATATTCTTTCTAAATTGAAGCTGTCAGCTTGGCACTATTATTTTATTTGTAATTTGTCTTTTATAGCATCATGTTATGTTGTAACAAGAAAGGCAGGGAATTTAAAAAACCTCATTTTTTTACTTTTAGTGATAAACCCAATTACATTTATAATGTATTTGACACCTCGTCAAACTATGTCAATAGCATTTTCCCTTTTAGCATTTTCAACTAATCGCTTCTATTTGAAAATTGCTATTTTTATTTTTGCTACTTTAACTCATACAGCTAGTGGAATCATATCGCTGATCTTCTTCTTTATTTTCAACTCCACTTTTAAGTTTTCATTAATGTTCATGCTCGGTTTTTTCGCTATATTTTCTATGGTAATGAGTGGGATTATCCCAACTAAGTATGCGTATGTTTATACTGAAGAAATCAGTAATGATCGAGGTTGGGGGCGGCTTATGTATTTCCTTGTTTTTACATCCTTTTTAATGTTTCTTAATAAGAGTAAAGAGTGCGGGATCGCATTTTTGTCCGCCTTGTTGATTATAGGGTTACACATAATAGCTCCAGTAGGTGGTAGATTACTGTATATTGTTTTGCCTCTCCTTTTACTTTCATATAAAAATCTTTACTACACTCTCAACTATGTAATATTCTTATTTTTTGTTGTTATTAATATTATTTTGTGCTCGTTTATCGTTTATAGTGGTTCCTATGGATATTAAATTGTCAGTTATAATTCCGTTATATAATAAATCATATAGTATTGTGAGAGCTTTGGATTCGGTGCTCTCACAAAAAAGGAGTATTGATGAGTTAATAATTATTAATGATGGGTCTACAGATGAAAGCCTTGCTATAGTTAGATCTTTTTTTAATAATAGAGAGGTGCCATTTACAGTTTGCATTATAGATAAAGATAATGAAGGTGTTGCGGCGACTAGAAATCTTGGCATTGATAAAGCAAGAAATGATTACATAGCATTTCTTGATGCAGATGATTATTGGTCAAGCGACTTCTGGAGTGCTCGATATGACGCTATATTACATAATGATGCTTGTGAAGTTTATTCAGGATCTCATTACTTAAATGGCAAGTTAGTTACTCCTTATGTTGGTGAAAAATATGGTATAGAGAATCACTTCTTCATAAGGTCAATATTTGGTTCCTTAATTAATAGTTCAAAGGCCGTTTTTAAAAAGAAAGTTCTTTATGATAGCGGATTGTTCCCTTTAGGTGCTAATGTCGCTGAAGATTTGTATTTGTGGATAAATATTGCAACGAACAACTCTATTTTTTATGATAGTAATCCCTCTGTTTATATTGAAGTGCAAGACGATGATAGCCGAGATAAGCGAGTTGGTGAATTACCGTTGCCAATACTGAAAATATACCCGAAGGTTAAATTCTCTTCACTTCGAGTTTATTTGTCATTTATGTTATGGAAGCACTATTTACGAGCCATCAAAACTAGAGATGAAAAGTTTATTAAATCTTCTGATAATATTTTGAGGCCACTAGATCGTTTTGTTATTAATTTTATGAAAGTTATAATTAAGTAAGTGACCTATATATGCCAAGCCTTCAATATAAAATTTTTTCTTCTCTCTTATCAAAACTACCACTTTATTTAAGAATTCAGATTCTCTACTACAGGAGGTTTAGAAGACTTTGTAACTTCTCATCACCTCAGTGTTTTACTGAAAAGTTACAGGTTAAGAAAGTTACTGACAGGGATAATTTGTTAACGGTCGCTGCAGATAAAATTGCTTCAAAGCTTTTTGTTAAAGAGCTTGTAGATGATATATATATACCTAAAACACTTTGGAGTGCAAGTTCAGCAGAAGAGATAGATTACCTAAATTTAGAAAACTTACCTGTGGATTATGTTTATAAAGCAAATCACACTAGTCAAACAATCGAAATTATTAAAGACTCTAAGCATCTTAGCAAATCAAAAATGAAAGCTTTAGCAAAGGTATGGTTAAAGCATGACCAGTCAGGTTCGTTAGGAGAATGGGCTTACGAAAATATAGAACCCAAAGTGTTTATTGAGGAGTTTTTGGATTTTGGAGGTAAAGAACCTGATGATTACAAACTTTTTGTTTATCATGGTAAAGTCCACTTTATTCAGTTGGATTCTGACAGGTTTTTAGATCACAAAAGAAATATGTTTGATCGAGATTGGGAAGATTTAGGGTTCTCTTTTTCTCATTCAAGAAAATTACCTATACCACCGAAGCCACCTTTTCTAGATGGAATGATAGAAATAGCCGAGAGAATTGGTGCAAACTTTGATTTTATTAGAGTCGATTTATACTGGTATAATAGTCGGATAACTTTTGGTGAGCTTACTGTATATCCAGGTGCTGGCTTTGAAAAATTTCCTAGTATTGAATGGGATAGAAAATTTGGGGAACCATGGAAGATTTAAATTCAGATATATTAGGTTTTAAACTTTTATTTATAGTAAATGTAGACTGGTTCTTCATTTCACATCGCTTGCCAATAGCAAAAGAGGCATTGAACAAAGGATATAAAGTTACTATTGCCTGTAAGTTTACTGAGCACAGAAAGTATCTCGAAGATATGGGTTTCGACCTTATTGAGGTTCCCTTCAGTAGAAGTGGTGGGGGGGTGTTTTCTGAGTTAAAAGTACTCAAGAAAGTTAAGCAAGTACTAGATATTGTTAAGCCTGATATTGTGCATGCAATAACAATAAAACCTGTCCTGTATACTGGATTAGCTTTAAAGTCTACTAAGTCTAATGTTCCATTTGTAGCGGCCATATCTGGCCTCGGTTATGTTTTTACTGCAGATTCTTTAAGGGCTAAATTTACAAGGTTTATTGCTTCAGTCTTTTATAAAGTAGCGCTTTCACAAGAGTTTAAAAGAGTTATCTTTCAAAATACATCAGATGAAGCAATACTAACTCGAGTTGCTAAGCTGGATAGCAATGATAAAGTTTTAATTAAAGGATCGGGTGCTGACTTATCTGTTTATAATTTTAAACCAGAAAATCTAAACAAAGCACCTAAAGTAGCGATGGCGTGTCGGTTGTTAAAAGAAAAAGGTGTATACCAATATATAGAGGCGGCGAAAGTTGTTAAAGCTTCTCACCCTGATGTTGAGTTTTTACTAATTGGTACACCAGATTTAGAGAACCCAAACACTGTAAAGCAAACTGAAATTGAGCAATGGGTTAATGAAGGGATTATCAACTACCTAGGTCATAGAAATGATATTCCCGATGTTTTCTCTGAGAGTAATATTGTGTGCTTACCCTCTTTTTATGGGGAAGGAGTGCCTAAAGTTTTAATTGAAGCCGCTGCATGCGGTCGAGCTATCGTAACAACGAATAACCCCGGCTGTAGAGATGCTGTCATTGAAGGTAAAACAGGGTTAACGGTGCCGGTCCGTGATTCTATCAAGTTAGCTGAAGCACTTATTCAATTAATAGATAATACTAACCTTAGGTTAAATATGGGGCAACAGGCGCGAAAATTTGCAGAGCAGGAGTTTGATGTTAATAGTGTTGTTGATAAACATTTGGAAATTTATAGCTCAATATTAGCAAGGTGTGAGCAATGATCGGTGTAACAGGTTATACGGGTTTTGTTGGTAGTGCTTTATTGAAAGAGCTTGAATCGAAAAAAGTTTTACTTTTAGGTCGCAAGGTTTTGCCTGAATACCCTAACTTTAGCTATTTTGATTTGATTGATACTAAAAATCTTGAACTGCAAGATAGTTTGAACACAGTTGATGTGTTAATACACAGTGCTGCAAGAGTTCACATAATGAATGATAGTGCACTTGACCCTCTTGCTGATTTTAGAGCTGCAAATACACTTGGAACTATTAATTTAGCCAAACAAGCCGCGCAAGCTGGAGTTAAGCGCTTTATTTTTATTAGCTCTATAAAAGTAAATGGTGAGAGCACAACAAATAGGCCTCCATTCTCTTCAGCTGACTTGCCTTCCCCCGAGGACCCTTACGGTATTTCAAAAGCTGAGGCTGAGCAGCAATTACTTGAGCTAGGTAAGCAAACAGGAATGGAGATAGTTATAATTCGCCCCCCGCTTGTTTTCGGTGAAGGAGTGAAAGCGAACTTTGCATCTCTAATGAAATTGGTTAGCAAAGGCTTACCGCTACCATTTAGGCTAATTAAAAATAATAAACGAAACTTAGTTTCTGTTTATAACTTAGTTGATTTGATTAAAGTGTGTATTGACCACCCAAATGCATCTAACCAAGTGTTTTTAGCAAGTGATGACCATGATTTATCTACTGCTGAAATGGTTGCACTCATGGCTAAAGTACAAAATAAACCCAATTTAGCTATACCTGTGCCTGTATGGTGTTTTAAGTTAGCAGGTAAATTATTAGGCAAACAAGCCTTAATAGACCGATTGACTGGTTCATTGCAGCTAGACATAGCTCATACAAAAAATACACTTAATTGGTCACCGCCATACACTGTTGAGCATGGCTTTAAGCTAGCCGCTAAAAATTGTTCGAAAAAATAGTTAATGGATTTATAAATGATACGCTTATTAGACTTTTTGTTTGCTTTATTTGGTTTGTTATTTGCCTTACCATTTTTAGTTATTTTATATGTTATTGGTTTATTTGATACAGGCTCACCTATTTTTACTCAACAGCGTGTAGGTCGTAATAAAAAGCCATTTACTCTGGTTAAGTTTAGAACCATGAAGGTTGATACTGCATCGGTTGCTAGTCACTTAGCAAGTACCGCATCTATCACGCCTTTTGGTGGTTTTTTACGTAAAACTAAGTTAGATGAGCTACCACAGCTTTGGAATGTATTGAAAGGCGAAATGAGTTTGGTCGGCCCTCGCCCAGGTTTATTTAACCAAGAAGAGTTAACTGCAGCGCGTGATGCTAAAAATGTTTTTGATGTTCGCCCTGGTATTACAGGCCTTGCTCAAGTTAGCGAGATTGATATGTCGACCCCTGAGTTACTTGCAAAGACTGATCGTGAGATGATCGATACTTTAAATTTAAGTAATTATTTTAAATATATTCTTATGACTGTAACAGGTAGTGGTAGTGGGGATAGGGTTAAGTAAAAGGTTACTAGGTTCTAGGGAAGTGACTAGGTTCTAGGGAAGTGACTAGGTTCTAGGGAAGTGACTAGGTTCTAGGGAAGTGAGTAGGTTCTAGGGAAATGACTAGGTTCTAGGGAAATGACTAGGTCCTGAGAATTGCTAGGTTCTAGAAGAAGTCTAGAGAACTAAGGATGGTAATTATGCAATTTGAAAAACTGGATGTTTGGAAGAGAGCTTCTCGTTTAGCTTGTGATATCTATAAAGTTACTAAAGATTGTAAGGATTATGGCTTTAAAGACCAAGTAACGCGTTCAGCTGTTTCTATCCCTTCTAATATAGCCGAGGGAATAGAGCGTGAAACTGTGAATGATGAGTCTAGATTTTTGTATTATGCTAAAGGTTCTGCTGGTGAGTTAGTTACACAGCTTTATATTGGCGTTGAAATTGGATTTATAGAAAAAGAGCATGGATTAAAGCTAGTATCCGAAGCTAAAGAAGTTGCAGCTATGATCGCTTCGTTAATAAAGCGAAGAAAGGGTTTCGTTAAAGAGCGAGAGTCTATTTATGATATTGGTAGCTCCTAGCTCCTAGCTCCTAGCTCCTAGCTCCTAGCTCCTAGCTCCTAGCTCCTAGCTCCTAGCTCCTAGCTCCTAGCTCCTAGCTCCTAGCTCCTAGCTCCTAGCTCCTAGCTCCTAGCTCCTAGCTCCTATATTTTCTTTTAATTTCAATAGTTAATGAATTTGTATTAGATTGTGGCACTTTGGGCTTTTTAAAGTTATAATTTATAAAATTTTAACAATTATTAAGCTTAGAGTAAGTTATGGATGAGATACTTTAAGTTTGCTGTCGTTACAAGAAAGGGAACTTGTTGTGGATAAATATATTCGCGCTGTACTGAGTGCCTCCCGCGCCAAAAAAAGGTTAATTACCTTACTCTTTGATTCGTTTTTTATTATCTCTGCATTTTGGTTAGCCTTAATAGTTAGGCTCGATAGCATTTCGCCACTTTATAGTTTTGATAACTGGCTTGTATTGGCTTTGTTACTTCCTACCTCGTTATTTGCGTTTGTTAATTTAGGTTTATATCGCGCAGTACTTAGGTACATGAATACTCATGCGTTATGGGCTATTGTGTTTGGTACATTAATAAGCACAGTTTCGTTAGTTTTAATTGCGTTTTTTATTGGTACAAACATACCGCGTACCATGCCTTTTATTTTTGCATGGCTTTGTTTACTCACTGTAGGTGGCTCACGTATTGTGGCCCGCTCTATGATTGGCCGTTTAACTACTGCTAATAAAGAGTCGGTCATTATTTATGGTGCAGGCTCTGCAGGTAGACAGCTTGCAACAGCATTAAACACGGGGCCGGAGTACTATGTACGTGCTTTTATAGACGACGATACAACAAAGCAAGGCTCAATAATTCAGGGTATCCCCGTTTTATGTTTTAAAGGTATTTACGACCTTGTAAATAAAGGCCCTGTTAGCAAGGTGTTACTTGCTTTACCTAGCGAAAGCCGCGCCCGCCGTAAACAAATTTTAGCTCAGTTAGAGCCGTTAAAAGTAACCGTACTCTCTATACCAGGTATGGCCGATGTGG
The DNA here is from genome assembly GCF_019134595.1 of Pseudoalteromonas shioyasakiensis. Classification (NCBI taxonomy): domain Bacteria; kingdom Pseudomonadati; phylum Pseudomonadota; class Gammaproteobacteria; order Alteromonadales; family Pseudoalteromonadaceae; genus Pseudoalteromonas; species Pseudoalteromonas shioyasakiensis. The sequence continues at coordinate 3,322,835 of NZ_CP077770.1, read as the reverse complement.
TTGAAGGTAAAGCTAAACTCTCTGAATTCAGAGACGTGGAGATAGAAGATTTATTAGGCCGTGACCCTGTAGACCCAAAACCTGAGTTAATGGCAGCTAATATCACTAATAAAGTGGTTATGGTGACTGGGGCGGGTGGCTCTATAGGTTCTGAGTTATGTAGGCAAATAGTTAAACAACAACCTAAAAAACTTGTTCTGTTTGAGGTAAACGAGTTTGGCTTATATTCAATCGAAAAAGAGCTGAGTGAGTATATTACTCATAATAACTTAAGCGTAAAGCTAGTGCCAATTATGGGCTCTGTGCAGCGTATTAACCGGATTGAAACTGTAATGATGGCCTTTGGTGTACAAACGGTTTACCACGCAGCTGCATACAAGCATGTCCCTTTAGTTGAACACAATGTTGTTGAAGGGGTGCGCAATAATGTATTTGGTACTTACTATGCAGCAAAAGCTGCGGTAAACGCGAAAGTCGAAACCTTTGTACTAATTTCTACCGACAAAGCAGTACGGCCAACCAATGTTATGGGCGCAACTAAACGTATGGCCGAGCTTTGTTTGCAAGGTTTAGCGCAAAATAAAGGTAAACAACATAATACCCGCTTTTGCATGGTACGCTTTGGTAATGTACTTGGCTCAAGCGGCTCGGTTGTGCCCTTGTTCCGTAGGCAAATTAAAGAGGGTGGGCCAATAACCTTAACTCACCCAGACATAACGCGCTTTTTTATGACCATACCAGAGGCTGCACAGCTTGTTATACAAGCAGGCTCTATGGGTAAAGGCGGTGATGTATTTGTACTCGACATGGGCGAGTCTGTAAAAATTAAAGACCTCGCGACAAAAATGATTCGCCTTTCAGGTTTTGAAGTAAAAGATGAAGCAAACCCGCATGGTGATATAGCCATAGAATGTACCGGCCTTCGCCCTGGCGAAAAGTTATTTGAAGAGCTATTGATTGGCGATAATGTTGGCGAAACATCACACGAGCGTATAATGACTGCAAACGAAGTCATGCTGCCACTCCCTGAGCTCAACGTATTTTTAGAAGCGTTAGATATTGCATGCCATAATTTTGATCACCAAACAATTCGCCAATTACTACTTGATGCACCAACAGGCTTTAACCCGACTGATGGCATTTGTGATTTAGTTTGGAATGCAAAACAAGCTAAACCCGTAGCAAATGATGAACAGCCAAGTAAGGTTGTTAACTTTAAAGGTTAGAATTTTTTGTGTTTTTACTCTTTTTGAGCGCGATTTTTCGCGCTTTAATTGTTTTTAAAGCTATGAAATTTATTTAAGTGTATTACATATAGCTCAATTAGCTTTTTATAAGGTTCTAACTAGAGCTGATGTTGCTTATAATACTGGTAAAATAAGTATCTTCCAGTGAAGGTGCGGCTTATACGAAAGGATATTATTAAATGAAAATAGCGGTAGTTGGTACGGGTTATGTAGGCCTGTCTAATGCAATGCTTTTAGCGCAGTATAACAAGGTTGTTGCTTTAGATATTGATGAGCAAAAGGTTGCTCTATTACAAAGTAAACAGTCGCCAATCGTTGATACTGAAATTAGTGATTTTTTACAAAATAAGCCACTTAACTTTAGCGCAACCACAAATAAAGAGTCAGCGCTTTTAAATGCCGAATTTGTAGTCATTGCCACTCCAACTGATTATGACCCAGAAACTAATTATTTTAATACTCGCTCGGTGGAGTCGGTAATTAGCGACGTGTTAGCTATAAACCCAACCGCTACCATGATCATTAAGTCAACAGTGCCAGTGGGTTATACCAAATCAGTAAAAGAGCAGTTTGGTACTGATAATATTATTTTTTCGCCTGAGTTTTTACGTGAAGGTAAAGCGCTATACGATAACTTACACCCATCACGTATTATTGTGGGTGAACAAAGTGAGCGCGCGAAAGTGTTTGCAAATTTATTGGCAGAGGGCGCTGTAAAAACAGATATCGAAGTATTATTTACTGACTCAACCGAAGCTGAGGCGATTAAGTTATTTTCGAACACTTACCTAGCAATGCGTGTAGCTTACTTTAACGAGTTAGACAGCTACGCCGAAAGCCATGGTTTAGATGCAAAACAGATTATTGAAGGTGTAGGCCTAGACCCACGTATTGGTAAACACTATAACAACCCATCGTTTGGTTATGGTGGTTACTGTTTACCTAAAGATACCAAGCAGCTATTAGCTAACTACCAAGATGTGCCGAACAATATGATCCGTGCGATTGTAGATGCCAATACGACTCGTAAAGATTTTATTGCTAACTCCATTATTAATCGTAAACCTAAAGTGGTGGGTATTTATCGTTTAGTGATGAAATCTGGCTCTGATAATTTTAGGGCGTCGGCTATTCAAGGCATTATGAAACGCATTAAAGCTAAAGGTATTGAAGTAGTGGTTTACGAGCCAACCTTTGAAGGCGAAGCATTCTTTAATTCGCGTGTAATTAAAAACCTTGATGAGCTTAAAAGTATCTCTGATGTAATTGTGTCTAACCGCATGGCCGAAGAGTTACAAGATGTAGCAGATAAGGTTTATACCCGCGATTTGTTTGGAAGTGATTAATGCGAATTAGCTGTCAGCTTTCAGCTTTCAGCTGTCAGTTTTGAGCTGAATGTGCATATTCGCCGCTGAGGTGATTGGTGGCATCGTAGGTATGAAATTTACTTCGCACGAAAATTTATTCACAAAGAGAAGTGAATGAGAAGAGAATGAGGAAACCACAAGATCATTTTTTATTTCCTCTAAAGCGCAGCGTCTCTTAGCCTCTTTGTGCGATTAGTTGTATTTAATGTAGGCGTGAAATTTATTTCTCGCAAAGAGCTTGATTGAACCACAGAGGACACTGAGAGCACAGAGGAAGTAATTTATAGAATCAGATATGCACAGTGCTGTTTTTAGGTAATGTAGGAGGTACTTTAGTGCCGAAGTCTTTAGTGTAATTCACAGCTAAAGCCGTTCCTACGAATTAAAGAACCTTTGAACAAAGATAAGTAAACGAGAAAAGAACGAGGAAGTGATAATAAAGCTTTTTGTTTTCTCTGAAGCGCAGCGCCTCTGTGTGCTCTGTGGTTCATAGTGTTTTTCTATCTTTAACCTAATTAAAACCACAGAGGGCATAGAGAGCATAGAGGTTGAGAAGGAGGTATTTAAGCTTTTTATTTAAAGCGCAGCGTCTCTTTATCTCTTTGCGAACATTTAGTTTCTCTGTGTAGCGCGTTGCGCCTTGGTGTACTCTGTGGTTCAAAGTAAGAGCATTAAAGCTTTAATTAAGTCAAAAGAATTGGCGGCCTTCGGGCTCTAAAAAAGTAGGAATAAAATGAAATATTTAGTAACCGGAGCTGCGGGTTTTATTGGCGCAGCTACTTGCCAAAAGCTACTAGCGCAAGGCCATACAGTTGTTGGTATTGATAACCTAAACGACTATTACGATGTAAATTTAAAACTTGCCCGCCTTGAGCTAATTAAAGATAACAGCAACTTTAGTTTTGTTAAACTTGATATTGCAGAGCGTACTGCAATGGCTGAACTTTTCAAAAATGAGCAATTTGATCGTGTTATTCATTTAGCAGCACAAGCTGGCGTGCGTTATTCAATTGAAAATCCAGACGCTTATGCAGATTCAAACCTTGTTGGTCATTTAAATGTACTTGAAGGGTGTCGTCACAATAAGGTTGCGCATTTAGTTTATGCTTCGTCGAGCTCTGTTTATGGCTTAAACGAAAAAACTCCATTCGAAACAACCGACAGTGTTGATCACCCGGTTTCGTTTTATGCAGCTACTAAAAAAGCTAATGAGCTAATGGCTCATAGTTACTCGCATTTGTATAACTTGCCAACAACAGGCTTACGTTTTTTTACGGTTTATGGCCCATGGGGTCGCCCAGATATGGCGCCTTATATTTTTACTAAAAAGATCCTCGACGGCGATACGATCGATATTAATAACAATGGCGATATGTGGCGTGACTTCACCTTCATTGACGATATCGTTGAAGGAGTTGTACGTGCCGCTGATGTAGTACCTGAACGTGATGATAACTGGAAAGTTGAAACCGGTTCACCGGCAACAAGTTCTGCCCCGTTTAAGGTGTACAACATTGGCCATGGTAGCCCAATTAACCTAATGGACTTTATTAGTGCTATTGAAAGCGAATTAGGTATTGAAGCTAAGAAAAACTTTCGTGAAATGCAGGCTGGTGACGTTTATAAAACGTATGCAGATACCCAAGACTTATACAAAGCTACAGGTTACAAACCTGCTGTAGGTGTTAAGCAAGGTGTAGCTGAGCTTATCAGTTGGTATAAAGAGTTTTATAACAAACAATAAACTCTTGTGAATTTCTAGGGGCTGAAAGAGCAAAGCATAGAAGCTATAAGTCTAATGTGCTTTTTCTATGCTGAGGTGATAAGCAGCACCGTAGGCGTGAAATTTATTTGTTGACCACAACAATTTCGCGCGAAAGTAATTGCACAAAGAGAAGTGAACGAGAAGAGAAAGAGGAAACCAAAAGATACTTCCTTTTTAGCGAAGCATCTCTTAGCCACTTTGTGAATTAAAGACCTTTTCTAACCACAGAGGGCACTGAGATCACGGAGGTAGAGAAGGAGGTATTTAAATAGTATTTCTCTTTAGCGCAGCGTCTCATAATCTCTATGTGATCATTTGGTTTCTCTGTGTAGCGCGAAGCGCCTCGGTGTACTCTGTGGTTCAAATGTGTTTTTACACAAAAAGAAAAGCTAGCCGTGAGTGTTAATGTGAGCGCACATATTCGCTGCTGAGCTGATAGACGACACTGTAGGCGTGAAATTTATTTCGCGTGAAGATCTTGATTGAACCACAGAGGTCATAGAGAGCACAGAGGAAGAGAAGGAGGGATTTAAATTAGTGTTTCTCTTCAGCGAAGCGCCTCTTAGCCTCTTTGTGCAATTATTGCCTTTGATGTAGGCGTGAAATTTATTTCGCGTGAAGAGCTTGATTGAACCACAGAGGTCACAGAGAACATAGAGGAAGAGAAGGAGAGATTCAAATAGTGTTTCTCTTCAGCGCAGCGTCTCATAATCTCTATGTGATCATTTGGTTTCTCTGTGTAGCGCGAAGCGCCTCGGTGTACTCTGTGGTTCAAATGTGTTTTTACACAAAAAGAAAAGCTAGCCGTGAGTGTTAATGTGAGCGCACATATTCGCTGCTGAGCTGATAGACGACACTGTAGGCGTGAAATTTATTTTGCGTGAAGATCTTGATTGAACCATAGAGGTCACAGAGAGCACAGAGGAAGAGAAGGAGGGATTCAACTAGTATTTCTGTCTCATAACCTCTTCGTGAACATTGGTATTAACGAAAAATAAAATAAAAAACCATTCAGCTTGTATCTACATTGGTACTGTTAGTTTGGTATTATTGTAGATTAAATTATTAGATAAGGGACTTAATATGAAAGCAGTGATCCCAGTTGCGGGCCTTGGTACCCGTATGCTTCCAATGACCAAAGCAATTCCTAAAGAAATGCTGCCGTTAGTTGATAAACCACTTATTCAATACATCGTAAACGAGTGTGTAGCTGCCGGTATTAAAGAGATTGTATTAGTAACTCATAGCTCAAAAAACGCTATTGAAAATCACTTTGATACTAGCTTTGAGCTAGAGGCTACACTCGAAAAACGTGTAAAGCGAACACTGCTAGAAGAAGTTCGTTCTATCTGCCCACCTGATGTAACCATTATGCATGTTCGTCAAGGCGAAGCTATGGGCTTAGGTCACGCAGTTATGTGCGCAAAGCCAATAGTCGGTGATGACGATTTTGTTGTTGTACTGCCTGATGTTATTTTAGATAGTTACACTGCTGACCAAAAAAACGAGAACATTGCCGCTATGATTAAGCGCTTTAAAGACGTTAAAGCAAGCCAAATTATGCTGGAACCTGTTCCGCAAGAAAGTGTGCACAAATATGGTATTGCAGATATTGGTGGTGTAAAAATTAAAGCAGGCGAAAGTGCGCCAATTAAAACCATGGTTGAAAAACCAAAGGCTGAAGAAGCACCTTCTAATTTAGCGGTTGTTGGCCGTTATGTGTTATCAAAAGCTATTTGGCCGTTACTTGCTAAAACACCTGCGGGCGCTGGTGGCGAAATTCAATTAACCGATGCGATTGATGAGCTGATGAAAACTGAAGTTGTTGAGGCTTTCCACATGAGTGGCAGAGCACATGACTGTGGTGATAAGCTTGGTTATTTAAAAGCAATTGTAGAATACAGTATGCGCGATGATAATCTAGGCGCAGAGTTCTCTGAGTTTTTAAGTGAAATGGTTGAGCCAAAAGTGAGTCATTTAAAAGCGGTTTAATCTCTTTGTCAGTTTCTGATATATCTAAACGCCTACACATTGTGTAGGCGTTTTTGTTTATTAGATAGAATTTTAAACACAAAGGGGCGAGGATTACAGATTGAGATAATTAATAGACTTAAGGTGAATGTGTAGACTCTTTACTAAAGTGATATTTGATACCGTAGGTCTGAAATTTATTATGCACGTAAGATCTCTTTTGAACCACAGAGGACACAGAGAACACAGAGGTAAATACGGCAAGACTAAAAACTCAGAAAGAGCTGTTTGGTAGTGTTATGTTAGTTTGTGGGATGTTTTGGATACCAAAATTTTAAGAGCTTTGAACCACAGAGGGCACAGAGAGCACAGAGGAAGAGAAAGAGGTACAAGGTGCTTTATCTTCAGCCCGGTGTTTTATGAGTTTTAGAATTAATTTAATTTTCTCTATGAAGCGCGAAGCGCCTCTGTGCGCTCTGTGGCTAAAAGTGTTTTTATACAAAGAGAAAAGCTCGCCGTGAGTGTTAATGTGAGCATGCATATTGGTCACTGAGGTGATAGGCGACACCGTAGGCGTGAAATTTATTTCGCGCGAAGATCTTGATTGAACCACAGAGGTCATAGAGAGCACAGAGGAAGAGAAAGAGAGTTTCAAAATAGTATTTCTCTTCAGCGCAGCGTCTCACAATCTCTATGTGGTCATTTGGTTTCTCTATGTAGCGAGAAGCGCCTCGGTGTACTCTGTGGTTCATAGTGTTTTTTGTGGGTCAGATATTGGTTGATTGAATGGCATTGTATGTAAGGCGCGCCAAGCAAGCGTGACGCCTACTGTTTAATATTTTATTTCTCTGTGTAGCGCGAAGCGCCTCTGTGTACTCTGTGGTTCATAGTGTTTTTTGTGGGTCAGATATTGGTTGATTGAATGGCATTGTATGTAAGGCGCGCCAAGTAAGCGTGACGACTACTGTTTAATATTTTATTTCTCTGTGTAGCGCGCAGTGCCTCTGTGTACTCTGTGGTTCATAGTGTTTTTTGTGGGTCAGATATTGGTTGATTGAATGGCATTGTATGTAAGGCGCGCCAAGCAAGCGTGACGCCTACTGTTTAATATTTTATTTCTCTGTGTAGCGCGCAGTGCCTCTGTGTACTCTGTGGTTCATAGTGTTTTTTGTGGGTCAGATATTGGTTGATTGAATGGCATTGTATGTAAGGCGCGCCAAGTAAGCGTGACGACTACTGTTTAATATTTTATTTCTCTGTGTAGCGCGCAGTGCCTCTGTGTACTCTGTGGTTCATAGTGTTTTTTGTGGGTCAGATATTGGTTGATTGAATGGCATTGTATGTAAGGCGCGCCAAGCAAGCGTGACGCCTACTGTTTAATATTTTATTTCTCTGTGTAGCGCGAAGCGCCTCTGTGTACTCTGTGGTTCATAGTGTTTTTTGTGGGTCAGATATTGGTTGATTGAATGGCGTTGTATATAAGGCACGCCAAGCAAGCGTGACGCCTACTGTTTAATATTTTATTTCTCTATGTAGCGCGCAGCGCCTCTGTGTACTCTGTGGTTCAAAAAGTATTTTTCGTTTTATTAAGATAATTTAAGCTATTCTTAAATTATAAACTGCTTTTTAATGTTCAATATTAGCAAGGATGGCTATATGGAAACTGACATCATTACCCGTAAAGTAATTGAGTGCGCGATTGAAGTACATAAACAACTTGGGCCTGGTTTATTAGAGTCTACTTATGAAAGTTGTTTGGTATATGAGCTAAAGCAAGCTGAACTTTCTCCTTTTAATCAGGTTGAATTACCTATTTTATACAAGAATTTATCTTTAGATGCAGGGTATCGACTCGATATACTACTTCCAAGGGAGTTAATTATAGAATTAAAAGCAGTCGATAAGCTTTTACCAATACACACAGCACAGTTAATTACATATCTAAAATTAACAGGTATCAAAACAGGCTTGCTGATTAACTTTAATGTTACTAGGCTGGTAGATGGTGTTAAGCGAATTCAAGTTTAGTATTTCTCTTAGCTTGAAAACTAATTGGAGCCACTGATGTATTAAGGTCAAGCGCCTGCTTACTCAGAGTTGTTTCCTCTAAAGCGAAGCGCCTCTATGCTCTTTGTAGTTCAAAATTATTCAAACTTAATTACATCATAGGCGCTACAGTTAGTTCCCTTGATTAAACTTCTAATTATTAACCTGGTTTTCTCTGTGTAGCGCGCAGTGCCTCTGTGCTCTCTGTGGTTCAAAATTATTAACACTTAATTACATCATAGGCGCTACGGTTAGCTCCCTTGATTAAATTTCGAATAATTAACTTTTGTTTTCTCTGTATAGCGCGAAGCGCCTCTGTGCTCTCTGTGGTTCAAAATTATTAAAGGCGATTACACCACAGTTGCTACAGATAGCTCTCTAGATTAAATTTCAATAATTAATTTTGGTTTTCTCTGTGCAGCACGCAGTGCCTCTATGTACTCTGTGGTTCAAAATTATTTAAGGCGATTACACCACAGTTGCTACAGATAGCTCTCTAGATTAAATCTCGAATAATTAACTTTAGTTTTCTCTGTGTAGCACGTAGTGCCTCTATGTACTCTGTGGTTCAAAATTATTTAAGGCGATTACACCACAGTTGCTACAGATAGCTCTCTAGATTAAATTTCAATAATTAATTTTGGTTTTCTCTGTGTAGTGCGCAGTGCCTCTGTGTTCTCTGTGGTTCAAAAAGCATTTAAGCCGATTGCATCATTGGCGCTACAGTTAGCTCTCTAGATTAAATTTCGAATAATTAATTTTGGTTTTCTCTGTGTAGTGCGCAGTGCCTCCGTGTACTCAGTGGTTCAACGTAGTATATGAAGATCAATCTAGCTAGCTATTTCAACCTTTGTTTTATCGCCGAGTAGGGCTTGGTATTTTTTAGCTAGGGTTGCTTTGGCTTCGTCATCGCCGTGAACTATTTTGATCAACTTCGGCTTCTTTTTCATACCCTTTACAAACCTAATTAATCCCTTTTGATCTGCATGGGCGCTGTAGCCACTGATGGTATGTATTGCAGCGTTTATATAAACCTTTTCGTTATTAATATAAACGTAACCGCCTTTTGGTCCATAGGTTTGAATATCACGCCCTAACGTGCCTTTACCTTGATAACCCACAAAAATGATATCGGTTGTTTTGTCGGGTAAAAACCTCTCAAGGTAATTAACGATTCTGCCGCCGGTGCACATACCACTGGCTGCAATGATTATTGCTGGTTGTTGCCTTGAACTTAAAAAGTTAATGAGTGCCATGTGTTCTTGATGAGTATCAATAGTATGCAGCTGGCTAAAGTCTAACGGGTGCCTACCTTGCTTAATTCTTCTTTTGGCCTCGTTATCCCACAAGGTTTTAAAGTGTTGGTACTCGGCAGTGAAGTTAGCCGCCATTGGCGAGTCTACAATTACTTGTAGCTTATGCCACATTGAATTTTTACGAGCTGAGTAAATTATTTGCTCTAGCTCATAAAGTAGCTCTTGCGTACGGCCAATACTGAATGCAGGAATAAGCATCACGCCATTATCTGCAACAGCTCGCTCTATAATATTTTTTAATACTTTAACCCGTGTCTTACGGCCATCATGGGTTTTATCACCATAGGTAGATTCAATCACAAGTGTATCTGCGCGGTAGGGCGGTTTAGGTGAAGGTAATAACGGTGTATAAGGCGCACCTAAATCACCTGAAAATACAACTCTGTGGTTATTTGGCTTTTTGCCAAGTTCAATCTCTACATAGGCAGAGCCAAGAATGTGGCCAGCACGTTGTAGGCGGATTTTAAATAAAGCTTCTTGGCTTTGGGAGCTCGAGGCTGCTTTTTCGGGGCTGAAGCCCGCACCTACAGGGATGGAGTACCATTTTTTGAAATCGAGGGGAACTATTTGTTGTTTTAGTCTTTTTAAACAAGTTCTAATGATTGCTTCATCTCTTGTTACACCCACTTTTAATGCATCTTCAATGACCATGGGTAATAATTTAGCGGTTGCGATAGAGGTATAAATAGGGCCTTTAAACCCGGCAACAAATAGGTAGGGTATGCGGCCAACATGATCGATATGGCAGTGTGTGACGATTAATGCTTTTACGGTTGATATGTCAAAGTCGATATTGAGATCTTCGTAGCTATCTTCACCCTGAAACAGCCCGCAGTCGATAAGTATTGAGTTGTTGTCGTCAATAATAAGCTGGTGGCAAGATCCAGTAACACCATTAACTGCTCCGTGGTGTTTTATATGCATAATAATATCCTTATTTTTGAAGCATATGTTCAGCATAGAGGTTATTGATTATAACGGCAACGAGTAAAGTTCTACATGCAGTGTCTAGGGTAGGAAGCTTTAGGCCTTAAGTAAGATGATCAAACTCGTTGCAAACAGAAATACGATACAGTAGGCGTGAAATTTATTTTCGCGCAAGAGAGCTTTTTGAACCACAGAGGTCATAGAGAGCACAGAGGAAAAGAAAGAGAGATTCAAATAGTGTTTATCTTCAGCGAAGTATCTCATAATCCTATGTGATCATTTGGTTTCTCTGTGTAGCGCGAAGCGCCTCGGTGTACTCTGTGGTTCATAGTGTTTTTCTCGTAGAGATAAGCTTTAAGTTGAATGTGCATATTCGCCGCTGAGGTGATAGGTGACACCGTAGGCGTGAAATTTACTTCACTCGAAAATATTTGCACAAAGAGAAGTGAACGAGAACAGAAAGAGGAAACCAATAAATCTTTCAAGCTGGTTTCTCTGAAGCGCAGCGCCTCTTAGCCTCTTTGTGATAATTTGTCTTTCTCTGTGCAGCGCGGAGCGCCTCGGTGTTCTCTGTGGTTCAATATATTTTTTGCACAAAGAGAAGTGAATGAGAAGAAAAAGAGGGAATAAAAGATACTCGCAGCGCCTCTTAGCCTCTATGTGATAGTTTGTTTTTCTCTGTGTAGCGCGAAGCGCCTCTGTGTTCTCTGTGGTTCAATTTTTTATTCACAACAAGAAATGAATAAGAAGAGAAAGAGTAAACCAAGAACTTACTTAATTTGTTTTTCTCTGAAGCGCAGCGTCTCGTAATCTGTATGTGATCATTTGGTTTCTCTGTGTAGCGCGAAGCGCCTCTGTGACCTCTGTGGTTCAATATGTTTTTTTGCACAGATAGCACAGAAGCAACAGAACAAATACGCAATTCAAACTCAATAACATTTTTAATAAACTATCCCTCTAAAGCGCAGCGCCTCTTAGCCTCTTTGTGAATTAAAGATCTTTTTTCAAAGGCACAGTATTGAATAGTTGTTCCTAAACTAGTTTCATCGTTTTTAAAAATATAAAAGCCAAAGAAAAAACTTTACCCTTTGTATTAACTTTTTAGATATGAATAGCTAACTAATTTAGTTAATTAATGCTATATTGGCGTTAATTAAAATTCTAAATAGTTCTTCATGGATTCGAGTTATGCTTAAGGCGAACACTTTGATTTTAGGTGGGTTAGCTACGCTATGCGCCCCAACTTTTGCTGCAGACAAAGTTACTGTTTATCAATCGTTTTCTGGTTATTCCGGGCTTATAAACACGCCAAACGCAAGTGTACTCGATAAAGGCATGATCGATATTGGTTACAATAACCAGCTTGATTTACGTGGTGTTCAGTACATGGATGGCCACAACTACATATTTTCTGCAGGCTTGTTCGATGGCTTAGAAGTAAGTGGTCAGATAGCTGCTAATTCAATGCATGATAATATGTTCTACAGCGAAGGGCGTGGCCAACTGCGTGACCTTTCTTTTAATGCAAAATATCAACTACCTTATATTCCAAAAAATTGGTTTAGTGTTGCTGTAGGCGCAAAAGATATTGGTGGTGCAGCAAATAACTACGAAACTTACTACGCAGTTGCTTCAAAAGAGTTATGGGATTTTAGATTTTCGGCAGGTTACTCAGTAAGTGACCGCCTCTCAAGCCAAATGGATGGCCCATTTGCAGGGGTAGAGTGGCAACCCTTTGAGTGGTTTGCTTTACTTGCAGAGCACGACGCAGATGCGTTTAATGCTGCAGCCCGTGTTACCGTTCCTAAAGAATGGCTGTATGACTTAGGCTCGTTAACATTTACTAGCCGTTTTTATAGTAACTCTGACTTTGCTGAAGACGATACCTACTGGGGTATTAACTTTAGCTTACCGTTAAGCCCGCGCGCTGCGAAAATTAAACAATTAGAGCCTGCGCCAGTTACTGTTAACACAGTTGCTAAACCAACGGTTAATGCAACTCGCCAGGTGGTTTATAACGCGCCAAGCAAAGCCAGTAAGCCTACTTATAATGCAAACCAAGCATCGCCGATACAAGTTAATAAAAAGCAAATGAACACCCAAGCTCATGCGTTAAAGCGTGCCTTGGCGAATGATGGCTTTGAAAATGTACTCGTAGGCTATAACAAGCAAAATCAGTTAATTGTTAAATTTGAAAACGCGATATTTAACCAAAATGATATTGATGCCCTTGGTTTGGTGCTTGGTCGCATTGCTGAGTATATCGACAATGAAAGTACGCAGTTTTATGTTCAGCTCGAAAAATACGAAATAGCGCAGTTTAATGTTACTGGTACAATTGGTAACTACAATGCCTTTTTAGCCGATAACGCAAACCCAGATTTAAATGTGAATATGGGTGCAATGGCGATGCCTGCAGGTATCGCCTGGATTGGCCTTACTAAGGCTAACAACCCATACTTTAAACCGCGTTTAACATTGTCACCAGCTATAACTAGTAGCCATGCAACAGAGTTAGGTGTGTGGGATTACTCTTTAGCACTCAGAGCCGATGTTGATGTACCTTTATGGAAAGGAGCAGGTATTGCGCTTGGCGGCCAAGTACATGTTACCGACAGTGATGACTACGAAGAAAACGCTCCATTTAGAAATTACCGTGAAGAAAGCGATTTCGATCGTGCTATGTTTTACCAAACATTCGCGCTGCCTTGGGGCTTTTATAACCAAACACAATTAGGTTATTTAAAAGATCGCTATGATTTTATGGGTATTCGCAACGAAACAGGCTGGTTAAGCCCTGAAGGCCGCCATAAAGTGACTGCAGATTTTGGTTATTTTGAATACGAAGATTACAACGCAAGTAAAGAATATCAAACTGTTTCTTACCAATATAATTGGGTAGAGCAAGATATTACTCTTCACGCTACAGCAGGTAACTTTTGGTATGAAGATTCAGGTGCTCGAGTCGAAAGTCGTTTTTGGTTTGGCGATAGCTACTTAGCCATATATGCAGAAGATACCCGAGTACAAAAAGTGGGTATTGCATTTAGTATCCCGCTTTCACCTAGAAAAGATATGGCAGTATCTAAGTACGGGCAAGTCAAAGGTGCGCCAGCATGGCGTTACGGTGTGAGTACTCAAGTGGGTGAATCGAAAAATACTTTAGTATTTAATCAAGCTTATGTGCCTGCAAGAGCAGTTAATTTAGACAATACGCTGTTTAACCAAGGCCGTATGTCGACCCAATATGTTTACAGTAATCTTACAAGATTAAAAGAAGTGTATAAAAAGTATCGGTAACAATTTTTATAGTGTGATCACTATGTGATTGTACAAGTTTTAGCTATAGTTATTACTTAGGGCTGATTTAATTATCAAGTAAGCCTTAATGATGTTAAAATAGCAGTTGCAAACTGTGTGATTGTTATTTAACCTTTAGTTAATTTTTAAACAGTTTTAGTACCTTCTAGCAATAATAGGTACAATAGGTTAACTAACGACCTTATTTTAAAAAATGTTAATTTAAAAGGAATAAAAGGACTCCCTATGTTTACTAACAAAAAAACGCTACTTGCAATGTCTGTTGCATCTGTTTTTGCTCTTTCAGGCTGTTCAAGTGATGATGACAAAAATGAGGTCGTACCTGATCCGGTTGTTCCACCTGTAGAAGTTGTTGTTCCACCTGAAGCACCAGCTGAGCTTGGCGCTGTTGTAAATGGTAACGTTGTTGATGCTGCTTCTTCTGACGTAGTTGCTTCAACAATCATGTTTTATGAAAATGGTGTTGCAAGTACTAGCCTTGTGGATGTTGATGGTAATGTACTAACTTCTGTTGAAACTGAAGATGGTAGCTTTACTTTTCAATTAGCTGATGGTGCAGACGTAGACTCTGTAACAGCTGTAGTAATGGCTGATACCTACGTACAAAAGTCTTTTTCAATTGACCTTGCTGACTTAAGCGAAGGTGATGTGCAAGTAGAGCTTCCGTTAGTGTCTCAAAGCACTGATGGTGTTGCAAACCAAAGCGTTGACGCATCTGTATCTGGCGGTGCTTCTGCTGAAGCAATCACTGGTGGCGTTGCAGATGGCAAAGCGACTGCTGCAGTTACAGTTCCTGCTAGCACTACTCTGTTAGATGCAAATGGTGATGCAATCACTGGTTCTACAGTAACGTTGGAAGTAACAGCAGCAGATACTAGTTCTTCTGCAGGTGCAGCAATCACTCCAGATGGTTTAAACTCTGAAGATTCTGAGACAATCTATACTCCTGTTGGTGTTGCAAGCGTTGAAATGGTTGACAGCAATGGCACTAAGGTTAAGAAGTTTTCTCAGCCTATTACAGTTTCAATGGCTATCCCAGCTGATAAAGGATTCACTACTGGTGATGAGTTAACTCTTGTTTCTCAGAATGAAGACACAGGTGTATGGACTACTGAAACTCAAAAAGTTGAAGTTAAAGACTTAATTGCGGATGGAAGCTTCTACAATGCAAGCTTTGAAACTGACCATTTAACTTTCTTCTCTGCAGTCAAAGGCTCAACTTATTGTTCAGCAGGCATTCGAGTGCTTTTATCTGGTGACGATGTTCCTGCGTCAGGCCTATTTTTCCGAGTGGAGTCTACAGATGGTTACGGCTCTCTTCGTGTTCGAAGCGGCACTTCTACGTTAAATGCTCGTTACGTACCTGGTGTATATGATGGCGCTACTGCACGTGTAACTCTTCGTGATGTTGAAGGTAACCTTTGGTACGATTCAGTTGATGAAGTTCCTGTATGTGGTGACGTAAATGTGACGCTTGCTGCGCCTGTTGAGTATGTAGATGAGACTCTTTCTTTAACTGCTCAATGTAGCAACGATGCTGATGTTTCTATCCCTGCATCTGGTGCGCTAGTTAAATACAGTCTTTCTGGCAAATCTAAGAAAGTTGCGCGCTCTACAGGTGAAGCTGGTCAATACACTTTAGCAAACCTTGTTTCTGGTGAGCAGTATACAGTTACAGTTAAGTATAAAGGTTCACTTAGTTCAATTGGTGACCAAACTTACACTATCACTGCTGATGGCACTGCTGAGTCTCAAACTGAACAACTTACTTGTGATGTTTCTACGGGTGTAACTGGCGGCTAATTAAAGTTTGTTAGTAAAATTGAGGGTTTAACCCCTAAATAAAAAGCCGCTTTAAGCGGCTTTTTTTTGTCTGAATTATAGTAGCAGCAAGCCTGAGTTGTATTGTTTGTTAGTGCGGTGCTCGTTCGCTGCAATTGCGGCGAATGCTAGGTGAACGAACGAGATGATATTCACAAAGAGAAGAGAATGAGAAGAGAAAGAGGTAACCAAAATATATATTGTCTACCTCTTAAGCGCAGCGCCTCTTATCCTCTTTATGCGATTAGATGCCTTTGATGTAGGTCGTGCTTTAGCGCGAAAATACTTGCACAAAGAGAAGTGAATGAGAAAAGAATGAGGAAGTGATAATCATGCTTTTTGTTTTCTCTTAAGCGAAGTGCCTCTTGGTCTATTTGTGCGATTAGATGTCTTTGATGTAGGCGTGAAATTTATTTCTCGCAAAGAGCTTGATTGAACCACAGAGGACACAGAGAGCACAGAGGAAGCAATTTATAGAATCAGATATGCACAGTGCTGTTTTTAGGTAATGTAGTAGGTACTTTAGTGCCGAAGTCTTTAGTGTAATTCACAGCTAAAGCCTTCCTACGAATTAAAGAACCTTTGCACAAAGAGAAGTGAATGATAACAATGCTCTTTGTTTTCTCTTCAGCGCAGCGCCTCTTATCCTCTTTGTGCGATTAGATGACTTTGATGTAGGCGTGAAATTTATTTCGCGCGAAAATATTTGCACAAAGAGACAAGAATGAGAAGTAAAAGAGGGAACCACAGGATCATTTTTACTTCTTCTTCAGCGAAGCGCCTCTTAGCCTCTTTGTGAATTAAAGATCTTTTTATAACCACAGAGGACATAGAGAGCACAGAGGAAGAGAAGAAGATTTTATATTGGTTTCTCTGTGTAGCGCGAAGCGCCTCGGTGTTCTCTGTGGTTCAAATATGTTTAAAGAGTAGCCATCAGCTTTCAGCTGTCAGTTTTGAGCCGGAAGGTGTTGTTTGTTAGGCCTTTACCAAAGACCTGCTTCGTAGGAGGTACTTTAGTGCCGAAAATATTTGCACAAAGAGAAGTAAAAGAGAAGAGAAAGAGTAAAGCAAAGAGTACTCCCTCTAAAGCGAAGCGCCTCTCATCCTCTTTGTGAATATAAAACCTATGCTTTATTTATCTCTAAAATCGCTTTTAACGTATGTTCTTTTTCAAGAATATCGCGATAAAGAGCAAACTGGTTGCGGGCGCGTTCTAGGTTGTGGTTTGCATGCTTAGTGGCAAAGTAATTATCGCCATCAATAAAGTCTGTTAAAAAGCGCAGGCCAATCATGAATGTCATGACTTTAGTGCCTAACCAGAAGCTTTCTTTTTCGGCGTCGGTGATCACATCTTGCAGTGGTTCAACATAACCTTTAACGATAGCGGCGAAGATCTCTTCACGAACGCGTACATTATTTAGGTTCGTAGAGTCTTCTTGCTCAGGTGAGCAGAAGGTACGTACCATATCACCAAAATCAAATAACCAATAACCAGGCATACAGGTATCTAGGTCGATGACTGCTTTTGCATCATCTGACTGCGTGCAAAAAAGCATGTTGTTGATTTTTGTATCGTTATGACAAGGTCTTAAAGGAATGTTACCTTCAAGCTGTTTTAACTCATCAACCAAACCTTGCTGAGCTAAACAAAAATCGATGTCATCTTGGCAAAGTGCCACACGGTTTACAGAGTCTTTTTCGATGACTTTTTCAAAGGCATCAAAACGCATCGCTAAGTTATGAAAATCAGGGATCACATGATGAAGCTGTTCAGCCTGAAAGTCTTGTAATGCCAGCGCGAATTGGCCAAATGCATTGGCTGCAGTTTGTGCTTGCGAGATAGTTGCTACTACATCTTCACTATAACTGCCGCCAATAAATTCGAGTGCACGCCAAACACCTTGATCGTATTCGACTAAAAAGTCACTTTCGATAGTTGGAACATGACGAATAATTTCGAGGCTGTACTCACCATTGCAGTGTTTTTCACTCAGGTGCTGCTCAATTAGTCGTGCATTTTCAACTAGCTGCTCAGGGTTAGGAAACACATCGGTATTTAACTTTTGCACAACCAAGGCGTTTTCTTCTGATTTAAGTAACATGGTTGTGTTGATGTGGCCATTGCCAATTGGCTTTAGCGTTACGTTATCTGTGCTTAAGCCAAAGTGCTCAGAAAGATAAGTTGCAACAGGATTCGACTTCATTAATTTTCCATTACTTATTTTTTGCTAGAAGAGGCAAGGGTTAATCGTTTAGCTTACGACGTAACTGACATAAAGTGTGTGCTATTGCATCCAATTCAGCTTTGTAGGTCACGCCATACCATGGCTCTTTTGCAGTATAAACGGTTACAGCTTGGCGGTTATCTTTAATCGCAAGTTGTATCTCATTGGGTAAATAGTACTCTTTAATGACACCGTTGTCAGTATTTTCTAAAAACTCAGTAAAGCCTTTTTCTAAGTCATTAAATAAACTCGGTGTTATTCCCCAAAAGCTCATTGAGCCAAGGGCTTCATCGGCTATTTTTAACCTTTCACTTTGTGGATTGTTACCCTTTAAAACGTTATTTTTGAGTTTGATGTCTAGGTATTCGACCACATCGGTTAAATGCTGGTGGCTATCAACAGAGCATACACCACGGTTTACGCCACCTTCTTCGGATAGGGTATCTTTTATTGGGTAACCTACCATCGCCCAATTGCTATGCTGTTTGAAGTGTTCACTAATAATTGCAAAAGAAGACTCGCCATAATAATCATCGGCGGTAATGACAATAGCAGGGTTATTTACATAGGGTTTTGCGCAAAGTAATGCATGACCTGTACCCCAAGGTTTTTGGCGTTCAGTGGCTAGATGCTCATAGCCGTTGGGCACTGCACTAATTTCTTGCTCAACTAGGATTACTTCGAGCGACTCAGGCAGGCGCGGTAAAATCGTTGCTTCAAATTCAGCACGAATTTTTTTATTAATGATGACCACCGCTTGGCTCACACCTGCTTTAACTGCATCCTGAATACTGAGTTCCATGATGGTGCAGCCCAGCCCTGGTATTTCGGCAATTTGTTTGTTTCCGCCAAAGCGGCTACCCAGCCCGCCAGCTAATACGATTAAAGTAAGAGAGTGTTGTGTCATCGCGAAAGTTAAATAAAAAACAAAGGAAAAGTGTACCAGAAACAATCACGCAGGAGGAAGGGGAGCTTTAAGCTATCAGCTGCAAATTTTGAGCTGAGCGGTATTGTTTGTAGGTCAGACATAGGTTGATGAAATGGCGCTGTATGTCAGACGCGCCAAGCAAGCGTGACGCCTACGTTTGATGTAGGCGTGAAATTTATTTCGCGCGAAAATTTTGATTGAACCACAGAGGACACAGAGAGCACAGAGGAAGAGAGATTCAAATAGTGTTTATGTTCAGCGAAACGTCTCTTTATCTCTTTGTGATACTTTGGTTTTCTCTGTGTAGGGCGTAGGCCTCTGTGTTCTCTGTGGTTCAAATATTTTTTGCACAAAGAGAAGAGAATGAGAAAAGAATGAGGGAGTGATAATAATGTTTTTTACTTCCTCTAAAGCGTAGCTTCTTTGTGCGATAAGGTGTCTTTGATGTAGGCGTGAAATTTATTTCGCGCGAAAATATATTTACGAAGAGAAGTGAATGAGAAGAAAATGAGGAAGTGATAAAAATTTTTTTGTTTTCTCTTAACCGGAGCGCCTCTTGGCCTCTTTGTGAATTAAAGATCTTTTTCTAACCACAGAGGACACAGAGAGCACAGAGGAAAAGAATTTATAGCCATCAGCTTTCAGCTGTCAGTTTAAAGCCGAATTGTGTTGTTTGTAGGTCAGACATAGGTTGATGGAATGGCGTTGTATCTAAGACGCGCCAAGCAAGCGTGACGCCTACGTTTGATGTAGGCGTGAAATTTATTTCGCGCGAAAATATATTCACAAAGAGAAGAGAGTGAGGAAACCACAAGATCATTTTTTATTTCCTCTAAAGCGTAGCGCCTCTTGGCCTCTTTGTGAATTAAAGATCTTTTTCTAACCACAGAGGACACAGAGAGCACAGAGGAAGAGAGATTCAAATAGTGTTTATGTTCAGCGAAGGTCTCTTTATCTCTTTGTGATAATTTAGTTTTCTCTATGTAGCGCGTAGCGCCTCTGTGTTCTCTGTGGTTCAAATATTTTTTGCACAAAGAGAAGTGAATGAGAAAAGAATGAGGGAATCACAAGATCATTTTTTACTTTCTCTCAAGCGAAGCGTCTTATGATCTCTTTGTGATACTTTGGTTTTCTCTGTGTAGCGCGTAGCGCCTCTGTGTTCTCTGTGGTTCAAATATTTTTTGCACAAAGAGAAGAGAATGAGAAAAGAATGAGGGAATCACAAGATCATTTTTTACTTTCTCTCAAGCGAAGCGTCTTATGATCTCTTTGTGATAATTTTGTTTTCTCTTAACCAGAGCGCCTCTTGGCCTCTTTGTGAATTAAAGATCTTTTTCTAACCACAGAGGACACAGAGAGCACAGAGGAAGAGAGATTCAAATAGTGTTTATGTTCAGCGAAGGTCTCTTTATCTCTTTGTGATAATTTAGTTTTCTCTATGTAGCGCGTAGCGCCTCTGTGTTCTCTGTGGTTCAAATATTTTTTGCACAAAGAGAAGAGAATGAGAAAAGAATGAGGGAATCACAAGATCATTTTTTACTTTCTCTCAAGCGAAGCGCCTCTTAGTCTCTTTGTGAGTAATAGCAGACGCGCCAAGCAAGCGTGACGCCTACGTTTGATGTAGGTGTGAAATTTATTTCGCGCGTTATCTTGTAGGTCGTGCTTTAGCGCGTCATTGATGAAACGTACATAATATCTTGTCGCCATAAATGACGACATTAACAAAATCGCATCTCGCACCTCGCACCTCGAACCTAATAGCTTCATATTTACGTTGGTGGTATATTCTCTGTGTGGTGTTTAACCCTTTTAGGTAGACGATTAATGGCAAAAGATAGATACGCGCCAAAAGCTGTTGGCGATATTATGGCGGGCTTAAGTGGCCGCTTGGCATCTTATGCTGGAAAAACCCAAGGCTTGTCTTCTCAACAAACCATTCTTGATGACTTTTTAGGTGAAACGCTTTCAAAAAAATGCCGAGTAAGTAATTACCGCGATGGTACTTTGATGATCGAAGCGGTTTCGGCACCGATTGCACTGCGTTTAAATTACTTAAAAATGGATATGCTTTCGCATTTTCGTGCTGCTGGTATGGTAGAGCTTGGGCAAATTAAAATTACTGCCAACCCACAAGCAACACAGCGCTTATCAGCAACAAATAAGCCAGAACAAAAACCTGTTTCTAAACGTCAAATGAGCGAACAAACAGCCGATTACCTCAGCGCCATCGCCGCAGACGCCCCTCCTTCTTTAAAAGCCAAGTTAGAGCGCTTAGCCCAACACGGGCGGAAAAAATAATTAAAGCCATCAGCTTTCAGCCGTCAGTTTTGAGTTGTCCAGTATTGCCTGTTGGTTATGTGTTGATGTGCATGATTCGCGTTGTATGATAGGCGCGCCAAGCAAGCGTGACGCCTACGTTTGATGTAGGCGTGAAATTTATTTCGCGCGTCAGATCTTTCAGTGAATGAGAAAGAAATAAGAGAACCACAGGTTCATTTTTTTACTTTCTCTAAAGCGCAGCGCCTCATACCCTCTTTGTGAGTTGAAGATCTTTTTTCTAACCACAGAGGACATAGAGAGCACAGAGGAAGAGACCATAACCTCTTTGTAAATATTAGTTTCTCTGTGTAGCGCGCAGCGCCTCTGTGTGCTCTGTGGTTCAAATATTTTTTACACAAAGAGAAGTGAATGAGAAGAGAAAGAGTGATCCAAAAAAATATCTTAATTTATTCCTCTTAAGCGCAGCGCCTCTTGGCCTCTTTGTGAATATTAATCTACTTCGCTTTTTTCTCCCCTGATCTTGATTTTATTTCGATTGTCGCCATATCTATTCAGTAATCTTGTTTTCACCTATTTTATGGGGTTAGATCAAAGATTATGGCTGATTTTTAAATTTTCTTGCTGAAAATCCATATCTTCACACACAGAAGGTTTGATGTTGCGCAGACTCTGGTATGATAGCGCACGAAATAAGCGGTGTTTTGAACAGCGTAATGATAAATTGTTAATTAATATGCCCTACATCATGAGCATAAGCGCATATTAATTATCAATTGAAGAAAGTGGGTTAGCTAATGACTAGCTAACAAAGAATACATTGTAACGGTTTTATCATGATATCTAATTTATTTACCAAGATTTTTGGTAGTCGCAATGACCGCACTATTAAAAACCTAAGAAAGACGGTCGCTCTAATTAATGCGCTTGAAAAGCAATTAGAAGCGCTTTCTGATGAAGATTTAAAAGCAAAAACAGCTGAATTTAGAGAGCGTTACGATAACGGACAAAGCCTAGATGATATCTTACCAGAAGCATTTGCTGTGGTACGTGAAGCATCTAAGCGTGTAAATGGCATGCGTCACTTCGACGTACAGCTACTAGGTGGTATGGTTTTACATCAAGGTCGCATTGCAGAAATGCGTACCGGTGAAGGTAAAACACTAACAGCTACATTACCTGCATACCTTCGTGGTTTAACAGGTAAAGGTGTTCACGTAATTACCGTGAACGACTACCTTGCAAAACGTGACGCCGAAACTAACCGCCCATTATTTGAGTTCTTAGGCCTAACAGTAGGCTGTAACGTACCAGGCATGATGCCACAGCAGAAGAAAATCGCTTACGCTGCCGACATCACTTACGGTACAAATAACGAATTTGGCTTTGATTATCTACGCGATAACATGGCATTTAGCATTGAAGAGCGTGTACAACGCCCACTTTACTACGCTGTAGTGGATGAGGTGGATTCAATCTTAATCGATGAAGCGCGTACGCCGCTGATTATCTCAGGCCCAGCAGAAGACAGCTCTGAGCTTTACATCGAAATCAACAAAATTGTGCCTGACCTAGAGCTACAAGAAAAAGAAGATGAAGAAGGTGTTGAAGGCGACGGCGATTACACGATCGATGAAAAGTCTAAGCAAGTTCACTTAACTGAACGTGGCCAAATTAAAGTTGAAGAATTACTAATTGAGCGCGGCTTAATTCAAGAAGGTGATTCACTTTATTCAGCTTCAAGCATCACATTATTAAGCCATGTGTATGCGGCACTTCGTGCTCACAAGCTTTATCAAAAAGACGTTGATTACGTTGTTAAAGAAAACGAAGTTATTATCGTTGATGAGCACACAGGCCGTACAATGGAAGGTCGTCGTTGGTCAGAAGGTTTACACCAAGCTGTTGAAGCAAAAGAAGGTGTACGCATTCAAAACGAAAACCAAACATTGGCATCAATCACATTCCAAAACTACTTCCGTTTATACGACACTCTAGCGGGTATGACAGGTACAGCAGACACAGAAGCGTTTGAGTTCCAGTCTATCTATGGTCTAGACACAGTAGTAATGCCAACTAACAAGCCGATGATCCGTGACGATCGTGCTGACCTTGTATACCTAACACAAGAAGAAAAGTACGAAGCAATCCTTGCTGATATCAAAGATTGTCAAGAACGTGGTCAACCGGTACTTGTTGGTACTATTTCTATCGAAAGTTCTGAGTACTTATCGCAGTTCTTACGTAAAGAAAAAATTAAGCACAACGTACTTAATGCTAAATTCCACGCGCAAGAAGCAGACATCGTTGCCGATGCCGGTTTACCTGGCACAGTAACTATTGCAACTAACATGGCCGGTCGTGGTACTGATATCGTGTTAGGTGGTAACTGGAACAGCGAAGTTGAAAAGCTAGAAAACCCAACTGATGAACAAATCAAAGCGATTAAAGAAGAGTGGCAAAAACGCCACGATGCAGTAATCGAAGCGGGTGGTCTACACATCATTGGTACTGAGCGTCACGAATCTCGTCGTATCGATAACCAGTTACGTGGTCGTTCTGGTCGTCAAGGTGATGCTGGTTCAAGCCGTTTCTACTTATCAATGGACGACGCGCTAATGCGTATCTTCGCTGGTGAGCGCATGACTAACATGATGCGTAAACTAGGTATGCAACGCGGTGAAGCGATTGAGCACCCTTGGGTTAACCGCGCAATCGAAAACGCACAACGTAAAGTTGAAGCACGTAACTTCGACGTTCGTAAACAATTACTTGAGTACGATGACGTAGCAAACGACCAACGTCGTGTTGTTTACTCGCAACGTAACGAGCTACTTGAAGAAGGCGATATTTCAGAAACTATCACTGCAATTCGCGGCGATGTGCTAAACGGTGCGATTGACCAATACATTGCACCACAAAGCTTAGCTGAAATGTGGGATATCCCAGGCCTTGAAGAGCGCTTAAAACAAGATTTCTTAATTGAGCTGCCAATTTCACAATGGCTAGCTGACGATAGCAAACTATACGAAGAGAAACTTCGTGAGCGTATCGAAGAAGCGGTTGAGCAAGCATACAAGCAAAAAGAAGAGATGGTAGGCGAGTCTGTACTACGTCAATTCGAAAAAGCGATTATGCTACAAAGCCTAGACCAACATTGGAAAGATCACTTAGCAGCGATGGACCACCTTCGTCAAGGTATCCACTTACGTGGTTACGCACAGAAGAATCCTAAGCAAGAGTACAAGCGTGAGTCTTTCGAGCTGTTCTCTGAAATGCTTGAGAACTTAAAAGTCGACGTTGTGAGTATTTTAAGTAAAGTACAAGTTCGCGCGGAAGAAGATGTTGAGAAAGTTGAAGAGCAACATCGTCGTAGCGAAAATGCACCACGTGAATACCAACACGAAGAAGCTGAGCACATTGGTGGCGAAACACCTGAAGGCGCTGTGGTAACACAACGTGCAGAACCTAAAGTAGGCCGTAATGAGCCGTGTCCTTGTGGTTCAGGTAATAAATATAAGCAGTGTTGCGGTAAATTAAAATAACCAAAACACGGTGATAAAAAGCGACGCTTGCGTCGCTTTTTTTATGATTAAGGAAACAACAAATGACTAAAAAAGTAGTGCATGTTGCTGTTGGCGTTATTTATAAAGATCAGCAATTATTTATTTGTAAGCGCCCAGATGACAAACATCAAGGCGGCTTATGGGAATTCCCTGGCGGCAAAGTAGAGCAGGACGAAAGTGTATTTGCTGCGCTACAGCGCGAGCTGTTAGAAGAAGTGAACCTAACCGTAAATGGCAGTGAAGAGCTGATGGTTATCGAACATGACTATGGCGATAAATGCGTACGTTTAGATGTGCACATTGTTGATGATTTCACAGGCACGGCCCATGGCGCAGAAGGCCAACAAGGCAAATGGGTCGCACTAAGCGAGCTTGATGATTACAGCTTCCCAGCCGCAAATGTTGAGATTATCGAAAAGATAAAACAGAAGTACGAGCAGTAACAGCCGTCAGCTGTCAGCTGTCAGTTTTTAGCCAAAGCGGCATTGTTTGCGGGCTCTTTATTAATTTGCAGACTTGGTGCTGAATGTAAGACGCGCCAAGCAAGCGTGACGCCTACGTTTGATGTAGGCGTGAAATTTATTTCGCGCGAAAATATTTGCACAAAGAGAAAGGCTAGCCATCAGCTTTCAGCTGTCAGTTTGAAGCCGAATTGTGTTGCTTGTAGGTCAGGCTAGGTTGATGGAATGGCGTTGTATGTAAGACGCGCCAAGCAAGCGTGACGCCTACGGTGTAGGAGGTGTTTTTAACGCCGAACAGCTTTGTTTTATTCACGGCTAAAGCCGTTCCCACGTTGATGTAGGCGTGAAATTTATTTCGCGCGAAAATATATTCACAAAGAGAAAGACTAGCCATCAGCTTTTAGCTGTCAGTTTGAAGCCGAATTGTGTTGTTTGTAGGTCAGGCATAGGTTGATGGAATGGCGTTGTATATAAGACGCGCCAAGCAAGCGTGACGCCTACGGTGTAGGAGGTGTTTTTAACGCCGAACAGCTTTATTTTATTCACGGCTAAAGCCGTTCCCACGTTGATGTAGGCGTGAAATTTATTTCGCGCGAAAATATTTGCACAAAGAGAAGTGAATGAGAAGAGAATGAGAAAGTGATAATAATGCTTTTTTGTTTTCTCTTCAGCGCAGCGTCTCTTTATCTCTTTGTGATAATTTGGTTTTCTCTGTGTAGCGCGCAGCGCCTCTGTGCTCTCTGTGGTTCAATATGTTTTGCACAAAGAGAAGTGAATGAGAAGAAAATGAGTAAGTGATAATAATGCTTTTTTGTTTTCTCTTCTGCGAAGCGCCTCTTAGCCTCTTTGTGAATTATCGAAATATTTCGCGATGTAAAATCGCGCCTACAATGCTACCGCTAATCTCCCCCTCCCATCGCTCAAAAATGCGGCTTATCTTGTTTTGATAAGAATTGTTACATATTCGGTTTTATTGTTTCGCTTGAGAGGTTTATTATGGTGAAAGCGAAAAACTAATGATTAATTAGGTTTGCTAGTTTTTCGATAAATACATCAAAAATAATTAGTACGGGACTCCCATGAAAAAAGTAACACTTACCGCGGCAAGTATTGCACTAGCCCTCGGTCTTGTTGGTTGTGGTGAAAAAGAACAAGAAACTAAAGCTCCAGCAACTGCGACCGTAACTGAAGCAAAAGCACCTTTAAATTCAGGTATTGAACTGGCGAACATGGACGAGTCAGTTCGCGCACAAGATGACTTTTACTATCACGTAAACGGCGAATGGTTAGAGAAAACAGAAATTCCAGGTGATAAATCAAACTACGGTTCATTCACTCAGCTTTACGATGATTCGCAAAAAGCGATGAAAGAAGTACTCGAAAAAGCGGCGGCAAATAAAGACGTTAAGCCAGGCTCTGACGAAGCTAAACTAGCTGCATTCTATAACAGCTATATGGACGAAGCAGGTCGTGAAGCGGCTGGTATCAAGCCATTATCACCAGTGCTAGAAAGCGTTGATGCAGTTAAGAACAAGTCAGATCTTGTTGCTTTAATGGCTGAACTTCGCATTAAAGGCGGCAGCTTACCGTTTGGTTGGTACGTAAACAACGACGCGAAAAACTCTAGTGAAAACGCGATGTATGTTTATCAGTCAGGTTTAGGTTTACCAGATCGCGACTACTACCTAAAAGATGAAGAAAAATTCACAAAAATTCGTGAAGCTTACCAAGCATACGTAACAGCTATCTTAAGCAAAGCCGGTGTAGCAGATGCAGAGTCTGCGGCTAAAGCAATTATTGATCTTGAAACAAGCATTGCTGATGCGCAGTGGAGCCGTGTTGAAAGCCGTGATGCGACTAAATCTTACAACAAGATGAGCGTTGCAGATGCTAACAAACTTACTGGCGACTTTGATTTTGCAGCTTACCTTGATGCATCAGGTATCAAAACTGAAGATGTAATCATTCGCCAACCTAGCTACCTAGAAAAATTTGCTGGTATCTACAACGATACAGACTTAGCAACGTGGCAGAACTATCTTAAGTTCCATTTTGTTAGCAACTACGCTCGCCTATTAGATAAAGAGCTAGTAGACCTTAACTTTGATTTCTACAGCACAACACTTCGCGGTGTAACAGAGCAATCTCCACTTTGGAAAAAAGCGGTTGATGCATCAAACGGTGTACTAGGTGAAATTCTAGGTAAAGTATACGTTAAAGAAAACTTCCCGCCTGAAGCGAAAGCGCGCATGGAAGAGTTAGTTGATAACGTTATCAAAGGTTATGCGGTTGCGATTGAAAACCTTGAGTGGATGAGCCCAGAAACAAAAATCGCGGCTAAAGAAAAGCTTGATAAGTTCACACCAAAAATCGGTTACCCAGATAAATGGAAAGACTACTCAGCACTTGAAGTTAAAGGTGGTGACTTAGTAGGTAACTACATTCGCCACAGCGAGTGGGAATATGCAGACATGACTGCAAAACTAGGTAAGCCAGTTGACCGTTCTGAGTGGCACATGACACCACAAACAGTAAACGCTTACTACAACCCTGTGAACAACGAAATCGTATTCCCAGCGGCTATCTTACAACCGCCATTCTTCAACCTAGAAGCTGATGACGCTGTTAACTACGGTGCAATCGGTGCGGTAATCGGCCACGAATTGGGTCACGGTTTTGATGACCAAGGCGCGAAGTACGATGGTGACGGTAACTTACGTAACTGGTGGAGCGAATCAGACCTTAAACAGTTTGAAGAGCGCACAGGTCAGCTAGTTGCTCAGTATAACGAGTACAAACCATTTGAAGATGCAAGCGTAAATGGTCAGCTTACATTAGGTGAAAACATCGGAGACTTAGGTGGCTTAACAGTTGCTTATACGGCATACCAGTTATCACTTGGTGATGAAAAAGCGCCAATCATTGATGGTTACACAGGTGATCAGCGTTTCTTCATGGGTTGGTCGCAAATTTGGCGTCGTAAATATCGTGACGAAGAGTTACGTAACCGCCTAATGACAGACCCTCATTCACCAAGCCATTACCGTGTAATTGGTATTCTTTCAAACATGCCAGAATTCTATCAGGCATTTGATGTGAAAGAAGGCGACAAAATGTATATCAAACCAGAAGATCGTGTAAAAATCTGGTAATTGATTATCGATTTTAAAAAAGGCTCTGAGTGAACGCTCAGAGCCTTTTTTGTTTGGAGCTGTCAGCTTTCAGCCGTCAGTTTTGAGCCGAACAATGGTGTATGTTGTACTGCGTTTGTTTGCTGATATGGCGGCGAGTGCTAGAAGGTCGGGCAAAAATTTATTCACAAAGAGAAGTGAATGAGGAAACCAAAAAATCCTTTGCTTACCTTATCAGCGAAGCGCCTATTAACCTCTTTTTGAGTTAAAGATCTTTTTCTAACCACAGAGGACATAGAGAGCACAGAGGAAGAGAAGGGAGGTTTCTCTTAAGCGCAGCGTCTCATGATCTCTTTGTGATACTTTGGTTTTCTCTGTGTAGCGCGAAGCGCCTCTGTGTTCTCTGTGGTTCAAATATGTTTTGCGCAAAGAGAAGTGAGCAAGAAGATAAAGAGGAAACAAAAAATACTTTGTTTCCCTCTAAAGCGAAGCGTCTCATAATCTCTTTGTGCGATTAAATATCTTTGATGTAGGCGTGAAATTTATTTCGCGCGAAGGCAATTAAAGCATAATCGCATCTTTTAGATACTGGAATAACTCTTTGTAAGCTTTGGCTGGTTTTTCTGCTTTTACTTCTTTTGCGGCGCTGCGCACTAATTGGCGCATTTTTTGGCGCTCAAGAGACGGGTATTGATCAATTGTTGAATTGATCAGGTCGTCACCTTGTTTAATCAAATCATCGCGCAGGGTTTCGATTTTGTTCATCAAAACATCCGCTTGGTTGTTTTTGTTAAGCATGATGTCGATCATCGCTTGGATTTCATCAACGTTTTCTGTGGTACGTAGTACTTTTGCGATGTAGTTTAAGTTACGACGGTAAGCATCGCTCTTATCACTTACTTTATCAGAAACAACAAGGGCTTCTTTTAATTCGTGATTAAGTGGTAAACGATCGCGTTGCTTTTTCGGCATTTTTGCAATTTCAGCACCCAGACCATGATATTGCATGGCTTCACGTTTTAATTCGCTTTTTGATACGTAAATAATTTCTTCTTCAATAAGTGGCTTTTTCTTCTTCGCCATAAGGATGCTCATTCAGTAAACTTAACTATTCGCTATTATACGCCATTTAGTTAATGATTAATATTAGCTGATGCAGGTCTCGCAGTGTGTTAGCATTCGTTACACTATAAAAAATATCAGAACCTAGGACACACAAGATGAAAGATCCTATTTATCAACACATTTCTGAAGTGAAAGACGCGGTAAGCGAAGTACTTGAGCATGCAAAAAAGTTGGGTGCTACTGCTGCAGAAGCGGCGATGTCGAGCACGTCAGGTTTGTCTGTTAGTACGCGCATGGGCGAAGTTGAAACAATAGAGTTTAACCAAGATGGTGGCTTAGGTATCAGTGTTTATGTGGGTAACAACAAAGGCTCTGCTTCAACAGCCGATTTAAACCCGAAAACATTACGTACAGTGGTCGAAAAAGCCATTGATATTGCAAAGTTCACCTCTGACGACCCATTTAATGGTATCGCTGATAAAGAGTTACTTGAATTTGCACCTCAAGATTTAGATTTATACCACCCGTGGGAAGTAAGCCCTGAGCAAGGTGTGGAGTTTTGTCATCAAGCAGAACAAGCGGCGCTGAATGCCGATGAGCGCATTGTAAATTCAGATGGTGCGAGTTTTTCATCTCACCAAGGTTTACGTGTTTATGGTAACAGCCATGGCATGATTGCAGGTTACCCTCGTACGCGTCACAGCATTAGTACGATGGTGATTGGTAAAGATGGCGAGCAAATGCAGCGCGACTCGGCTTACACTATCGCGCGTCATAAAGATGATTTAAACGACGCTGCAAAAGTAGGTCTCGAGGCAGCAAACGAAACCTTGGCTAAGCTTAACAGCCAAAAGCTCGGTACTATGAAAGTACCTGTAATTTTTAGAGCAGATATTGCCAACTCATTATTCGGCCATTTAGTGTCGGCGATTGGTGGCGGTGCGCTTTATCGTAAATCAAGTTTCTTGCTTGATAGCTTAGGTACTAAAGTATTCAGCGATTGTGTGAATATCTCTGAACGCCCGCATATATTAAAAGGTTTAGCGTCTTCGCCGTTTGATGCTGAAGGTTTAAAAACCGTAGATCGTGAAATTATTCAAGGCGGTGAACTGCAAACTTACCTATTAGCAAGCTATGCAGCACGCAAACTGTCGATGGCACCAACGGGTCATGCTGGTGGTATTCATAACTGGCTAGTAGAACAAACGCATGCTGACTTAAAAGCACTCTTAAAAACCATGGGCACAGGTTTATTAGTAACTGAACTTATGGGCCAAGGTGTGAACACGGTAACCGGTGATTACTCACGTGGAGCAGCAGGTTTCTGGGTTGAGAATGGCGAAATCCAATACCCAGTAAGTGAAATCACGATTGCTGGTAACTTAAAAGATATGTTTAAGGCCGTTGTGGGCTTAGGTGGAGACATCGAGCGCCGCGGCGGTATTCAAACAGGCTCTGTGTTGATTGAACAAATGCAGGTTGCTGGTAGTTAATTCATAAATAACTAATCATTTTTTAAAAGCCTCACTTTAGTGGGGCTTTTTTATTTGAAAAAGCGCTTTACCTAAACTTAACTTGAGGTTTTATCTTGGTGGCAGTTTAAAAATAAAAAGGAAAACTACCATGTATTTAGAACACGTAAACCTTGTTGTTAGTAATGTTGATGCCATGCTGCACTTTTATAAAGCCGCATTCCCGCACTGGCGCGTGCGAAGCCAAGGTGACAGCAAATGGTCTGGTAAACCGCGCAAGTGGCTGCACTTTGGCGATGATCACCAATATCTTGCATTAAGCGATAACGGTGAAGCTGAAAACCGTGATTTAGCAGGGCACCAGGTGGGCCTTGCTCACTTTGCTTATGTGACAAACGATATTAATGCGGTAATTGAACGTCTTGTTTCAGCCGGTTATGAAATAGATAAACACGGCCCAGAAAACCCATATCGTAAAAATGCATATTTCATCGACCCTGCAGGGTTTGAAGTTGAGTTTGTAGAGTATTTTAGTGATATCCCGAGTGAGAGGAATAATGACTTGTGAAGGAGCTGTCAGTTTTGAGCAGAGCGGTGTTGTTTTTAGGTCTTTACCAAAGGCCAGCCTCGTAGGAGGTACTTTAGTGCCGAAAATATGAGGAGCTGTCAGCTTTCAGCCGTCAGTTTTGAGCCGAGCTGTGTTGTTTGTAGGGCCTTTACCAAAGGCCAGCCTCGTAGGAGGTACTTTAGTGCCGAAAATATGAGGAGCTGTCAGCTTTCAGCCGTCAGTTTGAAGCCGAGTGGTGTTGTTTGTAGGCCTTTACCACAGGCTTACCTCGTAGGAGGTACTTTAGTGCCGAAAATTTGAGGAGCCGTCAGCTTTCAGCTGTCAGTTTAGAGCCGAGCTGTGTTGTTTGTAGGGCCTTTACCAAAGGCCAGCCTCGTAGGAGGTACTTTAGTGCCGAAATTTGAGGAGCCATCAGCTTTCAGCTGTCAGTTTGAAGCCGAATTGTGTTGTTTGTAGGTCAGGCATAGGTTGATGGAATGGCGTTGTATATAAGACGCGCCAAGCAAGCGTGACGCCTACGGTGTAGGAGGTGTTTTTAACGCCGAACAGCTTTATTTTATTCACGGCTAAAGCCGTTCCCACGTTGATGTAGGCGTGAAATTTATTTCGCGCGAAAATAATTGCACAAAGAGAAAAGAATGAGAAAGTGATAATAGTGCTTTTTTGTTTTCTCTTCAGCGCAGCGTCTCATGATCTCTTTGTGATACTTTGGTTTTCTCTGTGTAGCGCGAAGCGCCTCTTATTCTCTTTGTGAGATTAGATGCCTTTGATGTAGGTCGTGCTTTAGCGCGAAAATACTTGCACAAAGAGAAGTGAATGAGAAAAGAATGAGAAAGTGATAATAGTGCTTTTTTGTTTTCTCTTCAGCGAAGCGCCTCTTGGCCTCTTTGTGAGATTAGATGCCTTTGATGAAGGCGTGAAATTTATTTCGCGCGCATTCTTGTAGGTCGTGCTTTAGCGCGTCATTGATGAAACGTATGCAATATCTTGTCGCCATAAATGACGACCTACATTAACATAATCGCACCTCACAACTTTACTGCACTTTATTCATCTCTTTCCAACTGGCTTTTAGGCTGTTGGCAAAGCTGATGAATTTTTCTTTCATGGTACGTTTAACTGAAATCTCGACTGAGCCTAGCCATACATTACCTTCAATAGTGATGGTTGGGCCTTGGCCTTTATTTAAGGCGACTGATTTATTCTCTACGCTGCCAATAAAGCTAAACAGTTTAGATACCACATTTACATGTTCTGGCACGTAGATTTCGTCGTTACCTAAAATACAGTTTACGTAAATGGTGACGTGCTGATGTTGGAAAATTGCTTCGCTAAAGTCGAGTTCGATTGAACCTAAGCAGTTTGTTAGGTGAATTTCTTTTGGTACTACCCATTGGCCGCTGCGCTCATTTGAACCCAAAATACTACGAAGCTGCAGGCTTTCGTTGTCGTTGCTGTGGCTGTAGTGAGGTTTAAATTGCGCATGCTTATGCGATTTGTAGTCAATATCCGCTTTCAGATCTAAATCAGCAACCAGTTCAACCAATACTTCATTGCTGGTGGCTGCCATTGCCTGATCTAGTCGGCGTTCAAATGCTTCGGCTGAAATAACAGCATGACTGTAGTTATAAATGAGTTGATCAATGACTTCTTCTTTTACTTGATCGATTGGGCGATCTTCAAGTTTAACGGCCATGGTAGTTCCCTGTTGTGATTTTAAAGGTGATTTTTTAGTTATTAATTACATAGCAAAGCTTAGGCCAAAGTTTATTTTTTATATAAATCAATGGTTTGAATTTTTGTGCTAATAAGCAACTTCGTTAAATTAACCACAGATTAATAAAATCAGCAACTAAGTGGCCATTTTTGCAACATCGTGAACTTCTTACCGAGCAGCTTGTAAATCTTTACCTAAATGAATATAAATAGCCGCTGAATGAGTGTTTAACTTTCTGAAAATAAACAAATAAATAGTTGGCATCATAGTCGCATTAGTAAAAGTGTCTTAAATCAAAAGGAGAAGATTATGAACACTTTTAACAAATCTATGATTGCCGCTTTAGTAATTGGTGCAACTAGCATGTCAGCTCAGGCAAGCAGCTGGGAAAATGAAAGTAAAGATGCTTGGATTGATGGTAAGGCAGAAACTGTGCTTCTTATGAACACAAACCTTAACAACTTTGACATCAACACTGATGTAACGAATGGCAAGGTTGTACTTACAGGTAAAGTTGATAGCGAATTAGATAAAGAGCTTGCTGAAGAGCTAGTTCTTAGCCTAGACGGTGTTAGCTCTGTTGATAACAAACTAACTGTTGTTAAAAACATGAAAGCTAAGCACATGAAATCAGATAAAGCTGATTCAGCAGAAAGCGACTTAACCGACGCAAAAATCAGTACTGTAATCACGACACGTTATTTATTTAACTCAGAAGTTGGTGGTACAGACATCGATGTTGATACTGACATGGGTGTAGTAACACTAAAAGGTACTGTTGAGTCTGATGCAGAAAAGCAATTAGCGGTAAGCATTGCAGAAAATGCTGAAGATGTTCGCAAAGTAATCGATGAATTAACGATTGTTGCTGAATAATAGCAAGCCCTATATAGCCCAGCTTTGGCTGGGCTAAGCTTTTTTCAAGGAGTGAGTCATGGATTTAATACGTATTATTTTATCGGTTTTAATTCCACCACTTGGCGTATTTTTACAGGTAGGTTTAGGTGCGCAGTTCTGGATTAATATTCTTTTAACCTTATTAGGGTACATTCCAGGTTTGATTCATGCTGTGTATATCATCGCTAAGCGATAATCACCGCATTAATCTACAAGGATGGGTAATGGAGCACAGCAAGGAAGGGCTGTAGGAGTAACGGACGATAAACCGCAAGGAGTTTACAGAATGGATAATGTAACAACGCACAAAGGACAACAAGGAAGTAATAAGGCGTTATGGAGTAGCGCACAATGGCAACGCTTTATGGATAAAGTGAACGGAGATGACAGCAAGGAATAAGCTTAGGCAGGAGCCAAACAGGATGAAGCTAGCGTAAGGAGGAGACTATATGGAACAAGTACAAACGCAACCAACACAAGGATTGACCAACAAAGGAGTTGCTTTATGGAACAAGCAACAGTGGCACGAATTTATGGAACACGCGAAAGCGGTTGCGCCACGACTAACAGGGAAGGCTGACGATAAAAACCCGATGTCATCTTCAGGTGACATCGGGTTTTTAACTACTTCAGCAATTTATCTTTATAACTTAAATTGATTCACCGTCTTATTTAAAGCGGCTGCCAATTCATTCAAATCACGTGCTTCATCCGCCAATTCATGGGCATGATCCGCAGTGCTATTCACTAAGTGATTAATCGCTGCCAAGCTATTGTTAATATCTTCTGCAACCACAGTTTGCTGCTCAGTCGAAGTCGCAATTTGATGACTTTGATCTTGCACATTTGTCACTGATTGCGCGATATCTTGTAGAGCTTGCAATACAATTTGTGTTTGCTCAACTGAGCCTTCAGCACGTTCTTGACCTTGTTGCATCATAGTCGACGCTTGCTGGGCAATTTGCTGTAAGCGGCTGACCATATTGCGAATATCATCCGTAGACTCTTGCGTTCTGCTTGCCAATGAACGAACTTCATCAGCAACAACAGCAAAGCCTCGACCTTGCTCGCCAGCACGGGCTGCTTCAATTGCTGCGTTCAGTGCTAGTAAGTTAGTTTGCTCTGCAATCGAGTTGATAACATCAACTACCGCACCGATATTGCCACTTTCTTGTTCAAGACCCGCAACCACTTTAGACGCTTCACCAATATGGCTTGCAAGGGCGGTCATCACTGACTGAGCTTGAGTAGAACGTTTCGTACCGTCAACGGTAATGGTTTGCACTTCTTCAGCGGCATTATTGGTGTGCTGGGCATTACGCGAGATTTCCATCACTGTAGACGCCATTTCGGTTACTGCCGCACTTACACTATCAACTTGCTGCTTTTCTTGCTGAATTTCATCGTTGGTTTTTTGCGATACAATTTTTAACTGGCTCGCAGCTTGGCTTAGTTGCTCAGCCTGCGCAGCAGTATTAAGCATCATTGCACGAAGTTTATCGATGAAGGTATTCATGTGATGAGCAAGCTGGCCCACTTCATCATTACTCTTGATTTCGATTTTTTGTGTTAAATCGCCATCACCTGATGCGATATCACGCATGATGTAAGTTAGCTTAGTCAGCGGCTTGGTGATCATTTGCGTGGCCCAGAAGATCATCGCAATGATAATCGCAAGAATGATGATCACTGAGGTTGTGGTTGTCATCACCGCATCATTTACTGGTTCATCAATCATACTGGTCGGAATTAAAATACCCACGTACCAATCAAGATAAGGGGTTTCTAGCTCAAGGCGGTTGTATACAACGTAATATTGCTCACCTTTGAATGTAACGAAGCTGCTGCCATCTTTTTGGCTTTTCATCGCGCGGTTTAATTCGCTAAAGCCTGATGTGTCGCTAAATTGTTTTTCGAGGGCATCTAAGCCTTCTTTGCCATTCGGACCTTCGTCAGTCACAGATAGCTTGTGGCCAGTGCGCTTAGATAAGTGCACAACCTTTTGGTTACCATCAAGTAAGAAACCAAAGCCTTGGCCATTAAAGCGAATTTCTTCAACCATGTCGTTGATGTTGTTTAGCTGTAAATCAACACCACCAAAACCAACAAGTTTATTTTGTTTGTTATAAACAGGCTGTTGTACAACTGCAGAGGCATTACCTGTGGTTAAATCCACAGAAATAGGACCAACATACAACTTATTAATTTTTAAGGCATCTTGCCACCAACCGCGTTTGTAAGCGTAATATGGTTGGCCATTATAAGTGGCTGTGCGCTCGTTTTCTTTGAAATACTCACCTGTTGTTGCTGATGCAAAGAAGGCTGATAAGATGTTGTCATCGTTGCCACTGATACGCACAAAATCTTGATTAACGCTGTCGTATCCAGGTTGGTTATCAAGACTTTGGTCACGTTCAGTCCAATTGTCGAACCAATTCACTAAATGCGGATTTGTAATGAAGGTTTGTACCACTTTACCGTATTTGGCAAAGTAACCTTGCATTGAAAGTCGCTCACTCTGTAAATAGCTGTCGGCTTCGCGTTGAATAGCTTGGCGCGATAGGTCAGCAATATGGCTAACAAAAAAACTAGACGCGATGATCAGTAGTACACTTATCGTCCCGCCGATGAGTAGTAATATTTTTTTACGTAAAGAGAGGTTATTTAACATAGATGCACGTGTTTTTATTATCGGGTAGAGTTATCTATCTAATCATATTTGCACCCAAATCGCTACACCGTTAAGCGAACGTTAATAATAATTTCTAAGAGGTAGTTGGATAAATGAGTTCTGAAAATAATAAACTGGTCGTTTTAGGTGCAGGTTGGCTTGGTAGTGCGCTTTGTGTTGAGGCAAAAGAATTAGCGTGGCAAGTGCAAGGCACACACCGTAGTAGCGAGCACGAACATGACTTTCAGCGGCAGTTTGCGCTTGAAGGCGATGTACTTAAACATGATGTTTCACTTGGAGATGCATGGTGGGTATGTGCAATTCCACCGCGTAGTCGTAGTTCAGAAAGTAATTATTTAGCCACTTTGCAAGCAGGGCTTGAGCTTGCCAAGCAACTAAATTGCAAAGGCTTTATTTTATGTTCTTCGACGGGTGTTTACCCAGCTGATAATGGTCATTATGGCGAAAGTACAGCAATTAATTGCCAATCAGCGCGCCAGCAACTGCTATTTGATGCTGAGCAGTTAGTGCTAAATGCCGGTGGTAAAGTATTGCGTTTAGCGGGCCTTGTTGGTCCTGGGCGCGACCCAGGTAAGTTTGTTGCAGGTAAAGAGCTGTCTAGCTCAAGTCAGCAAGTGGTAAACATGGTACAGCAGCAAGATGTGATAGCGGCGATTTGTTCAGTACTCGAAAATTGGTCTAGTGCTAGCAGCATTTATAATGTGGTCAATCCGGCGCATCCTAAAAAAGTAGATTATTACCAACAAAAATGTGCTGAGCAGGGCAATCAGCCACCGACCTTTACTAGCCATGATAAAGGCGAGCGTATCATTGATGGCTCGGCGATTGAGTCACTGAGTTTTCGTTATCAAGCGCCTATTTAGCTACTTTTTAAAAGTAAGGTGGCCGCCTAGTCGATATTTACTGCCCGGTGAGACTAAGCGCGCAAAGCTTACAATACCTTGCGATGACCATGTTCGGCGGATCACTTGTAAACATGGCTCTTCGTTGTAAAGATTGAGCCATTCGCACATTTCTTGATTGGGCATAATCGCTTCAACCGTGTGGCGAGCCTCGGTAAGCGGGGCGTTTTGAGATAAGTATTCATGGGGTGTTAGGCTGTGAAAATCTTGTTGTAAGTAGTCTTTAGCAAGAGCGGGGTTCACAAAGCGTTCTTCAACTTGCAGTGGGTGCTCGTTTTCATTGTGCACAATTACACTTCGATAAACATGGCTGTCGACTTCGACACCCAAAGCAATCGCGATTGGGGCAATAGCGCTGATAGATTCCATCACTAAAATCGTACAACTGTAATTGCTGTTTCGCGCTTTAACTTCATCGGCAATGTTTTTTATTTCTAGCAACGATGATTGTGATTTGAAGCTGGCAACAAAAGTACCTTGGCCTTGGCTGCGGGTTAAAATACCGGCATCGGTTAACTCACTGAGTGCACGCCTAGCTGTCATGCGGCTAACTTGAAATTGACTGGTGAGTTCGTTCTCTGAAGGGACACGGTCGTTTTCTTGCCATTCTCCCGATTGAATATTTTCCAGAATGAATTCTTTTATTTGCGCAAACTTAGGGACGCTCATTATGAAAAGTTTATTTATAAGTTAACAATATGTTACAGGGTGACATAATTTCCTTGTATATACAAGATGAGTTGATAAACTTTAAGCAAATTTAAATTTAGGCTCATACTGAGCCTTTAGCAAGCATCAAGATAGGTGAAAAATGCACACAACCAACAATGATCAAGCGCTCTGGGATTTACTGATCACAGATGCCAATATCGCCACAATGGATCCTGCTGTTGATGCACCATACGGCGCCATTGAAAATGCAGCGATTGCCGTTAAAGATGGCAAAATTGCCTGGTTAGGTGCACAAACCGATTTACCTAAATTTGACGCGTTAGCAACGCCAACTGTCTCTGCTAAAGGGCAGTGGTTAACACCAGGGTTGATTGATTGTCACACTCACTTAGTGTTTGCCGGTAGCCGCGCAGAAGAGTTCGAGCAGCGTTTGCAAGGTGTTAGCTACGAACAAATCTCTGCAAACGGTGGCGGTATTGCAAGCACCGTACGTGCAACCCGCGAAGCCGACCACGAAACATTGTTTGTTAGTGCTAAAGAGCGCTTAA
The DNA here is from genome assembly GCF_019134595.1 of Pseudoalteromonas shioyasakiensis. Classification (NCBI taxonomy): domain Bacteria; kingdom Pseudomonadati; phylum Pseudomonadota; class Gammaproteobacteria; order Alteromonadales; family Pseudoalteromonadaceae; genus Pseudoalteromonas; species Pseudoalteromonas shioyasakiensis. Next base: position 3,283,933 of record NZ_CP077770.1, on the reverse strand, counting down.
ATGCGTTATACGCAGAAGGCGTGACAACTGTCGAGGTTAAATCTGGCTATGGTCTTGATTGCGAAAATGAAATTAAACTACTCGAAGTAGCTCGTTTACTCGGTGAAAATCACCCGGTTGATGTTAAAACCACGTTTTTAGGTGCGCATGCATTACCGCCTGAATATAAAGGCCGTAGTGATGAGTACATAGAGCTTGTTTGCGGTGAGATGCTTGACCGTGTTGTTGAAGCTGATTTAGCTGATGCCGTTGATGCTTTTTGTGAAAACGTAGGCTTTAGCAACGAGCAAACTCGTCGCGTTTTTGAAGCGGCTAAAAAGCACAACTTACCGGTTAAGTTGCACGCTGAGCAGCTATCTAATCAACATGGCGCAGAGCTTGTTGCAGAATTTAATGGCTTATCGGCAGATCATATTGAACACTTAGATGAAGCTGGCATTCAAGCAATGGCCAAAGCGGGCACTGCGGCGGTATTGTTACCAGGTGCATTTTACTTTTTACGCGAAACAAAGTATCCGCCAATTGAACTACTCCAGCAGTACCAAGTTCCGATCGCCATTTCAACCGACTTCAACCCTGGAACTTCACCATTATGTTCATTGCACTTAATGATGAATATGGCGTGCACTATTTTCCGTATGACACCAGAGCAAGCATTAGCTGGCGTAACACGAAACGCCGCGGGTGCGTTAGGTCTTGACGATCGTGGTGTGTTAAAAGTGGGGGCTCGGGCTGATATTGCTCATTGGCAAATATCCCACCCAGCACAATTAAGTTACCAATTCGGCGTAAATAAACTGTTAAATCTGTGGATTTTGGGTAGACTTAGTTAGATAAGTTTTATTACGCAGTTTGGATTACATGTCATTGATTTTTAGTTTAGCGAGTAGTAGCACGCAACTCGTAAATTTAACAAGTGATGTAGTGCCAGTGTTTTTAGCTGGTAGCGTTTTTATGGCAATGATCTGTGCCCTATGCGTAACCCAAAACCCTATTTTAAGACTAAGCCTAGTCGTTAATGGCGTACTAGGTTTAGCTATTTTAAGCTTAGGATTACCTTGGCTGGTGATCTTACTTGCTTTAGCTTTATGCTTTCATTTATGGCAAGCATTTCGCACCACCAATTGGTTTGCCATAATATTGAGTGTCTCTGCCGCTATTTCGTTTGCGGTTTTATACTCTGCCCACCTATTACTCGATACAGCCTTATATTGGCTTGTTTTCTCGGTAGTTATTTTATCTATCTCAGGATTTTTTAATTACGAAGAGCCCGAAGAAGATGAGCAGGTTGAAGTAGAACCGCTCCATAACGATGATTTAGATGCTGCTCCACTGACTGGTTTACCAGACCGTAATGCGCTCAGAAATAGCTTTGTTGCATGGGCTGAAGAGCATTCGGCAAATTGTGCATTAGTGATGATCCGCCTTGAAGGCTTTAACGATGTTAACCAGCATATTGGTCGTGACTTTGGTGATTTATTATTAGCGCAATCGGCCACACGTATTAAACAGCAACTCAGTGTTGATGCTGTGCTGAGTATGACAGGTAACACCGCAAATACTGAAAAACTGGCGCATTTAGGGGGCTTAAACTTTGCCTTTATTTGCTCACTCGAAGAGCAAAAACACCTTCATGAGCAGCTGATCAGCCAAATTAGGCAAGTCACATTAAAGCCATTCAACGTTGCTAATTGTACGATTGAAGTTAAAGTACGCGCCAGTTACGTGAACTGTGACGAACCTGAATACAGCTTCGAGAACCTAATTTCATTTGCCAACCTTGCCCTTGATTCAAACCCAGAGCGAGAAATTGTGCCTTATCACCCACAAATGATGATTGAGCAACTAGAGCAACAGGCACGCCTACGCGAATTAGCTCACTTAGATTTTGCCAGCGAACTTGAGCTTTATTTTCAGCCGGTTATTCGTAATAGCGACGAGCAAATTGAGTTTTTAGAATTGCTGCTACGTTGGCAGCATCCAAAACAAGGCATTCTTTCGGCGAACAAATTCATTGATGATATTCGTGTCGCAGGCCTAAGTTACCCTGTGGCAGCATATGTTATTGAACGTGCTGCTGAGCTTGCTATGGCACTGCGTATGGAAGGCATTGAACTGCCACTTAGTATTAACGTGTTTGGTCCAGAAATGCTGCACGAAGAGTTCATTGAATTTGTTGACCGCATTATGACTGAGCACCGCTTAGAGCCGGGTGATTTAATCATAGAATGCCCGCTCGATCTATTTATGAGCCTAGACGACCAAGGTAAAGCCATGGTCGCAAGGCTAAATAGTATTGGTATTAAGCTGTGTATCGATGGCTTTGGCGATACGCCTATTTGGCTTGCTAAGCTGCCTAATCTTAATGTTGAGTATATTAAAGTAGCGGCTTCGCTAACCGCTGATTTTGCCCATCAAAGCCAAGTTCGTAGCCTAGTCTCTGGCATGGTGGATATGCATAATCAAAATAATGCCAAGGTGATTTGTGAAGGGGTAGAAACACTAGAGCAACTTAAATTTGTTAAGTCGTTGAACACCTACGCCGCCCAGGGTTATTACTTTAATTACCCGCTTAGCAGCGTAGGCATGATGTCGTGGTTAAAACAATGGCGGTTAGAGCATCAGGGGTAAGTTAAAGCCGTCAGCCGTCAGCCGTCAGCTATCAGATTGGAAGTTAGTGAGTTGCTTGACTCGTTACATCGCGTTTTATCTCGAACCTTACTGCCCATAAGAGTCGCGGCATAAAGCCGCTGCTACAGGTAGGCGTGAAACTTGTTTCGCGCGTCTGACAGCTGAAGGCTGAAAGCTGACCGCTTCTATGTGTTGAGTATCGCTTCGTTCGAGCCGACCTCCCCAAAAAACAGTCGTTCCATCGCGCTTTGTCTCGAATCTTGCTTCCAGTTTAAGGGGCGCGGCATAAAGCCGCTGCTACAGGTAGGCGTGAAACTTGTTTCGCGCGTCTGATCGCTGAAGGCACAGAGCTGACCGCTTCTATGTGTTGAGTATCGCTACGTTCAACCCACCCCACAAAAATCAGTCGTAACCTCGTTTCTCGCTTCTTTCTAACTTGCCTCTCTCGCTTGCAAATACGCATTCACTAGGGCGGTGATTATTTGGCCTGCGTCATTCATGCCTGCTTCTAAGCCAACTGGGTGTTGCGACGGGGCGCCTTCGCATAAGTGGAGGTAGCGAGCTGTTGTTTGGCTGGCAGCTAAATGCACAAAGTGTTCGGCATCACTCACACTGAAGCCACAATTGGTGTATGCACTAACCGGCATTAATGAGATGCTGTCTAGGTCGACTTCGACTCCAAGTGGCGCATTATCAAACTGAGCTAATGCGTGTTTACATGCCGAAGATAAATCGACTTTGCGACGTACTTGAATGTCTTGGTAACTATCAAACGTGAAGTTTGCGTTTGTCAGGGCATCCATAATCGCTTGGTTATTTTTAAATTCGTGTAACCCCATCACATGATAGTCAGCAAGGTGGTTTTCGCTGTACGCATACCTAAAGCCATTGCCGCTATGACGGCCTTCACACTCTCTGAAATCAGCATGAGGGTCTAAGTTGATAGCGTTGACTGGTTTACCATGTTGCTTACTAAGGGCACGTAAAATACCTAAGCAGTTGTTATGGCCGCCACCGATTACAATTGGCTCAAGGCCTGCTGCAAAAATCATCGCAAGCACCTGCTCAACGCGGGTGTCTATATCAGCGCATAATTCACGTAGTTTGGCTAAGTCAGCGTCGTTTTTATTATCAAGGTCAGCAGCTTGTTGGTTTAAGTCATCAAGGGCAACTTCGCCGAGTAATAACACGCGCTCATGATTTAAAAACTGGTTATGCGTTTGGTTTAAAAAGCGCTTTAAAAATGCTTGCCACGCTTGCCCTGAGCCAGCGTTACCTAAGTTAGCGCGAGGACCAATATCTTCACATACGCCAACTAAAACATAGCGAATACCAAATTGTTTTGCATCGATGAGTGCTTGTGGAGCGTTAACTTGAGTGTCGAGAAGGGCAAGGGCTTGCCAAGCTTTTAGTTCGTTAGCGCGGCGAGTACATAAGTGCTTTACCGCCGCTTCATCATAAATTTTAAGGTAGTTTGTCACCGAGATTAGTCTTCTATTATTTCTAACTCTAATTCTTCAGCAGATAATATAATACCGGTGCTATCAGCGTAAACAAAGTCGTCATCAAAGAAAGAAACGCCTGCGAAGTTAACGCCAATGCCGTCTTCACCTGCACCTTCACTATCGGCAGCAACAGGAATAGAGGCAATTGCTTGAATGCCTAAGTCTAGCTCTTCAAGTTCATCAACATGGCGAATGGCACCGTAAACGATAATGCCTTGCCAGTTGTTTTCTAATGCGATTTCAGCCAGCTCTATATCAATAAGGGCGCGTCGGGTAGAGCCACCACCATCAATCAATAACACGCTGTCGGTGCCATCGGTTGATAAAATTTCGCGGATCAGCTCGTTATTTTCAAAGCATTTAACGGTTTTTACTCGACCACTAAAGCTTGGGCGTCCACCAAAATTGATAAACATTGGTTCGAGCACATCAACCACATCTGGAAAGTGGTCGCATAAATCAGAAGTGCTGTAATCCATTTTTTCATCCTCTAAAGAGACTGTCTGTTTAGTACTCAGTATACCCTGATACAACTCAATAACAACGACTTAATAGCGGATTATTGGTTTAAATCAAAGGAATTTCGTTACCGCAACATTAGTGTCTCAAAAGCGTCACCTAATTGTTATTTTTAACGCCTAAGCTGAGATGAGTATAAAAATTAGACGCAAAGTATGACAAGGAGCTCACCATGGCAAACAACATACTTACTAAATTGGCAAAAGTGGATGAACAGCTGTTTTTAAGCGTGTTTAACGATGCTTCGCCAGTTTGGCTTAGAAGATCAGCGCTTGGCTTTTCGAAAAGCGGCGATGGCGGGCTATATGTGGTGTTGTTTCTTGGTTTTTGGTGGTTTACCGAGCAGCTGCACTTTCAACAGCTGGCACTGAGTATATTAGTGGGCTTTGCCATCGAGCGACCTATTTACTTTTTAGCTAAAAAGCGCATCGCGCGGGTTAGACCGTGCGACTGTTTAGTGCAAGGTGCTTATTTAGTGCCGAGCGACCAATTTAGTTTACCTTCGGGGCATAGTGCTGGAGCGTTTGTGGTGGCAACTATTTTGACTATCTATTTTCCGGAATTTGCTTTGCTGTGGCTAATGTGGGCATCAGGGGTTGCGGCATCGAGAGTGATTATTGGTGTGCATTACCCTGCTGATGTGGTGATTGGCGCAGTGATGGGTTCAAGTTGTGCAGTATTAGCTGTAATGGTGGTGGAGTCTATATGAGAATATTGTACGGTATTCAAGGTACGGGTAATGGCCATATTACTCGCGCACGAGTGATGGCAACGACCTTTAAAGCATTAGGAGTGGATGTTGATTATGTGTTTTCGGGTCGTAAAGAACAAGACTACTTTGATATGGACGATTTTGCCGATTACCGAGCTTTTCGAGGTTTGTCGTTTACCAGCAAATCTGGGCAAGTTGATAGCTTTAAAACGTTGAAAAATGCGCGCCCATTGCAGCTTATAAAAGATATAAAAAACCTTGATTTACGTCATTATGACTTAGTGTTTAATGACTTTGAACCAATTACAGCATGGGCAGCTAAACAGCAAGGTATCCCTGTTATTGGTATGAGCCATCAAGCGGCGTTTTTATCTGATAAAGTGCCGATGTTTGGCCGAGCTTTTTTCCGTCGTGCGCTGATCCGTAACTATGCGCCAGCGAGCGTTTATTTAGGGGTGCATTGGCAACCTTATGCAGAAAACATCATTCCGCCATTTATTGCAAATCATCATCATGATAATCCAGTGATGGTCGAAAATAAGGTGTTGGTGTATCTACCTTTTGAGGACCTAGACAGTGTGGTCGACTACCTCAAAGACTTTCCTGAGCGTGAGTTTTACTGTTATCACCCTGATGCGCAAGATTGTTCAATCGGAAATATTCATCTGCGAGCGCCGTCACGTGTTGGCTTTTTAAATGATCTTGCTAATGCTGGCGGCGTAATTGGCAATGCCGGATTTGAACTTGCAAGTGAAGCATTGCAGCTGGGTAAAAAACTTTTACTAAAACCACTTGGTAAACAGTTTGAGCAGGGGATTAATGCACAGACGCTCTTATCGATGGGAGTAGCCCATGTCATGAGCTATTTAAACCCCAATGCGATGGATGATTGGTTGCAATCTCCACAGAACAGAAAGCTCAATTTTCCGAGTGATCCAGCACCTTTGGTTGATTGGTTGCAAAAAAAACAGTGGGAAAAGCTGGATAAATTGCATAAACATTTATGGCAACAGGTTGATTTAGAACAAAAACTGATTGTTTAAAAGTACCTTATATTGGAAAATGCGCGGCAAGTTTAACCACTTTTTATTAGCTGCTTTAAATAGTTTAGCTATACTTTAACTGCATGTTTCTATAAGGCACTTTGAATGAATGTATTACAAAACTTAACTATTAAGCGTCGTTTACAGTTAAACGCGCTCGTTGTTGGTCTTGCAATGATTGTGATGCTGTGTGTAATTATCTTTGAGTCGCGCATGATGCTAAAGCTCAACGAAACAATTCAAAATGCGGAGGAGCTCGACATTCATGAACTTGCGATGCGTAAACATGAAAAAAACTTTTTGTTTTACAAAGATGTCGATAGCCTTGAGCTTTTTGAGAAAGAGTATTCGCAGCTAAAAAATAAAATGGCGCGACTAGACGAGTTAGTGAAAGATTTGTCGATGGACTCATCTAAACTAAATGAATTTAGACGCCTTGCGAAAACTTATTACGATGACTTCAATGAAGTTGTGGTACTACAAAAGAAAATTGGTTTACACCCTAAAGATGCACTTTATGGTGATTTACGTGGTGCGGTGCATCAAGTAGAAACATTATTAAGTGAGCGCGAAAACTATAAACTACTGGCTTTAATGCTTCAGCTTCGCCGTGCAGAAAAAGACTTTATGCTGCGCTTTGATTTAAAGTATATGGGCAAGTTTGATGATTTAGTTGCTAGTTTTAGCTCTGAGATTAAAAACGCTGGGTTCGATGCAAATTACGAAAACCAATTGCTTAGTTTGCTTGCGACTTATCAAAGTAAATTTAAAGCCTTAGTTGATGCACAAGTTGCTTTGGGCCTTGATTTAGAATCAGGGGCACTCGGTGAGATGAAGCGCAGTGTAGAGCTTAGTGATGCAATAGTTAACCAATTGACTACACAAACTAAAGAGTTTGTAGAATCTAGTGCTGCTAGTGCGCAGTTGATTGCCATTCTTGTATTTATTATTGCGAGCATTTTAGTAATGTTATTAGTTTACTTTACTAGCCGCTCAATTATTCAGCCTATCGAACGTGTGTACCACACGATTAATGAGATTCGTCGCAATAACGACTTAAGCATGTCGATTACTCAATCGGGTAAAGATGAAATCACCACAATGACGGTCGACTTTAATAGCTTGATCAGTGATTTTAAAAAGCTGATTTACGAGGTAAATACAGCGCTAAGTACTCTTAACGTGGCAACAGAACATTTATCTGAAACGACTGCAGCAACTAGCTCAGGTATGCAAGAGCAGCTTCACGAAGCTGACATGGTTGCCACAGCTGCCACCGAAATGCAGGCGACGATTCAAGATATTTCACACAATACTGAAGCGGCTGCGAAAAAAGCTGAGTCGACTAACTTAAGTGCGCAACAAGGCCGTTCTGAGGTTGAATCAACAGTGGTGCAAATTAATCACTTATCAGATTCACTCGGTAACGCATCAAGTGTGGTGTCGCAGTTAGAAAAAGACGCTGAAACCATTGGTTCTGTACTTGATGTTATTCGTGGCATTGCTGAGCAAACAAACTTACTGGCACTCAATGCGGCAATTGAAGCAGCACGTGCTGGTGAACAAGGCCGTGGCTTTGCGGTAGTAGCAGATGAAGTTCGCTCGCTTGCGCAGCGTACCCAAGATTCAACGCAAGAGATCGAGAGCATCATTTCGACCTTACAAGGGCGTACGCAAGAAGTGGTGAGCATTATGCAGCAGTGTCGTACGCAAGGTGGCGAAAGTGCAGCACAGGCAAGTAAAGCCGGTGAGTTGCTTCGCTCAATCACCGAAGATGTACAAACCATTATGGATATGAGTACTCACATTGCCACCGCAATTGATGAGCAAAGCCAAGTGGCTTCTGAGGTAAATAAAAACGTGGTACGTATTCGTGATATCGCTCAAGAAGCATCGGGTCACGCGGCGACTAATGCGCAAACCAGTGAAGAAGTATCTGAGCAAGCGCGTGTGCTTTATCAGGCAATCGATAAGTTTAAAGTTTAATGAGTACTTGATACTTTATATAAAAAGCGCGGTGACGGTGTCGTCATCGCGCTTTTTTGTTGTTTAGTTTGCTCGGAGCTAATCCAGTAGGTATTAAGGCACAAACTTAATAGGCACGCTGTCTTTGCTTGCTTCGTGCTCTGAGACCCTTGTTTGGTATTGTTGCCAAAGCTCATCATGGTTAGCTTGCAGCTCACTTAAATAGTGCCAGCTGAATAAACCGCTATTATGGTTATCGCTAAATACTAGTCGAATCGCATAATGGCCAACCGGTTCAATCTTGTTAATTCCTACTTGTTGCTTACCAAGTACGAGTTTCATAGGTTCATTGCCATGACCTTGTACTTCAGCAGAAGGTGAGTGAACACGCAAAAATTCAGCACTAAATTTGGCAATAGTTTGATCATCAAAATGAACATCTAATAATTTGCTAACCCTGTGATAATGCACTTTAGTGACTTCTTTCATGTGAGCCTTACCTTATATAAACTAAAAAGCCTCCAACTGGAGGCTTTTGATTATAACGCTAATTTGTTGATTAAAGAATGAAGCGACTTAAGTCTTCATCTTCAACAAGTGCACCTAAATGCTGCTCAACGTAATTGGCATCAATTGTTAGTGTTGAACCAGCTTTTTCTGAGGCATCAAATGAAATTTCTTCCATTAGTTTTTCCATCACTGTGTGCAAGCGACGAGCACCGATGTTTTCGGTTTTCTCATTTACTTGCCAAGCCGCTTTCGCGATACGTTCAATGGCATCATCAGTAAACTCAACGTCAACTTGCTCTGTTTTTAACAGCTCACGTTGCTGCTCAGTTAATGAAGCATGAGGCTCAGTTAAGATACGTTTAAAGTCATCAGCACTTAGTGCTTCAAGCTCAACGCGGATTGGTAAACGGCCTTGTAGCTCTGGGATCATGTCTGACGGTTTAGCCATTTGGAATGCGCCAGATGCGATAAATAACATGTGGTCAGTTTTAACCATGCCATGTTTAGTGCTTACTGTTGAACCTTCGATTAATGGTAGTAAGTCACGCTGAACACCTTCACGGCTAACATCTGGGCCAGACGCTTCACCACGTTTACAGATTTTATCGATCTCATCGATAAACACGATACCGTTTTGTTCTACTGCGAAGATAGCTTGCTCTTTTAACTCTTCAGGGTTAACAAGTTTTGCTGCTTCTTCTTCAACTAATAGCTTGAACGCTTCTTTGATTTTTAGCTTACGGTTGCTGCGCTTATCACCACCCATGTTTTGGAACATGCTTTGAAGCTGGTTGGTCATTTCTTCCATACCGGGAGGAGCCATGATCTCAACATTTGGCTGAGCTTGTGCAACATCGATATCAATTTCTTTATCGTCTAACTGACCTTCACGTAATTTCTTACGGAAAGATTGACGAGTAGAAGAATTCTCTTCAGTTTTTGACTCACCAAAGGTATCGCGTGCTGGTGGTAAAAGGGCATCTAAAATACGCTCTTCTGCCGCTTCTTCAGCGCGATGTTTGAATTTTTTGGTTTGCTGTTCACGCGTCATTTTAATTGAGATATCAACTAAATCACGGATGATCGTTTCAACTTCTTTACCAACATAGCCCACTTCGGTGAACTTTGTTGCTTCAACTTTAATGAAAGGCGCATTAGCAAGTTTAGCTAAGCGACGTGCAATTTCAGTTTTACCCACACCTGTTGGACCAATCATTAAAATGTTTTTTGGTGTTACTTCACTACGTAAATCATCGCTCAGTTGCATACGGCGCCAGCGGTTACGTAGCGCGATTGAAACTGCTTTTTTAGCTTTAGCTTGGCCAATAATATGTTGATCAAGCTCGTGAACGATTTCTCTAGGCGTCATCTCAGACATGGCAGTTCCTATTACAATTCTTCAATAGTTTGGAAATTATTCGTGAATACGCAGATGTTGCCTGCAATTGTAAGGCTTTTCTCTACAATATCACGTGCACTTAGGTCGGTGTTTTCTAGTAGCGCTGTGGCTGCTGATTGCGCGAAGTTACCACCACTGCCAATCGCAATTAGGTCGTTTTCTGGCTGCACCACATCACCGTTACCTGTGATAATTAATGAAGCAGTTTCGTCTGCGACTGCTAATAGTGCTTCGAGCTTTCTAAGTGCGCGATCACTACGCCAATCTTTGGCCATTTCTACGGCAGCTTTGGTTAAGTTGCCTTGGTGCATTTCTAGTTTGCTTTCAAATCGTTCGAAAAGGGTGAAGGCATCAGCAGTACCGCCAGCGAAACCAGCGATTACTTTGCCATTATAAAGACGTCGAACTTTGCGGGCGTTGCCCTTCATTACGGTGTTACCAAGTGAAACTTGGCCGTCGCCACCAATAACGACCTTGTCGTCGCGGCGTACACTTACAATAGTGGTCATGATTATTCCTCATCATCGAGCGGCAAGGCCGCTCGTAAAAAGCGATTGATGAGGTGTTTATATGGGTGAATGAACTAAAATCAAGTCCAAAGCCAAATTCCGCAGCCCATTATTTTGATGCGTTTAAGTTTATTCTTGTCACTTTCGGCTAAACGTTTGGTTTCGTATGGGCCTAAGCGCACTTTATACCAAACACCATTGCTGCCTTGTGTTTTCTTAACCTCGGCCACTAAGCCAGCAAAAGCGATTTTAGCTTTTAATGTTTGTGCTTGCTCTAATGTTCTAAAAGAGCCGCATTGCATTACATATGGACCTTTTTGTTCAATCTCTTTTACTTCAACCTGAACTTCGTGCTCTTTAATCTCTTTGATAAATTCAGGTGTTTTAGGTGGTGGAATAACCACTTCTTCTTTTTTAGTCGGGTTTGCTTGCTGCTCTACTAACTCAGGATCGGCATTATGTTTGATATACCATAGGCCGTAACCAAACCCGCCTACTAAGATAAGCGCAATTAAAACAAGAATAATAGGGAAAGGCTTTTTCGCCGGGGCTTGTTTTTTATTATTTCGATTTGCTGGTTTTTTATTTATGTAATCGTGTTGTGCCATGACTCTTAATTGGCCTTTAAATCATATCTATAGGATCAACATCTAAGCTCCAACGCACCTTTTGCGCTAATTTACTGGTACTTATATAGTCGACCATTTGCGCTAAATATTGGTGTAAGTGGGAGCGTTCCTGCGCCTGAATATGTAACTGAAAGCGATATTTACCTGCCACTCGTTCCAGTGGTGCAGGTATCGGACCGAGCAATTGTATACCAGATACGTTCTGGACAGGAACCAAATCAGTTAAAAAATCCATGACTTGATTTATGTTATGTCCTTCGGCACGAACCATAGCCATATTTGTGATTGGCGGAAGTTGCGCGTCTTCTCGCTCTGTGAGTGCATAACGGGCAAAATCTTGATAACCATTATTAACTAAGTCTTGCAGTAGCGGGTGCTCAGGAAAGTGAGTTTGTAATAATACTTGCCCAGGTTCACCACTGCGACCAGCACGGCCTGCCACTTGCGTAACCAGTTGCGCTAAATGCTCTGTGGCGCGAAAGTCACACGAATATAATCCACTGTCGACATCTAGGATTAAAACAAGGCTAACATCGGCAAAGTGGTGGCCTTTTGCCAACATTTGCGTGCCAACTAAGATACGCGCACCGCCTTGGTTAATATCATCAAGCGCTTTTTCTAAGCTGCCTTTACGACGTGTTGAATCTCGGTCGATACGACTAATCGGAATATCAGGGAAGGTTTGTGTTAAAAACTCTTCGATTTGCTCAGTGCCTTTGCCATTTGGAAAAATCTGCGTGCTGCCACAATCGGGGCATTGATGAGGCACCTGATGTTGTTCACCGCAGTGGTGACAAATCATCTGGCCAATGGCTTTATGAAAGGTTGCGCTGGTGCTACAACGTGAGCACTCACTTAGCCAACCACACTCATGGCATATTAGGGTAGGCGAAAAACCTCGACGGTTTAAAAACACCATTACTTGCTTACCTCGTTCTAAATGCTGGCGCATATAGGCAAGGCTGGCATGGGCAATCCCCGCTTGTTCAGGCTGGCCTTTCATATCCATTAAGTGGAACTGGTTATCAGTGCTGGTTTGAGCACGCTCAGTGAGGCTCAACAGCTGATATTTGTTATTAATTGCTTTATGTAAGGTCTCAAGTGCCGGTGTGGCACTACCTAGAACGAGCGGAATATTATGTTGGTATGCTCTATAAGCGGCTAGGTCTCTAGCATGATAGCGCAATGTATCTTGTTGTTTAAACGAGCTGTCGTGCTCTTCATCAACGATGATCATGCCAAGTGATAAAAAGGGCAAGAAAATACTCGAACGTGTGCCGATCACTATGGCGCAGCTGCCTTTTTCACAGAAACGCCAAGTTTGTAAGCGTTCGTTATCTGTTAGAGCTGAGTGCCATAGCATAATCGGGGTATCGGGAAAGCGACGACGAAAACGGTTGACTGTTTGTGGTGTTAAGCCAATTTCAGGCACTAATACTAAGGCTTGCTGACCTTTTTTGAGTACTTCTTCTAGGCATTGCAAATACACTTCGGTTTTACCACTTCCGGTAACCCCTTCAAGCAAAAAGCTTGTAAAGCCACGAGCTTGGTTAATGCTGGTGCAGGCAACAGCTTGCTCTTTATTAAGCACCGGCTTGCTACCAACAGTCGGCGCGCGTTGCTGCCATTGGTTATCATGTTCAATAAACTGAGTGATCAGTTCTTTATCGAGCAGACTGTCGATGGTTTTTTTGGTAAATCCGAGTGCTTTTAATTCTGTAACCGATGATTTGCCCGATTCGGCTAGCTGTTTCAATAAACTTAACTGGGTTTTTGCTTTTAGCGACGGCAGCTTTGCACCTTTATCGGTCAGCTCAACCATGTTAATGCTGGTTTTATCTGGGCATTCGCCTTGTCTTAATGCAGCTGGAAGTGCTGTATGAATGGTCTCGCCCAATGGGTAACAGTAGTAGCGTGCTGTGAATTTTAGTAATGCTAAATGTTGCTCAGATAAAACAGGCGTGTCGTCTATAACATCAATAATCGGCTTTATTTTGTCAGCTGGAACATCGGTTGATGTTTTAAGAGCCAAGACCACGGCAATCTTTTTTTGGCTACCAAATGGCACGCGAACACGCATACCTGGCTTTAACTCAGGGCTATGCAGCAGCTGTTCAACTTTATAATCGAAGGTACGCTGTAAAGGGACTTTTATGGCAACTTCTACAAAGTGCATAACAACTCAACTGAAACAAAGATAGAAAGATAATGTACTAAAATTACTGTTAAAAACCTACCAACAAATACTGAACAACAGCCCACTTGATTATTTTTTTAGCGAAAGATGCATTTAAAGCTTGTCGCAAGGTCACTTGAGCTATAAAATACGCGGCCTATTAATTGTATTAACTGCGTATGGTGCCAGACTTCGGGTTTGGAGAGCGATACGGCCTTAACTAGAGGTTCCCTATGAAAGAAGGTATTCACCCTAAGTACGAAGCTATCACTGCAACTTGTTCATGTGGTAACAAATTCGAAACTAGCTCAACTCTTTGTAAAGACATCCACTTAGACGTATGTTCTGAGTGTCACCCGTTTTACACTGGTAAGCAAAAGATTTTAGACACTGGCGGCCGTGTTGATCGTTTCAACAAGCGCTTCGGTGCACTTAGCAGCAAGAAGTAATCTCTGCTGTTTAGTTAAAAAAAGCACCTTAGGGTGCTTTTTTTATGCCTAAAATTCACAAAAGACATTTTTAATACTGCCACTTACTCATCATCTTCACTTATGTATCTTGCATAACTATTTCTGAGTGTTATGCCCATTATGTCGCTAATTTTGCAGACAAAGTGCCATCCCTTAGCTATATTCTTTTTTGTATAAATTGAGTATACCAATCCGCAATAATACTTAATTAAGCGTATTGGTATCTAAAAGTTATTAAAAATAATAAATTTAAATAATTTCGCGAGTAAATGCTGTGAACTTCGTTGAAATGGTTGTTTTTGGCTAATTTCGGCTATTTGCAGTGTTCGTGCGTATAAAATACAAAAACACGTGCTTAAAAGGTCATAAATAGGTGAATTTTTATGTCTGATTAATCGCAACTATGCACAGAAATTGTTGGGAAATCCTTTAAAATTAAGCGATATAGCATATAACAGGATAGACCTGATAATACTTGGAATTTTTATACATTACAGGTATCGTACTGATGCAAGCTCTCTCACTTTTTAACTTTTTGCAGGATACTATCGCGTTATGTCAGATTTTCGTGAACAAGCATTACATTACCACGCTCACCCCGTCCCAGGTAAAATTAGTGTTGAACTAACTAAACCAGCCGAAACGGTTAACGATCTCGCTTTAGCTTATAGCCCTGGTGTGGCTGAACCAGTCCGTGAAATTGCTGCTGATCCAGCAAATGCCTATAAATACACAGGCAAAGGCAACATGGTTGCGGTTATTTCAAACGGTACCGCGATTTTAGGTTTAGGTAACTTAGGTCCACTTGCATCAAAACCTGTAATGGAAGGTAAAGCGTTACTATTCAAACGTTTTGCTGGCCTTGACTCAATTGATATTGAAGTTAAACACCGCACAACAGAAGATTTCATTAATACGGTTGCTAACATCGCTGATACGTTTGGTGGTATCAACCTTGAAGATATTAAAGCGCCAGAGTGTTTTGAAATCGAAAAAGCGCTTATCGAGCGCTGTGATATTCCAGTTTTCCACGATGACCAACATGGTACAGCTATTGTGACTGCTGCTGGTATGCTTAACGCTCTTGAAGTGCAAGGTAAAGATATCGAAGATGCCATCATCGTATGTTTAGGTGCCGGTGCTGCTGCTGTTGCTTGTATGGAGCTTTTAATTAAATGTGGCGCACTGCGTGAACACATTTATATGCTTGACCGTAAAGGTGTGATCCATACACGTCGTGATGACTTAAACGAGTATAAGCAATTATTTGCTAACAATACCGATAAGCGTACATTACAAGATGTTATTGCTGATGCTGATGTTTTTGTTGGTGTATCAGGTCCTAACCTGTTAACTGCAGATGATCTTAAACTGATGGCTGATAAGCCAGTAGTATTTGCATGTTCAAACCCTGATCCTGAGATTGCTCCAGAAGTTGCACACAGTGCGCGTAACGATTTAATTATGGCAACGGGTCGTTCAGATTTCCCTAACCAAGTAAATAACGTGCTTTGTTTCCCATTTATTTTCCGTGGCGCGTTAGATGTTCGTGCAAAGGCAATTAATGATGAAATGAAAATTGCTGCAGTTCACGCTATTCGTGGCATCGCGAAAGAGCCTGTACCAAGTGAAGTATTAAAAGCAGCTGGCGTTGAGTCACTTGAGTTTGGTGCCGAGTACATCATTCCTAAGCCTATGGATCCGCGTTTATTACCACGTATTGCACGTGCTGTTGCTGAAGCTGCAGTAGAGTCGGGTGTGGCGCAAATCGACATGCCAGAAGGTTACATGCGTTAAACTTAATTAGCTATTAGGTATATCGCGCAATAAAAAACTCAGCCTAGGCTGAGTTTTTTATATCTGCGATTATCGGCGGTGATCCGATGGCCGAAATACTTATTCTGAATCAAGCACAGGGATATCTAATCCCATTTCTTGCATAATCTTTTTAACTTCTTCAGGTACCTTTTCAGGGTTGTCTTTACGTAGGTCGTCATCATTTGGTAATGGTTGACCTGTAAAAGCATGTAAGAAAGCTTCACACAATAACTCACTGTTCGTCGCATGACGCAGGTTATTGATCTGACGGCGTGTACGCTCGTCAGTTAATACTTTTAATACGTTAAGTGGGATTGATACGGTAATCTTTTTTACTTGTTCTGATTTTTTACCGTGTTCTGCATATGGGTGAATGTATTCACCGTTCCATTTAGCCATAAGTTGTTTCGTTGCCTCGGTTGTCAGTGATTTACGCCTTATTCACAGCGCAAGATGCGGAAATTCTATCTCTTTAAAAAAGATAGTCAAATACTAGTTATTTAGCCATCTAGTCGTGTAAATGTATAAACTTCTATGTGTGAGCCATAAATGCTTTGACTTCTCATATTTGATCATCTAACCTTTTAGACGTCTAAACATCCAATTTAAGAATAGGTGATGAAATGAGCGAAAAAAATAAAGCGACGATTGCTGTTCGTCACGGCATCGAAGCCGATAAACACCATGGTGCGGTTGTACCGCCAATTTACTTATCAACCACCTATTCGTTTGCTGATTTTGATACTAAGCGCCAGTATGACTATGGCCGCAGTGGTAACCCGAATCGCGATATTTTAGCTGAAACCTTAGCTGAGCTGGAAGGTGGTGCAAGAGGTATTATAACTGCAACAGGTATGTCTGCTGTGCATTTAGCCACTCAGCTTTTAAACAGTGACGATACGTTAGTGATCCCACATGACTGTTATGGCGGTAGTTACCGTTTATTCACCTCGCTTGAAAAACGTGGCCTGTTAAAACTAAAAGTTTTGGATTTAACTAAAACTGAAAACCTCCAAGAAATTTTAGCGATTAAACCTAAGTTGATTTGGATTGAAACGCCAAGTAACCCAATCTTGCGTTTAACAGATATTAAAGCAATCACTAGCATTGCTAAGCAGTGTGGTGCTTTGGTTGCGGCTGACAACACCTTCTTATCACCTGCATTACAAAACCCAATTGAGTTTGGTGTTGATATTGTTGTGCACTCAACCACTAAATACATCAATGGTCACTCTGATGTAGTGGGCGGTGCAGTGATTGCTGCAACGCAAGAGCTAGGCGATGAGCTTGCTTGGTGGGCGAATAATATCGGTATTACTGGAGCACCATTTGACAGCTACTTAACGCTTCGTGGTTTACGTACTTTAAATGTCCGTTTAAAGCAGCACCAAGAAAATGCCTTTGCCATTGCTGAGTATTTAGAGAGTTCACCTTATGTAAGCCAAGTTTACTACCCTGGCCTTGCTTCTCACCCACAACATGAGCTTGCTAAAGCACAGCAACGTGGTTTTGGTGGCATGGTGAGCTTTGATATTAAAGGCGACATTAACGATGCTGCTGCGTTTTTAACTAGTCTTAAAGATTTTAGCCTTGCTGAGTCGCTAGGTGGGGTAGAAAGCTTGATTTGTCACCCTGCAACAATGACGCACGCAGGCATGGAGCCTAAAGCGCGCCTTGAAGCTGGTGTGGGCGATACGCTGATCCGTATTTCTGTAGGCATTGAAGACGTAAAAGATCTCATTGCAGATTTAGACCGTGTTTTCAATTTAGTAAAACCAGGTCAAGGCCAACAAGTTACAAAAGCTGAAGCTAAGCTAACACAGCAAGATACACAGCAAAACGCGTCATTTAAGTTAACGCCAGCACATACGGCATTGTGGTAGAAGAAATGGTAAATATTGTTCATAAATTTGGTGGTTCAAGCTTAAGCTCGGCAGATCGTTATCATGCGGTAGCGAACATCGTTCTTGCGAATACTGAGCAGGGCGATTGCGTAGTTGTGTCGGCATCGGGTAAAACAACCGATACCCTAGTAAAGCTTTGGCAAAGTTACCAGCAGCAAGATAGCCAGGCTGTTAGCGATATTCTATTGCTTATTGATAACAATCAACGGGCTTTAATTGAGCAGCTACTTACAGGTCAGAATAAACAACAGGCCTTGGCACAGTTAAAAGATGAACTTGCCGTATTAAATGAATTAATTAGTCAGCAGCAGTTACTTGAAGCACCTTTACTTGCTCATGGTGAAGTGTGGTCGGCGCGGTTATTGGCTGCTTACCTAAATCAGTTAGGTGTTGATGCGCAAGATGTTGATGCAAGACAGCTGTTTACTCTAAATGATGGTCAGCTTTTACATCAAAAAAACCAACAGCAATGCAGTGATGCGATTAGCAGAACACATATCAACGTAGTAACGGGTTTTATAGCTGCAGATTGCCAAGGTAATACGGTGACATTAGGCCGCAATGGCAGTGATTACAGTGCCACCTTGTTAGCGAGTTATACTTTTGCTAAGCAAGTGTCTATCTGGACAGACACACAAGGTGTATTTAGTACTGACCCTCGTAAAGTTAAAAATGCAGTTAAGTATGCCAAGGTGTGCCGCGAGCAAGCTAACTTATTAGCGCGTTTGGGTAACCCAGTATTGCATGCAAAAACCTTGTCGCCGTTAAAAGACACAGAAATTAAATTGGTGGTAAGAAGTAGTTTTGATTGTGATGCAACGCCAACCGAAGTAGTAAAAGAAGGCTACAGTAAAGCAAAGCGTTTTATTACTACCTTAGATAACATCGATTTATTACGGGTTGATAAACTAAGCAGTGGTGAAGTCGGTGAGCTTAGTCAGTTAATTCAACACAGCCTGCACCACTTTACTAAACAGGGCGATACTTACTTGTTAGTACCTGGTCAAAGTACTCATCAGGTTGTGAGCCATTTAGCGGGTCGTGCCAATATTGTCGAGTCTAATTTAAGTGGTTGTGCAGTGGTTGCACCAACAGCTGATGTAATTGCCCTAACAGAGCAAGCAACAGCGCTTTTAAAAGAGCAAAGCATTCACCCTCGTTTTGTACAGCAAGACGATAACTATGTGTTGATCTTAAATGATCAAGCAATTGATAGTGATGTTTTAACTCTTCTACATGACAAGCTGGTAAACAAAGGCCAAGAGTTGGCCATTATCGTTGCTGGCCTTGGTAATGTAGGCGAGGTGTTCTTATCGCAACTCCAAGCTCAGTTTGCTCGTTTATCTGCCCATTATAAAATAAAAGTGGTTGCTCTTCTCCGCTCTAAGCAAATGCTATTTAGTGCCAGTGGTTTAAATAGTGAAACATGGCAGGAGCAGTGGCACAACGAAGCGCAAAGCTACGACAAAGCTGAATTATTAGCACGTATCAATGAGCTAGATTATGAGCACAAAGTGATAATTGATATCACAGCGAGTGAGGCTTTTAGTCAGTTGTATCCTGATTTTGTAGAGCTTAACTGTCATTTGATCAGTGCGAACAAATATGCAGGTACTGCTGCGAATAGTTGGTATCAAAACTTACGCACTAATTTAGCTGAGCGAAATCTACTATGGCGCTACAACACCAGTGTAGGCGCAGGTTTACCGATTAACTTTGCTTTGGCTGATTTGCAAAATAGTGGAGACAGCATTAACCGTATTGAAGGGGTATTCTCGGGTACTTTATCGTGGTTATGCAGCAGTTATGATGGTAGCGTGCCGTTTTCAGATTTAGTGCTACAAGCACAGCAAATGGGTTATACAGAGCCAGATCCTCGTGAAGATTTATCTGGCCGCGATATGCAGCGTAAACTGCTTATATTAGCGCGAGATCTAGGCCTTGATTTAGAGCTAGATGAGATAGCTTTAACACCTCTGATGCCTGAACAGCTTGCAGCAGGAAGCTGGCAAGATTTCCTTGCAAACAAACAGCTACTCGATGAATTTATGACAGAAAAAGCAGCCCAAGCTGCAGCTGAAGATAAAGTAGTGCGCTACACCGGTGCTATCACACTCGTTGATGGTAAGGTTCAGGCTCAAGTCGGTTTAGTCAATGTTGGTAAAGATGATGTATTAGCAAGCCTTAAACCGGGCGATAACATCTTTGTGATCAATTCACAGTGGTATACAGACAATGCATTAGTGATCCAAGGCCCCGGCGCGGGTAAAGAAGTCACTGCCGCTGGGGTGCACTCAGACCTATATTGGCTGGTAAATAACCTAAAATAATTTTGCTGATCTTAGTTTAAATAGCTAAGCAAAAAGCGCCTTAAAGGCGCTTTTTTATTGTTTCAAAATAGCAATTCACTTATTTAGAACAACTCTTCCTCAGTGCTGAGCTTTTCTTCAAATACGTCTGTTGGTTGATCAAGTACGTACTTGGTTGGTGCTGTGCCTTTGATAAAGTATTCAAAACGACTGGTATAGTCATTCTTATGGCTTAAAAGACCTGTTGCTAAGTCGATACGAACCGATACCAAACCTTCAGGAAACTCAATAGGTGCTTCTGGCATGCCATCGAGGGCAGCACGCATAAAGTCGACCCATGCAGGTTGTGCTGTTTTAGCCCCCGATTCTGCACCAGAGATTTGTGACTTATCGAGGTTACTATTGTAGGTCGAACGGCCAAGGGCTTTTCCAGGGTTATCAAAACCAACCCATACCGAGGTCATCACATTGCGGTTAAAGCCACTGAACCACGTATCAACCGAGTCATTGGTAGTACCTGTTTTACCTGCTAGATCACGACGGTCAAGCGCCTGTGCACGCCAGCCTGTACCACTCCAGCCTGTTTTGTGAGTCCAGCTACCACCACCCCAAATTGCACTGTGCATAGCTTGCGAAATTAAGAATGCATTTTGCTTTGAAATGATACGCGGTGCACAACGTGGAGTGCTCAAACCTTCTGATTGATTCAACTGATTATTATTTAGTGATGCAAACTCAGGTGTTACAACTGGTTCTGGTTCATCACAGGCAAGTTCTGGCTCGGTTTTGAATAACACATTACCAGCAGAATCCTGAATTTCAGAAATAAAGTAAGGTGTAATTAAGTGGCCGCCATTGGCGAAAGTACTCATCCCGCGAGCTAGTTCAAGAGGTGTGATTGAGGCACTACCCAGAGCCAATGACTCGCTACGGTTAATATCGCTATTTGAAAAGCCAAACTTAAGTAAGTGATCTGCAGTACGCTCAAGACCAACACCACGTAGTAAGCGTACAGAAATTACGTTTTTCGATTGAGCGAGTGCACGGCGAATACGAATAGGGCCGTTATAAACAGCAGGGCTGTTCTTAGGTCGCCATGCCACACCTTGGCTTTTATCCCATTGATTAATAGGTGCATCGTTGAGAATTGAAGCAAGTGTGTAGCCGTTTTCAAGTGCCGCTGAATAAATAAATGGCTTAATGTTTGAACCAACTTGGCGCTTTGCTTGAACTGCGCGATTGTATTGGCTTTGTTCAAAGCTGTAACCACCGACAATGGCTTTAATACGACCATCTTGTGGGTCAAGTGAAACAAGTGCGCTCGATGCTTCTGGTACTTGGCTAAGGATGTAGCTTTCATCTGCATTTTTACGCAGCCAAATTTGCGCTCCCGCTGATAAAATTTCAGTAGCCGTTTTTGGTGCGAAGCTTTGACGGTAACGGGTAATATACTTACGTGCCCATTTTAGGCCATCCCACTCAACAGTCACTTGTTCACCGCTTTTTAGTAATACATTGATTGACTGTTCAGCAACATTCGTTACAACACCAGCTAATAGTGGGCCAAACTCTTTGACATCTTTTAATTTAGATAAGATCTCTTCTTGGCTAAGTGGACTTTCGTTTTCGCTGTCCCATAACTGAGCCGTAGCACCACGATAGCCATGACGCATATCGTAAGCGTGTAAGTTATCAACAATGGCATCTTGTGCGGCTTGCTGAATATTTGAGTCAACACTGGTGTAAACTTTAAAACCAGTATTGTAAGCCCGCTCATGACCATAGCGTTTAACCATTTCAGCTCGCACCATCTCAGAGATATAAGGGGCGTAAACTTCAATTTCTGCGCCGTGGAATTTTGCTGTAATTGGGGCATTGATAGCCTCTTCGTATTCACTCTGTGTAATATACTTCTCGGTATACATACGGCCTAGTACAACGTTGCGACGTGACTTTGCGCGTACCGGATTACGAATAGGGTTAAGGGCTGATGGAGCTTTTGGTAGACCCGCAATCATCGCCATTTGTGCTAAGGTTAGTTCATTAAGGTCTTTGCCATAGTAAACTTGCGCAGCTGCACCAATACCAAAAGCTCGGTTACCTAATTCAATTTTATTTAAATATAATTCGAGGATTTCGTCTTTAGTTAATATACTTTCGATATGTAAAGCAATGAAGATCTCTTTGACCTTACGAATGTATGCTTTTTCTCTAGTTAAGAAGAAGTTACGGGCAAGCTGCATTGTTACCGTACTTGCGCCTTGTTTCTTTTCGCCTGTAGATATGAGTACAATGGCTGAACGGACAATACCAATTGGATCGATACCGATATGCTCGTAAAAACGGTTATCTTCTGTTGCTAAAATTGCATCGATTAATGGTTGGGGGATTTGATCTATTGTAACGGGAATGCGGCGTTTTTCACCGAATTGGTTAATCAATAATCCATCACGTGAGAATACCTGCATAGGTGTCTGTAATTGAACGTCTTTTAAAACCTGAACGCTAGGAATGTCAGGTTTAACGTAATAGTATAGACCAACTAAAGTGATTAGCCCCAAGAATGAGCAAATGATAATAAATTGTAAAGTTCGCTTTAATAAAATCACTTATATTTTCCCTAAATGGACTCCCAATTAGAATCGGAGACTGCTAGTATATATTGATTAAAAAATGAATAATATTTTTTCAGACAAAAATTATAACTTGTTTATTATTAAAACAAAGGCCAAGTTGCAAACATGCTAAGTCAGCTATTTAAAAAGCCTTCATCTATGATGGTAGGAATCGACATTGGGTCGCACTGTATTAAAGCAGTGTTGTTGCAAGAGACAGACGCGGGTATGCGGCTTGAAGCGTTAGCTATTGAACCTATGCCAAAAGGCGCTATGTCTGAGCGTTCTATTCAAGATATTGAAGCGATTGGTAATGTTATCGCTAAACTAAAAAGAAAAATTCCTAAATCAGCTCAAACCGCTGCCGTCGCCGTGTCAGGGCAAACAGTAATCACTAAGGTGATCTTTATGGATGTAACATTAACTGATGCTGAATTAGAGTCACAAATAGCGATTGAAGCTGATAGTTTAATCCCTTACCCGCTGGATGAAGTCAATATCGATTTTGAAAAACTGGCTATTAACGAAGCTGATCCAAGTAAAGTGAATGTACTGCTTTCAGCTGCGAGAACGGAGAGTGTTCAAGCGCGAGTCGGTGCTCTAGAAGTTGCAAATTTAAAAGCTGGGGTTGTTGATGTAGAAAGTTATGCACTAAGTAGAGCGATGGATATTTACTATCAACAATTGCCTAGTGATGCGTACAACAAGTGCGTAGCTGTGGTTGATATTGGCGCTGTACTTATGCTTGTAAGTGTAGTGCAAGAAGGCGAAACAATTTACACCCGTGACCAAGTATTTGGTGGTGACCAATATACCAACAGTATTGTTGCGTATTACAACAAGAGTTTTGATGAAGCTGAAATTGGTAAAACAACGGGAGATTTACCACCCAATTACACTTTCGAAGTTTTAGCCCCATTCCAAACTTCATTGTTACAACAAGTTCGACGTGCTGTGCAGATGTTCTTAACAACCAGTGGTAAAGACCAAGTTGATTATATTGTTTTAACTGGCGGTACCGCCATGATCGAGGGTTTAGATAGACTGCTAATTGAAGAGCTAGGCATTCACACCATAGTTGCAGAACCATTTGCCAACATTGAGATTTCGCCAAAAGTTGACCGCAATATGTTGCAGCGCCATCGTACTCAGTTTGCAATAGCTACTGGATTGGCATTAAGGAGTTTTTCATCATGCCACATATAAATCTGTTGCCATGGCGCGAACAACAACGAAAAGACTCCCAGAATAAGTTTATTACTATACTGTTTGGCGTAGTTGTTGCTAGCTTCCTAAGTATGTACTTACTAAGCTCTTTTTATGGTGGTTTACGCGAAGGACAAAATGTAAAAAATAATTTTTTAAATACAGAAATTGCTTTACTGAACCAACGTATTCGTGAAATTAACGAACTCGATAAGAAAAAAGAGAACTTACAACAGCGAATGCGCCTCATCGAAGAGTTACAGAGTAACCGTAACCTAGGGACGCAAATTATGGACGAAGTCGCTAAGATTGTTCCTGCTGGGGTGTATTTAACTAAACTTGAACGCCGTGATGACCGCATCCATGTAATCGGTCGCAGTGAATCAAATAACCGTTTATCTACCATGCTGCGTCAAGTTCAAGGCTCGTATTTATTAGAGCGACCTATTATGCAAGGTATCGTTGCTGGTGAGCAAACCTCAAGATTATTGAGTGATTTTAATATGGATTTTTACGTTAAGCCGTTTGATCAGATAGGTGAGGTGCGCGATGAACCTTGATATCAAAGCGTTAACAGATATAGATTGGAATGAAATTGAGCTTGAAAACATGGGCGATTGGCCCATCGCTGTTAAAGCTTTGTGCTGTGCGTTTGTGGCTGCGCTGGTTTTATACTTTAGCTACAGCTTATTAGTGTCTGACGAAATTGCCAGCTACCACAGTGCAGTAGCCAAAGAAACTGAGCTTCGCCAAACATACAAAGCAAAATACGCTATTGCGAGTAACCTAGAAATATATCGTCAGCAAATGGTTGAAATGGAAGATAAGTTCTCGCAGCTATTAAAGCGCTTACCAACCTCGAACGAGACACCTGGTTTGTTAGATGATTTATCTTACGTCGGCACCACGAGTGGTTTGACTTTCTTGAAAATTGGCTGGTTACCTGAAGTTGAAAAAGAGTTTTATACAGAACTACCAATTAAAATAGAAGTCGTCGGGACGTACCATGAATTTGGTGAATTTGTTGGTAAAGTTGCTCAGTTACCGCGTATTGTAAGTTTACATGACTTTACTATTCAAACTCTTGGCAATAATGAACTCACTTTTAGTGTTGTTGCCAAGACTTATCGTTATGAAGGGGGCACTAAAAAATGAAAAAGCTTCCCTTAATTATTGTCATGACTCTTGTGCTCAGTGCATGTAATGACGATACTTCAGAACAAAAAGAGTTTATTGATCAAGTAAAAGCAAGTACAACGCCTAAAGTTGAGCCGATACCTGAGATCACTAAGTTCGAGCATTTTGCTTATAATGCCGGGAAATTACGCAGCCCATTTGTGGCGCCTAAACCGGAAATTATCCAAAGCAATTTAGTGCAAGTTAAAAACTGCTTACACCCCGATCCTGATCGTGTTCGCCAGCCACTTGAAAAGTACCCGCTAGACAACCTAGTTATGCAAGGGACTATTGGCCGTGTTGGTAATACGTGGGCGTTGATAAAAGCTGCAGACGATACACTTTATCGAGTTACTGTAGGTAATTATATCGGTTTGTATCATGGTGAAATTAAACAAGTGCACGACAATTATATAGAATTATTAGAATTAATCCCGGATGGGGCTGGTTGTTGGAAAGAGCGCCTGACTAAGCTAGAAATGTTAGAGGCGAATACAAATGGTGCAAGTTAATCTTATGAAAGGTAAAAAGAAGATGCATATAGGAATGGCTTGGTTAAAACACATGCATAAATTCATGTTAGCTGCATTAGCCTTATTTTTGGCCCAGACGGCAATCGCTGCCCCTCTGTTGTATGATGTGCGTTATAACCCGTTAATGAAAGGCGAAACACAATTACAACTAGTATTTGATGAAGCCCTTACATTCGAACCAAAAGTTCAGGTGTATAACTCACCAGCTCGTATTGAAATGCTATTTAGCAATGTGGGTGTTGATAATGAAGTGCGTGATGTACCTGTTAATCAAGCAGGTATCCAGCATGTAACCAGTACCATGACTGCCGATGGTTTAAAAGTTGTTGTAACGTTAGACAAGCTAAAAATTTATAAAACAATGGCGAAAGATAATATTGTTACTTTACATGTTTCAGATAACCCAATCGCAACAGATGAATCTGCGGATGGGTTGACTGCTTCTAGTAACTTTATTAATACGGTGCAGTCGATTGATTTTCGTCGTGGTGAGAAAGGCGAAGCACGCCTGCTAGTTTTTTTACAAGATACGCAAGCTGCAATTGATGTACATGAAAGTGGCGGCAAAATTATTGCTGAGTTCCACCACACAGATATTTTAGATGATTTATTGTATCAATTAGATGTGATGGATTTTGGTACGGTTGTCAGTAACATCGAAACCTTCAAAGAAGGTAATATGACGCGCATCGTGGTTGAACCCAATGCAGCGTTTAAGTTTACTCACCAACAAATTGAAAATATCTTTACGCTAACTGTTGAAAAAGATGATACACAGCGTGCATACCTTGAAGGTGGTATTGAATATCAAGGTCGCCCTATGAGCCTTAACTTCCAAGATATTCCTATTCGCTCTGTGCTACAGATTATTGCGGGCTATAACGAGTTTAACTTAGTAACAAGTGATTCAGTAACAGGCAATGTTACATTGCGTTTAGACGGTGTTCCTTGGGATCAGGCACTTGATGTAGTACTTAAAATTAAAGGTCTTGATAAGCGTATGGATGGCTCTATTTTGATGGTTGCGCCATCAGAAGAGCTAGCTGCGCGTGAAGCAAAAGAGCTTCAAGCTAAACAGCAAGTTGAAGATTTAGAGCCGCTTTACAGTGAATATATCCGCCTTAATTATGCTAAAGCTGAAGAGTTTGCTGACTTATTGAAAACAGACACCAACAGTATTATTTCAGCACGAGGCAGTGTGTCTGTTGATAAGCGTACTAATACTCTACTTATCAAAGACACTGCAAAAAGTATCGAAAGCGTGCGCCGTATGGTAGAAACCTTAGATATTCCTGTTAAGCAAGTGGTAATTGAATCACGTATGGTGACAGTGAATGATAACGTACAAGAAGACTTAGGTGTTCGCTGGGGGATCAGTGATGTAGGTAGTGACGGCGCTATTTCTGGCACATTAGAAGGTGCTGGAGGCATGTTTGGTGCTGGCTCTTACGATAATATCCCAAGTATTTCTGACCGCTTAAATGTTAACTTACCGGTTTCTAGCCCTGCGGGTAGTATTGGTGTGCAAATAGCTAAGTTGGCCAACGGCACAATATTAGATTTAGAGCTAAGTGCCCTTGAAGAAGAAAACCGTGGTGAGATTATCGCAAGTCCACGTATTACTACGGCTAACCAACAAAAAGCGCGTATTGAGCAAGGTACTGAGATCCCCTACGTTGAAGCAGCATCAAGTGGTGCAACGACAGTAACCTTCAAAAAAGCAGTACTGAGCTTAGAAGTAACGCCACATATCACCCCTGATAACAAAGTAATTTTAGATCTCGTTATCACACAAGATACACGTGGTGATACCGTACAAACACCAACGGGTTCTGCTGTGGCAATTAATACCCAAGAGATTCAAACTCAGGTATTAGTAGAAAACGGTCAAACTGTGGTGCTTGGTGGTATTTTCCAACAGCAAATCGTTAACTCAACTAAGAAAGTACCTCTGTTAGGTGATATTCCATACCTTGGAGCGTTGTTCAAAAGTACGAGTGAATTTAACGAGAAGAAAGAGTTGTTAATCTTTGTAACACCAAAAATTCAAATCGATTAAGTGATTTTTTCTTAAGCAACGAGCAATTAGCATGTTTAATTGCTCGTTATCTGGCTTTTTATGCTAATTGACTTGAAATACCCAAGCAATTACTGAGATAATCCCCTCCTTAATTTTGGGGCCAGGTCGTTAGGCGGGGTTTTATTTCAAATTTTAGAGTTCGTTTGTACTAAAAAGATATGGCTGAGAAACGTAATATATTTCTAGTGGGCCCTATGGGGGCTGGCAAAAGCACAATTGGTCGTCACATTGCTGACCAATTACACCTTGAATTTTTCGATTCAGATCAAGAGATCGAGCGTCGTACTGGAGCAGACATTGCTTGGGTATTCGATCTTGAGGGTGAAGAGGGCTTTCGACTTCGTGAAGAAACTGTAATTTCAGACCTAACTGAGATGCAAGGCATTGTTCTTGCAACTGGTGGTGGTTCTGTGATCAGTAAAGAAGTGCGTAATAAGCTATCTGCTCGCGGTATCGTTGTATACCTAGAGACACCAATCGAAAAGCAAGTTGCACGCACGCAGCGCGACAAGCGTCGCCCATTATTGCAAACAGAAGAAGCACCGCGTGATGTATTAGAACGCTTAGCTGAAGAACGCGAACCGTTATACAAAGAAGTTGCTGATTTTGTTGTCCGCACTGATGAGCAAAGCGCGAAAGTTGTTGCTAATCAAATCATCGAGAAATTAGATTTTTAAAAACCAATAATAAAAAGGAAACTAGCTATGCTTGAATTAACAGTTAATTTGGACGAGCGAAGTTATCCTATTTATATTGGTCAATCTGCTCTTAAAGAGACTGGTCGGCTACGCGAGCACATCGGCGATTGTCGACCAATCATTATCACCAACGACACCATTGCACCTTTATATCTTGATGATGTAATGACGTCGTTGGCTGATCTTAACCCGTTATCTTTTACCATCCCTGATGGCGAACAATTTAAATCACTTGAGTGGTTTGAAAAGATTTCGGCGTTCTTACTTGAACATAACTGTGGTCGCGATACATGCCTTATTGCCTTAGGTGGCGGTGTTGTGGGTGATCTAACTGGTTTTGTTGCTGCATGTTATCAACGTGGCGTGCCTTTTATTCAAGTACCAACTACCTTGCTTTCGCAAGTGGATTCATCGGTTGGTGGCAAAACGGCAGTAAACCATCCACTTGGTAAAAACATGATAGGTGCGTTTTATCAGCCGCAAGCAGTATTTATCGATACGCAATCACTTCATACTTTACCTGAGCGTGAATTCGCAGCCGGTATGGCAGAAGTAATTAAATACGGCCTTATTTACGACACAGAGTTATTTGCTTACCTAGAGCAAAATATCGCTAACCTTAAATCACTTGATGAGCAAACTTTGCAGCATGTAATTTACCGTTGTTGTGAAATCAAAGCCTTGATTGTTGCGCAAGATGAAAAAGAAGCTGGTTTACGTGCACTACTAAACCTAGGGCATACCTTTGGCCACGCTATCGAAGCGCAAATGGGTTACGGTAACTGGCTACACGGCGAAGCCGTTGCGGCAGGTATGGTGCTGGCAGCACGCCTTGCACATACCCGTGATGACTTAGCTACTGCAGAAGTTGAACGCATTGTTAAATTGATTGCTGAGTATGATTTACCAGTCGATATTCCGGCAGAAATGACTAGCGAGCAGTTTTTAACGCACATGCGTAAAGATAAGAAAAACAAGAAAGGCACGATTCGCTTCATTTTACCTACTCAATTTGGTCAATGTGCGCTGGTAAGTGATGTTACTGATCAGCAGGTTTGTGATTTAATAGCGCGCTAATGCAATCGCAAATATTGCCTAGCCGTGCTGCGCTAGTTGATCGAATCGCTCTGCAGTTTGAATATGGGCAAAATCTAATTTGCTTACTTGGCCCGTCAGGCCTTGGTAAAAGCTATTTATTAGAAACCTTCATTACTGATAAATACCTCGACTTTAATAAAGCGTTTGTTCAGTTGTCTGGAAAGATGACCGACCAACAGTTTATGACTGAACTGTTAGAGCAAAGCTTTAGCAACCCGCTAATTGATCATTCTTTAAGTTTGTCTGAAAACTTCTATCAACTCTACAAGCAACAGCCTTGTGGTGATTGTTTATGGGTGATTGATGGAGGGCGTCATTTATCTGAAGAGTTAATTCAGCAATTAGAAATTATCGCCAAGCAAAGCCCGAGCACGTTATACATATTGATTGCATCGCAATCAGTCGGACAGTTTACTCAAGCGGTCGAAATTCACCTAGAAGCGCTTAACTTGAGCGAAAGTAAGCAACTTATGCGTTGGTTTTTCGACAACCTCCCTGTTGAAGAAGACCCTGTGTTTCGCACATTTTTACAGGAAGCACATGGTAACCCAGCCTTATTACTAGCTTGGCAGCCTGAACAGCAAACTGCGGATATTCGCGCACCTGAGAAAAGCTATAAACTGCTGTATTTAATTTTGGTCTTAATCACAACCATGCTGTTGATCATTGGCTTTTTATATAAAGCTGATATGACCGAGTGGTGGAAAGCACATTACCAACAAGATACAACAAGCTCTGTGGCAACGGCATTACCTGCAGAAGCAGTAATTAATGGCCCTGTAGAGAGCAAAGAGATCGTTACAGAACAAGCTCAAGATGAGCCTCAAGCCGAGCAGCAAGTTGCTACTAATGATGATGAAAAAACGACTCAGGCTGCCGGGATGCCAGTTGATGACTCTGATAGTAAAAACCATGAAAATGAAAGTCATAACAATAACGTGGCTGCGATTGTTGATAGCCTTTTGCCAGCAGAGTCATTAACAGAAGAGACTGAACAACCAACGACAGATGAAGTTGTAGCAGCCATCATCAGCGATGCTGAGCAAGCCGAGTCTGCAATTGAGCCAGAGCAGCCATTAGTGGGGAATGCGTGGTATTTATCTCAGCCAGACGACAATTTTGTAATCCAATTACTAGCGGTCACTAAGCAAGAGATCAGTGATAAGTTTATTAATGAAAATGGGTTGCAAGGGCAGGTAAATATTTACCAAAGCTTACGCAGCGGTAAGCCGTGGTGGATTGTCACTTATGGCAGTTATGTCACACTGAATGATGCTAAGAAAGGCGTAACAACACTTTCTGATAATGTGCGTAAAAATCAGCCGTTTTATAAAAAAATAAGTAAAATTAAGCAAGAAATCGCTTCACTAAATCAGTAAATTAAAACTGATTAGTGTAAAATCGCGCAACACCGAATTGAAGTTAAGAGCAAATGCAGCAAAAGACCAGAGCCTTCCTTAAATGGGCGGGTGGAAAATACAGCCTAGTTGAAGATATTCGTACCCGCTTGAAGCAAGCGAGTATGGATGCTGACACCTTAGTTGAACCTTTCGTTGGTGCTGGCTCTGTATTCCTCAATACCGATTTTAAGCATTATATTTTAAACGATATTAATGCGGATCTGATCAACCTGTACACTGAACTAAAGCGCACGCCTGACGAATTTATTAGCGATGCAAAAAAGCTATTTGTAGAGCTCAATAACCATCCTGAAGCCTATTATGAGTACCGTGTTCAGTTTAATCAGAGCAGCGATGTGTATGAGCGCGCAATTTTATTTTTATACATGAATCGTCATGGTTATAACGGTCTGTGCCGCTACAATCTTAAAGGTATTTTTAACGTTCCTTTTGGTAAATATAAGCGCCCGTATTTTCCTGAAAAAGAAATGCACTTCTTTGCTGAAAAAGCCCAGCAAGCAACCTTTACGTGTTTAGGTTATGACGAGGTCTTTAAGCTTATTCCTGATAATGCGGTTGTATATTGCGATCCACCTTATGTGCCTTTGAGTAAAACAGCCTCATTTACTTCCTACGCTAAGGGCGGTTTCAATTTAGATGACCAAGCAAACTTGGCGAACTTAGCTGAGCAAGCAGCATTCGAAAATAACACGCCGGTACTTATTTCTAACCACGATACGGTGTGGACTCGTAAGATCTACAGCCAAGCATCACTGGATGAAATTCAGGTAAAGCGCACGATTAGCCCGAAGGGCGGTTCACGCAATAAAGTGAATGAGCTAATGGCTATGTATTTAGCACCAAAGAAACGGTGAAATAAATCGCTGCTACAAACAGGCTGAATAAAACGAGGGCAATGACGATAATAGTACTGAGCGAATGCTCTTTGAAGTCAGCTTGACGCTTATTTTCTGATTGCACACCAAAAAATGCCGCAAAGACACTTTGTAATGCACTAATGAATTTGTTCATGCGATTTAGAACTTAGAACCTAAACCGCTAACTTTCTTTGATTCTTCACTACTTGTTAATAACTCAAGTAAATCAAGATAATGGAACTGAGCGCTGCGGCTATCACCCGTTAACCAAGAAAACCATCCTGTTTCTTGTTCTGCTTTCATACATTGAGCAGAAGATGATGATGCGTTAAGCGTATTGCATGAGCAACCAGACGCCGCTGCTAAAAAGTCGTCTTCATCAGCAGATGAAAAAGATACAAACGCAGCAACCGTAAGTGCGGACGCGATTAAGATCCCTATTTTAAAAGCACGCATGAGAATAACCCTTGTTTGTGTTATTTAGACAAGCATACATAACAATTGCTCAAATAACAAACTTAATTACGGCTGAATTAAATAAAAATTTAATAAAATTAGTCTTTTAAAGTAAATTTTATGTTTATATTTTGTTTCATTTAAATGCATTTATGCA
This sequence comes from Pseudoalteromonas shioyasakiensis, assembly GCF_019134595.1. Taxonomy (NCBI): domain Bacteria; kingdom Pseudomonadati; phylum Pseudomonadota; class Gammaproteobacteria; order Alteromonadales; family Pseudoalteromonadaceae; genus Pseudoalteromonas; species Pseudoalteromonas shioyasakiensis. Next base: position 3,251,537 of record NZ_CP077770.1, on the reverse strand, counting down.
AGCTGCTGAATAGAGTTATTGTTCAATTTTTGATTAAATTTACTTTAATTCAATAAGCTAAAAGGATTAGCCTTAAGTAATCCACTTTTAACCGTTAGCTGTGGTGTTTTAATCAGCTGTCGATTGGGTTACATTATGCGCTCTTCTTGCAGTCGCAAATTATGATGGAATCTCTCATGTTGGAAACATTACAAAAGTATTTAATAGCCCCTTCTATTTTATCAGCTGACTTTGCTCGTTTAGGTGAAGATGTTGATCGTGTGCTAGCAAGTGGGGCAGATGTTGTTCACTTTGATGTAATGGATAACCATTATGTGCCAAACCTAACTTTTGGCCCGATGATTTGTAAAGCACTGCGCGATTACGGTATTACAGCCCCGATTGATGTGCATCTTATGGTTAAGCCTGTCGATCGCCTAATTCCCGACTTTGCCGAAGCGGGCGCTTCTATTATTAGCTTTCACCCTGAAGCTAGCGAGCATATTGACCGTACCTTACAAATTATAAAAGACAGTGGTTGCCAAGCAGGGCTTGTATTTAACCCTGCAACTAGCCTTAGCTACCTTGAGCATGTGCTCGATAAAGTCGATGTGGTGCTATTAATGTCGGTTAACCCTGGTTTTGGCGGCCAAAGCTTTATTCCTCATACCCTCGATAAGCTTCGCCAAGCGCGTAAAATCATTGATGACTCAGGTCGTAATATTCGTTTAGAAGTTGATGGTGGCGTTGGTGTTGATAACATTGCTGAAATTGCAGAAGCGGGCGCTGATATGTTTGTTTCAGGCTCAGCGATTTTCAATCAACCAGATTACAAAGCGGTTATAGATGCGATGCGCAGCGAGCTTGCAAAGGTTGAGTCATGAAATACGATGCGGCATTTTTCGATTTAGATGGCACCTTAGTCGACAGTGTTTATGATTTATACATTGCGATGAATCTGACTCTAACTGACCTCGCATTTCCGGTTGTTACACAAAAGCTAGTTGAGAGCTGGGTAGGTAATGGCATAGAAACACTTGTAAAGCGTGGTTTGAGTGGTGATATGCAAATCAGTGAGCATTTAGATGAAGCCCTTACTGAGCGTGCAATTAATTTGTTTTATCAGCACTATGACCAAGTTGTAGGTGACTACAGTGCGCTTTATCAACATGTAGAAACTGGGCTTGCTGCACTTGCTGGTATTCCTAAAGTGGTGATCACCAATAAGGCACGTCGTTTTACCGAAAAGTTACTTGATAAGCTTTCACTGACTAGTCATTTTCAGTTGATTGTCTGTGGTGATGATATGGCAAAGAAACCATCACCTGAGCCTTTACTATTTGCTTGTCAGCAATTAGATGTCACCCCAGCCAAAGCAGTTATGATTGGCGACTCAAAAAGTGATATTTTGGCAGCAAAAGCTGCTAAGGTTGACGTTGTCGCACTCGGTTATGGCTATAACCAAGGTGAAAACCTCGCTGATTTCAATCCAGAGTACCTCTGCGAGAATTTCTTAGATATAATACCCGTTCTTACCCAAAGGTAAGTGCATTTTAATTTCGTCTTTTTAGTTTAGTAAAAATATAAAGGAACATCATGAGTAAACCAGTAGTGTTAAGTGGCATTCAGCCAACCGGTGGTATGACAATAGGCAACTATGTTGGCGCTATTAACCAGTGGCTTAAGCTACAGGAAGACCACGAAAGTTTCTTTATGTTAGTAGATTTACACGCCATTACTGTACGCCAAGATCCTGATCAGCTACGCTCGCGCGTGCTGGACGGTATTGCGCTTTATGCTGCATGTGGTATCGACCCAGAGAAAGCTGCGTTATTCGTACAATCTCAAGTGCCAGAACATGCACAGCTTAGTTGGGTGTTAAACTGTTATGCTCAAATGGGTGAGCTTAATCGTATGACGCAGTTTAAAGACAAGTCTTCTAAGCATGCGAATAACGTCAATGTGGGTTTATTCTCTTACCCTGTACTGCAAGCTGCAGACATCTTGTTATACCAAGCAGATCAAGTGCCAGTGGGTGAAGATCAAAAGCAACACCTAGAGTTAACGCGTGATATCGCAACACGTTTTAACAACCTATACGGTGATGTGTTCAAACTACCTGAGCCGTACATTCCTGAATTCGGCGCACGTGTAATGAGCTTACAAGATCCGCTCAAGAAAATGTCTAAATCAGATGAAAATCCAAACGGTTACATCATGTTATTAGATGAGCCGAAGAAGATTGAAAAGAAACTGAAGAAAGCAGTAACCGATTCAGACGAGCAAGCTCGTATCTACTTTGATCGTGAAGAAAAACCAGGTGTATCTAACTTACTTACTTTATTATCAGTTGCAACTAAGCGCTCAATTGAAGACTTAGTGCCTGAATATGAAGACAAAATGTATGGTCACCTGAAAAAAGACACGGCAGCAGCGGTCGTTAATATGATTGAGCCAATTCAAGCTCGCTTTAAAGAAATTCGCGAAGATCAGTCACTACTTGATAGCATTATGAAGTCAGGTGCTGAAAAGGCGAGTATTCGCGCTGAAAAAACATTAAAAGCAGTCTACGATGCGGTAGGTTTTATTCCTCGCCCGTAAGCTTGCACAAATTATTGAAATAAAAATACCGCTTTAAAGCGGTATTTTTTTATTAAAAACTCAGCACAATTAAAACAGTAAATAAGCAGATAAGTGCGGCAGCGGTTTTGTCTGTTTTTTCCATTTTCTTACTCCTCATCAGCGCTCAACTGTGCAATCACGTAGCCTTTACTTTCTAACAAGGCTAATAGGCTATCTTCACCGGCCAAATGAGCAGCGCCAACAAGTACCAACTCTTTTTGCTGGTCAGTAAAGTAATGCTCAATATGATTAAGCCAATTCAAATTACGTTGCTTAATGAGTATTTGGTAGGTGAGGGGATCATGTTGTTTTAATGGCATGATAGTAAGCTCATTCATTGCGTGCATATCGCCATTGCGCCATGCATCAAGCATTGCACTGTAAAGCGCTTGGTAACTTGATACTTGCGCTAACTGCGACTGAATAAAGGCATCTTCGTCTTGGCTGCCTAATTGCTTAAAAAGGTGTAATTGAAAAGCCAAGGTCTCAAGGTAAGCTAATTCTTTGCTGTCTTGTTGGGCTCGCTTTGCGAAATAGCTATCAACACCTTCACCGAAAAGCTGTTGTTTTTGTAGTTCTAGCGACATCATCAGCAAGCTCACCATAAAAGGGCGAAAGCTGTCGAGTTCGCTAAGTTGCATATCGTATTGAGTAAGCTGTGCTTCTAATTGTTTTTTTACTGTTGCAGAGAGCTTACTACTTAATGTTTCACCAGTTTCGTAACTCAGTGCTTTAAGCATAGTAAGTTGTGCTGAGCTATTACTCGGTGCTGGCACATCGGCTTCAAGTACTAGGGTATCGGCTTGTTTATATGCTTGATTAAATTCTGCAGGGAGTGGAAGCTCCTCGGGCGGTAAAGCATGAATTGAACCAGCAATATATATAAATTCATCGCCTTTGCTTACTTGCCAAACCGCACTTTTAGCAATGCAAAAATGACTTGTTATTAAGCTTGATGCTCCAAACGTTGAGATAAGTAAGCATTGAGTCAATGTTTTCATTATTTTAACCTGTAAATCGAGAGAGGCTTGCCCAATATATTGGGCAAGCAGAGCATTACTTGTTGAGCTTAAGCTCAATTTGCTGATCTATTTTATTGTTCATTTGCTCAATAGAGGCTTCGATAGATGTCTCTAATTGCTGGTTTAGTTTTTGATTACCTTCTTCGCTATTAAGCAAAGTATTAGGTGCTGTAACAACGAGTGCACTTACTGCTAGTATCGACATCATTTTTAAAACTGAATTGCTCATAATGTAATTCCCTTAATTGGTTTATTGGTTATATCAACGAAGCAAAGTTGGTTGGTAGCCCGTTGATGGAAACTACAATAGCGAGGAAAGTTGCTAGAGTCGCTTATCTAGTTCTAAGCGATTTATTTATAAGGTTTTAAAATTTTAATTTGTTTAATTTCAACAGTTTAAGCTTAATTGTTATGGGGGGAATAAGGTTTTAAAGTCTATTATTTTTGAGGCTTTGCATTTTGATGATAATGTGGGTGTATTAAAATAGGAACTGATAGGTTTTGTTATGGGCTTTAAAGTAAAACATTATGCGGCTAAAACAGTGGCTGCGAATAGCTCATTAGAATGGGAGCTAATTTTAACCGAACTGATTATTGGTAGCCTTTGCGCTGCATTCGCTAAGATCGGCTATGATGCTGCTATGTTACTTATTTTTATACCCAATTTAGTTATCGCCTTAGTTTGCTTTGGTTTTATTGGGCTTTCGGTATTTCATTTCATAAGAGAAAAACGCAGTAAACCAAGCGAGTAATATTGATTACTACGCTATTTTTCTACTGGGGTAACACCTGGCGAGTCGCAAGCAATCACTTCAAATTGATAGCCGTATTCGGCATGGTGATCAGGGGTTACTTGCACTATTTCGTAATCATTCAGCTCAACGGCTTTACTTTTTTCTGCTTTTAAACAGCGTGAATAGCTGTCGGCTTCAAAGCTGTAAGCAAACATCGCAATTAAACGTTTGCTGCGCTCAAAATAACCTTTGGTATCTAGAAACTGACGTAAGTTTTCGGCGGTTTCGCTGTCACCTTCTATATTAACGTCTTGGCTTGGGGCTGAGCTTTCTTCATTACCAGGAAGTTGTTGCTCGAGCTTCTCACCGAGTTCTTCGACTGCTTTTTGCTGCTCTTCACCGGATTCTTTGGCAATGACTTTGCTATCTAAAAAGGTGCTAACCATGTTGTTGAGTACTTCTTCGGGAGGCTGATCGTCGATAAACGAAATCAGGTTAATAAATACTACTGATGCTAAGACAAAGCGTACGATGGCAGTTAATAGAGGTGAGTAGCTTTGGCTTATAAATTTAATTCGCTCAGAGCCAAAGGGTTTTATCAGTAATAAAACAAATATATAGAAAGGTAAGAAAAGTTGAAATAACAATAAAGTACCTAGGGTTATTCCCATTGCCCAAGGGGGTAAATATAACAGGGTGGCAAAGTTATGGGTGTAATTAAAGTGATTAGCTGAGACATGAGTTACATCATTAACTATGCCGCTCGCACCGGCCAACACAAAATTAGCGATACTGGCGTAGAAGATTAAAATCAGTGCTTTGCCGGCAAGCGAGTGCCAAAGTTGATTAAACTTGGGCCAAAATTCAATAACAAGCGCAATAATGGTGATGGTGGCACTTAACCAGCCCGATTGCAGAACAATCAGGCTGCTTAATGCTAAAAGATAGAGCTTTTGTGCGGTACTTAAGTTAAACCAAATGGCTTGTAATCGTTCAACCAGCCTCGTTTTATGAGGCTGCCAGCTACGTTGCTGTTGTTGAAACTGTTTATTAGCGCGCCATTTTGCAATTTTTAAATACCTACGCACGCAATATCCTTTTTATAGTAGTGGTTTTAAGTACCTTCCTGTGTGTGAACGCTCACACTCGGCAACGTCTTCAGGTGTACCAGAAATTAAAATTTCACCACCGCCAGAGCCACCTTCTGGGCCTAAGTCGACAATCCAGTCTGCGGTTTTGATCACATCAAGGTTATGCTCAATAACAACAATGGTATTACCGTGATCGCGTAAGCGGTGAAGTACTACTAATAATTGCTGAATATCAGCAAAGTGTAAACCCGTAGTTGGTTCATCAAGAATATATAAGGTTTTACCAGTATCGCGTTTTGAAAGTTCACGAGCCAGTTTCACACGCTGCGCTTCACCACCCGAGAGGGTAGTAGCAGCTTGACCTAAGCGAATATACGACAAGCCTACATCCATTAATGTTTGCAGTTTACGTGCAATAGCCGGAATTTTATCAAAGTAGTCACGGGCATCTTCTACGGTCATTTCGAGTACTTGGTGAATGTTTTTACCTTTGTACTGTACTTCGAGGGTTTCACGGTTGTAGCGCTGACCTTTACATACATCACAAGGTACATATACATCAGGTAAAAAGTGCATTTCTACCTTGATCACGCCATCACCTTGGCAGGCCTCACAGCGACCACCTTTAACGTTAAAGCTAAAACGACCGACCTTATAGCCACGTGAACGGGCTTCTTGAGTACCCGCAAATAGCTCACGAATACCGGTAAAAATACCGGTGTAAGTTGCAGGATTTGAACGCGGAGTACGGCCAATAGGGCTTTGGTCAATATCAATCACTTTATCAAAATGATCTAGACCCTTGATTGACTTATACGGTGCCGCTTCTGCGGTCGTTGCGCCATTTAACTCGGTATGAGCCAGTTTAAATAAAGTGTCGTTGATAAGTGTCGATTTACCTGAGCCTGACACACCGGTGATACAGGTCATTAAGCCAAATGGAATACGTAAATCAACGTTCTTTAAGTTGTTACCTGTGGCACCAAATAACTCAAGCCATTTGTCGTTGGTTTGATGGCGAGCCTCAGGTACTTCAATTTTCTTCTCACCAGAGAGGTACTGACCCGTGATTGAATCTTTGCTAGCTAGAATATCGTCATGGGTACCTTGTGCAATAACATGGCCGCCATGAACACCGGCACCCGGGCCGATATCGATAATATGATCCGCAGCGCGAATAGCATCTTCGTCATGCTCAACCACAATGACCGTGTTGCCTAAATCGCGTAAGTGAATAAGGGTTTTTAGTAAGCGGTCGTTATCGCGTTGGTGCAAACCAATTGAAGGCTCATCCAGTACGTACATAACACCAACAAGTCCTGCACCAATCTGGCTTGCTAAACGAATACGCTGCGCTTCACCACCTGACAGGGTGTCGGCACTTCGCTCAAGCGATAAATAATTAAGGCCTACATTGATTAAGAAAGATAAACGGTCACGAATTTCTTTGAGAATTTTTTCGGCAATTTGTGCGCGCTGACCAGTTAGATTCAAGCCTTCAAAAAATGCCATGCTTTCGCCAATACTCATCGTGGTGATCGCTGGCAGGTTTGTTTGGCCAATAAATACGTGACGAGCTTCTTCACGAAGTCGCGAGCCATGACAGCTCGGACACGCTTGGCTTGTTTGGTATTTAGCAAGCTCTTCGCGAACTGAGTTTGACTCGGTTTCACGGTAGCGGCGATTCATATTATTTAAAACGCCTTCAAACTCATGGTTACGCGTAATTAAGTCGCCACGGTCATTGCGGTAGTTAAAGGCAATTTTAGTTTTGCCAGAACCTTCTAGAATCACCTTTTGCGCATCTTTTCCAAGCTCTTGGAAAGGCGCTTCTAAGTCAAACTTATAATGCTCTGCGACAGCTTGCAGCATTTGGAAGTAATAAAAGCTACGTTTGTCCCAGCCTTTAATTGCACCACCCGATAGGCTTAGCTCTGGATTTTGCACAACACGATTTGGATCAAAATACTGACGCACACCTAAACCATCACAGCTTTGGCATGCACCGGCCGGGTTATTAAACGAGAATAAACGTGGCTCAAGTTCACTCATGGCATAGCCACACGTTGGACAGGCAAAATTAGCAGAAAACAGCATGTCTTCGCTTAGAGAGTCGTCCATTGCCGCTACATGGGCAATACCACTTGACAGCTCAAGGGCTGTTTCGAATGATTCAGCTAAGCGCTGTTGTTGACCATCTTTCACTTTAAAGCGGTCAACCACAACCTCGATAGTATGCTTTTTATGAAGCTCAAGGGTCGGTGGATCTGATAAGTCACATACTTCGCCATCGATACGGGCGCGAATAAAACCTTGGCTTGCGAGTTGCTCAAGCAGTTTAACATGCTCACCTTTACGATCTTTTACCACCGGTGCTAATAGCATTAGCTTGCTACCTTCAGGAAGCGCTAAAACCGTGTCGACCATTTGGCTGATAGTTTGTGCGGCAAGTGGCAAGTCGTGAGTAGGGCAGCGAGGCTCACCTACACGGGCAAATAATAAACGTAGGTAATCGTAAATCTCGGTAATAGTACCGACCGTTGAACGCGGGTTATGCGACGTTGATTTCTGCTCAATAGAGATAGCTGGCGATAAACCTTCGATGTGATCAACATCGGGTTTTTCCATTAGCGATAAGAACTGTCTTGCATACGCTGACAGTGATTCAACATAACGACGTTGCCCTTCTGCATACAAAGTATCAAACGCTAAAGACGATTTCCCTGAACCAGATAGGCCAGTGATAACTATCAGCTTATCACGGGGAATGGTTAGGCTGATGTCTTTTAAATTGTGCGTACGGGCGCCTCGGACTTCAATGTTTTCCATGCTATCTCGTTTTATTACCTAATTATTTTTTCAGTATCTCATAATACGCGATAAGATTAATCCTTGATCAAAGAAAAAATCATCACTTACAGGTGATTATTTAGTTTTCGCTTGTGGTAGAATCCACGCTCAAATTTTAATAGACAGCAAGATCAGTAATTCATGACAGCATCTTCACTCAACTCTCGAGAAAAACGCGCTGCCGTTTCGTTGGCGAGCGTATTTGCATTCCGTATGCTTGGCCTATTTATGCTGATGCCAGTATTGGCTATCTATGGTCAGCAATTAGAAGGATTTTCGCCGCTTTGGATTGGCTTTGCTATTGGTGCTTATGGTTTAACGCAAGCCGTGCTGCAAATTCCTATGGGTTGGTTGTCTGATAAAATTGGTCGTAAAAAAGTGATTATTGGGGGCCTTTGTGTGTTTGCACTTGGCTCTGTTATTGCTGCAACCGCTGAGTCTGTGCAAATGGTTACGCTTGGGCGTGCACTACAAGGCATGGGGGCGATTGCCAGTGCCTTATTGGCGCTTGCTTCTGATTTAAGCCGTGATGAACAGCGTCCGAAAGTTATGGCCGTGATTGGTATGTGTATTGGTATGAGCTTTGCCGTTGCTATGCTACTTGGGCCAATTGTTGCTGCATCGTGGGGAGTTGCTGGGGTATTTTGGCTGACCGCTGGACTGGCCATTTTAGGTATTTTAATAGTGTTGTTTTTGGTGCCAAATGCTGTCAATAAGGCGCCAAAAGGTGACACACTTGCTACGCTTGATGATATTAAGCAACTGATTAAACATCCACAATTAGCACGCCTTGATTTTGGTGTGATGCTGCTTCATCTTACATTAACTACCGTATTTGTAGCCTTACCAGGCCAGCTTATAAAAGATGGCTTAGTTGCAGACCATCATTGGTATTTATATATCCCTGTGCTGTTTTTAGCGTTTTTCTTGATGGCACCAATGATGATTGTGGCGATCCGTAAAGAAAAAGAAAAACAAGCCTTTATTGGCTCAATCGCGCTGCTTGTTTTAAGTATGCTAGCGATGTCGTTATGGGTTGATTCGGTGATTGGCATCGGTATTTGTATGTTGGTTTACTTTATTGCCTTTAACTTTTTAGAAGCAACCATGCCTGCACTTGTTTCGCGTATTGCCCCTGCAAACCAGAAAGGTTCTGCGATGGGAGTATTTTCATCTACGCAGTTTTTTGGTGCCTTTTTAGGTGGTTTATTAGGGGGTTACGTTGCTCAAGCATTAAGTGCGCAAGCAGTGTTTGCGGCGGCGGCACTTGTTGGGGTAATATGGCTTATCCTTGCTTGGAATATGCAAGTCCCACCAAGAAGTAAAATAATTAGCTTAATGACTGAATTAAGTTCAGAGCAGCAGGCACAAGCGCTTGCTTCTCGTCTTGTTGCTTTACCGGGCGTAATTGAAGCAACGGTTGTCTGTGATGAAAATCGCAGCTATTTAAAGATTAATGATAAAGAATTTGACCTAGACCAAGCACGCAAAGTGGCTGGTTTAATCTAACGTTTTATAGGAGAAGTTCCATGGCACGCGGTGTGAACAAAGTTATCTTGGTTGGTAATTTAGGCCAAGATCCAGAAGTACGTTATATGCCTAATGGCAATGGCGTAGCGAATATCAGCATTGCTACGACAGATAGCTGGAAAGATAAAAACACAGGGCAAATGCAAGAGCGTACTGAATGGCACCGTGTCGTGTTATTTGGCAAACTAGCAGAAGTTGCTGGTGAGTACCTTCGTAAAGGTTCACAAGTGTACATTGAAGGTCGTTTACAAACGCGTAAATGGACTGACCAATCAGGCCAAGAAAAATACACTACAGAAATCGTGGTAGACATGGGCGGTCAAATGCAAATGTTAGGCGGTCGTGGTGAGCAGCAAGGTGGTGGCTATCAAGGTGGTGGCTATCAAGGTGGTCAATCACAAGGCGGTTACCAAGGTGGCCAACAACAAGCTGGCGGTTACGGCGGTGGTGCACAGCAATCACAAAGTAATAATAGCTATGCTCCACAGCAACAGTCTGCGCCAGCACAGCAGCAACAGCGTCCACAACAGCAATCTGCACCACAACAACAAAGCAATAACCAATATGGTGGCGGTTATGGTCAGCAGCAAAGCAGCGCACCTCAACAAGGCGGCTTTGCTCCTAAACCACAAAATGCACCACAAGGCGGTGCATCAAACCCAATGGAACCACCTATCGACTTTGATGACGATATTCCGTTCTAGGTCCTGACCCCTTTAAGTGTTTGAAATATTTTAAACCCAGCCTAGTTGCTGGGTTTTTTATTTGTCTAATACTTCGTTATCACTACTTTTACTTGAGTAGTTAGATTTACAAAATAATTCTCATTAACTTTTTTTGCTAGGTGTTTAAAATTAAAAAACTTTTGACAGCGCTGGTTCTAGGATATTTCTGATATTGCTTTAAATCGCCCTGCAGCCTTGTATTTATAGGGTTCTTGAACAACACTTTGTATATGTTTAAGCAACTAACCTGTGAAATGAAACGATACTTAGCTTCACAAATAAAGCAACCGGTGGTCATCTATGTGGCGGCCGCTTTTTTGCTATTAGTTGTTTTTAATATTTTCTTAAGTGATGTGTTGCACGACAAAGTTCATCGCACCGGTACTGAGCTTGCCAAGCAAGTGTATGAATTAAACCTCGACCCGATTGCTTCGCAAGATATTATTGCGACCTTAGTTAAAAGCCAAGGTTTTGCAATGAGTGCCAGTGATGTACCGCATAACTTTGCAAATTTTATCGATTTAGAGCAAGAAGTGTTTAGCTATAAAACGGTTAACTTGCGTTTATTTCATTGGCCTTCTTGGTTGGTTGAAAGTCACTTATTTATTTTCCTAAATTTAATATTGCTTGGCACTGGGTATTGGGGTTTCCGCTGGTGGAAAAAAATGTTCAAGCAATTAGCAATACCAGAAAAGCCGCTGAGCAAACCATTTGAACAATTAAACACCCAGGTTACAGCCAAGAAAATTGCATCACCTAAACCTTTAGGTCATCAGGATTTAAATATTTTGTATGGTGTGCCAACAAACTATAACCATTTGTTTGCGCTATTTTTTTGGAAGAACCCTTTTCCTGCTAACCTCGACGTTGATAATTACTTTAAGTTAGTCATTGCAAAAGGATTTGGTGAACTTGTAAATCGCTCTGTGAAATTATTGCCATCAGGTGGTATTGCCGTAACTTTAAACAGTGTTCCTGCCACCGAAGTTGATAAATACACAAAGCGATTACATCAGGTTATATATCAAGCTTGTTTAAATTATCGTAGTGACTTGTCTCGTGCTGATATAAAAATTGGTGTGTGTAATTACCGCACAGGGGCTGATCAGGCCGTGGTTTATCAGCTTACTAAATCAGCATTAGCGCTGGCGAAACAAAGTGCTTGGCAGCACATTCATCGCTTACCCTTTGGCCATACCCAGTCAAGCATGCTCGCTGATAGTAAAGAGCACCTATTTGAGTACATAAAGAAAAAACATTTTATGTTGTTTTTTCAGCCTTTGTTCGACTTACAAACAGGCGATATTTTACAGCATGAGGCGTTGATCCGTATTCGCCATAAGAGTTTAGGCTTGCTTGCGGCTCGGCATTTTATTCCTCATATGAGCAGTAAAAAAGATGTCTTGTTATTGGACCAAACTGTGATTTCTCAAGTGAAGAAAATGCTGCTGAATGAAACGGGGTCATTAACGGTGAGTATAAACTTACACGCAATGAACTGGTTTAATGACGAGTTTTGGCTGTGGTTTAAACAGGAAATGGAAGACTTTAATAGCGCAGACAAATTGCAATTTGAATTAAGCGAAGATGATTATCTAAAACAGCATAAAAAGCTGAGTGAACAGTTTGAATGTTTAGAGAAATTGTCTGCTGGTATTGTTATTGATAACGTGCGTAGCGCAGAGCATATAACAACTTATAGAGATATCAAAAATGTATGTAGTATTAAGTTAGCATTTGAACTGATACATAATATAGATACCAATACCCAACAGCAAAAAATTGTAAAGCAAATAATCTCTAAGGGTACTGAGCTAAACTTTCCTGTTTATGCGGTTGGAGTAGAAACACAGAACGAACTTGCGACCTTAAAAAACCTTGGGATCATTGCGGCTCAAGGCTTTTACTTTGCTGAGCCATTGCAAAAACTGGCGGATATTACACCTTACAGCTAGTCAATTAGTCCTCGGTACTTAAGGCCGTCTAAACCTTGTAGCCCACCAGTGTGCACTGCAATGATATGCGTTCCTTCACTAAAGTAACCTTGCTCTATTAATTGCCAAACGGCATAGAGCATTTTGCCGCTGTAGATTGGCTCAAGCGGGATTACGTGCTGCTCAGTAAAGGTTTGGCAAAATTGCCACAAGTCATCGCTAAACTTTCCGTAACCACCATCATGAAAGTCGCAAAGCAGCTGCCAGTTTTGTTGCTGATTTGCTTTATTACTAAGCTGCTTTATCTCATCAATTAAGTAGTGCGCTTGCTTCAGTACTGCGACACCTAACAACTTTGTGTGTTGTGGTGCACCTTCGATTAAACCTGCCAGTGTGCCGCCACTACCAGTTGGGCAAACAATCACATCAGAGCTTGGTAGGCTTTGCGCTAATTCTTTACAACCTAAAAGAGCTGCTGAGTTGGTACCACCTTCTGGCAATATATAGGCATTCGGAAACTGCGCTTGTAACTGTGCTAAATACGTTTGGTCGTGCCTTAAGCGGTAAGTAACTCGATTTACGGGGTGTAAGCTCATACCGCATTGCTTTGCGTAGTTGAGTGTTGGATTTGCTTCGTCTAATTCAGGGCCGCGAATAATACCGTAAGTTTTAAAACCAAATAGTTTACCCGCAGTTGCCGTGGCATGAATATGATTTGAAAACGCACCACCGAAAGTGAGTAGTTCAGATTTCCTCTGTTGCTGCATAGCATCAAGGTTAAACTTTAGCTTACGCCATTTGTTGCCACTAATTTGTGGATGAATAAGATCATCTCGCTTGATGCTCAGCTGAATTTTACGTGCAGCTAATAAGGGATGGTGGATTGTTTGTACTGGTGATTCAAAAGAACTATTCACGGCATTAATTTTCGTAAAAAAAACACGCCTAATTGTAGCAAAGTCGTCTTACAGATAGAAATTAGTCAATTAAACCAAAATGATTTTGTTATTTACTGGCATCAACTAAGGTAATAGATGTAAACTCAGATAATAATTGAACAAAGCTTGTGTTTTGCCTTGCAAGTACATAGCATAAGAGTTTAATTATAAAAAAATAATAATGACCAAATAATTGCCGCTTTTTGGGAATGGAATATATGCGAATTGCTCCTTTATCTCTGTTAATTTCAGTTAGTTTGCTAGCAACTAGTGCATTTGCACAAGATACTGCTACGGTAACTGGCATTCAATCAGAGATCAGTAAAAAACAAGCCGAATACGATAACTCGACCCTAATCCTCGAAAAACACCTAAAAGAAGAAAGTCAGTTACAAAAACAACTCGAATTATTGCGCGCCCGCTCAACTGAGCTAGACAAAGAAAAAAACCAAGCGTTAGATGCAATGAACGAGATGTATCGTCGACTGATTGATGACCCAACCCTTGATATCAGCAATGCGCAGTCGCGCTACCAAAAAGCTGTGGTTGATCACAAACAAAACAAAGATGATATTTCGATGCAATTGGCGGCAATTGCTTCACATAGAAAAGACATTGAGCAAATTCGTGTATCAAAGCACACCCAGTTAAACACCTTAGAAAGCTTAAAAGAGCAGTTAGCAACGGCACGTGTTGAGCGTTTACGTAACGAATTCACTCGTGAAGGCACATTAGAGGTTAATCACACGATTAACTGTAAGCGCACCGAAACACTTGCTGCCTGTGAGCAGCGAGGTCAACAAATGGGCTTACAAAAAGCCACTAAACGTTTTGTAGACCAGATTTTTGCTAACTTAACTGAAGAGCGTTTAGTTGAGCCAAAACGTAACCTTGCCGGTGCACAAGTTAAGATTTTAAGTAGCCATGTCGTGAATAGCGCGTTCAGTGGCCAAGGCAACTACAACGTAAACCTAAGCGTGACGATGCGCGGTGATGTAAACAGCAGCCGTTTATGTAGCTTACTTAACTTAGATAATCGTTTTTGTGCTGACTACGGCACGCCTTTGGCAGGTAACTTTCAACCAAGCTACGGCACCACATACTCAGATAGTCAGTTAACATTCAGTGACTCTCAGGATAATGGGCAGGTGGTATCGGTTTCACGTATGAGTGAGCAACCAGTAAGTGATTATTCTGTAAAAAAGCCAATAAAGGTTGAACCATTACCTGATCTAAAAAAATCTAAAATGGTTGAATTAACACTACGTTCAAATGTTTATGATGACGAAGTGTTTATTGATGGTGTGAGCTACGGCGCAACTAGGTTAACGACATCATTACCAACAGGTTTTCATGATATTGAAATTCGCAAACGTGGCTACAAAAGCTATAAAGCGCGAATTGATCTGCGTAAAGCACAAACCATTAATGCTAACTTAGTTAAAGTACCAGAGCCTGTTGTCGCTGAAGTGACTGCTCCGCCAGAGCAACCTGTAACAGCACCCGTTGCAAGTATTGTTAATAAAACCAGCTCTGCCAGCATTGTAGTTATTCCCGCTGGTAAATTTAAGATGGGTGACATTAACGGCAATGGGTTAGCGAATGAGCGCCCAGTGGTAGAAAAAACCATTGCTAATTCATTTGCAATGCAAAGCAAAGAAGTAAGCGTTGGCGAGTATGAGCAATTCGTTGCGAATACTGGCTACAAAACAGAAGCAGAAAAAGATCGCGGCTGTGCGTATTACTTAAATGGTGAACCAGTATGGGAAGCAACCTTAAACTGGCGTAATCCAGGCTTTGATCAAGAAAGTGATTTTCCGGCGGTTTGTTTAACTTATAACGATGCCAAAGCATATGCAGATTGGTTATCGGGTCAAACAGGCCAGCTATTTCGTTTACCAAGCGAGGTTGAGTGGGAATACGCTGCACGTGCAGGTAAAGAAACTGAATACCCTTGGGGTAACGAAATTGGTAAGAATCTAGCGAACTGCGGCTGGTGTGGTAGCGAATGGTCAAACAAGAGTGCTGCACCATCAGGGTCGTTTTCTCCTAACGCATTTGGCCTATACGATACAGTAGGTAATGTGTGGGAATGGACAAACAAAAAGTCAGGGCAGTCTGATGTGGCTGTTCGAGGCGGTGCATGGAATTTTGCTCCTAGCCTAGCACGCGTATCAACGCGCTTAATCTTAGCGCCAGATTTTCGTGCAAACTATATCGGTTTCCGTTTAGTACGCGAACGATAAGAATTTAAAAAGGAAGCAATGGATGCTTCCTTTTTTAGCATTTTAATTAAAGCAGTTGCGCTTTTTCATGATTAGCATGATAGAGTGAGAGCAGCTAGTATAAGAACGAATTTTCAAAGGTCATCCAGCCTCATGTTTAAAAAACTCCGTGGTATTTTTTCAAACGATCTATCGATCGACTTGGGTACAGCCAATACCCTAATTTATGTAAAAGAAGAAGGTATTGTATTAAACGAGCCTTCAGTTGTTGCTATTCGTCAAGAGCGTGCTGGTGGCCCTAAGAGCGTTGCATCTGTAGGTACTGAAGCTAAGCAAATGTTAGGCCGTACTCCGGGTAACATTAAAGCAATTCGTCCAATGAAAGATGGTGTTATTGCCGATTTCTACGTGACTGAAAAAATGCTACAACACTTCATCAAGCAAGTGCATAACAACAACTTTATGCGCCCAAGCCCACGTGTACTTATTTGTGTGCCATGTGGTGCAACGCAAGTAGAAAAACGTGCTATTCGTGAGTCTGCAATGGGGGCCGGTGCTCGTGAAGTGTATCTAATCGAAGAGCCAATGGCTGCGGCTATCGGTGCGGGCTTACCAGTATCTGAAGCAACCGGTTCAATGGTTGTTGATATCGGTGGTGGTACAACTGAAGTTGCCATTATTTCACTAAATGGTGTGGTTTACTCTTCATCTGTACGTATCGGTGGTGACAAATTTGATGAAGCTATCATCAACTATGTACGTCGTAATTTTGGTAGCTTAATTGGTGAAGCGACAGCTGAAAACATTAAGCACCAAATCGGTTCGGCTTTCAAAACAGACGAGCCAATTGAAATTGAAGTGCGTGGTCGTAACCTAGCTGAAGGTGTACCGCGTTCATTCACGCTTAACTCACACGAAATCTTAGAAGCACTGCAAGAGCCATTAATGGGTATTGTAAGCGCGGTAATGGTTGCATTAGAGCAATCTCCACCAGAGCTTGCGTCTGATATCTCTGCTCACGGTATGGTATTAACCGGTGGTGGTGCATTATTAAAAGACCTAGACCGTTTATTAATGGAAGAAACAGGTATTCCAGTTGTGGTTGCTGATGATCCATTAACCTGTGTTGCACGTGGCGGCGGTAAGGCGCTAGAAATGATTGATATGCACGGTGGTGACGTATTTAGCTACGACTAATGAAGTTACTTTTTGGTCGTACCATCTCTTTGCAACTGCGACTTTTTGTCGCAGTGCTTTTGAGTGTCGTGCTGATCGTGGGCGATCGCTACACTCAAGGTGGTACAACAATCCGCACCAGTCTAAACACTTTAGTTAGCCCACTTATTTATCTTGCCAACTTGCCCTATGAGCTATTTAGTATTGGCGCAAAAAACCTGCATACCCGCGAACAGCTTTTAACCGAAAACGAAGCACTAAAAAAGAAGCAGTTACTACAAAGCGAACAACTACAACAACTGTCATTTTTATCTCGTGAAAACGATAAGTTACGCGCCTTACTAGGTTCATCGGCTAAACAATCAAATCGTAAAATTATTACGCAAGTCCTCTCTGTTCATTCCAACCCGTATAGCCACCAAGTGGTTATTAACCGTGGTACAACAGATGGCCTAAGTGAAGGCCAAGCTGTGATTGACGAAATGGGTGTAGTAGGGCAAATCACCCAAGTTGGTTCAACTACCTCGCGTGTACTGCTGATGACTGATACAACCCATGCCACACCTGTGCGTATTTTACGTAACGATGTGCGTACTGTGGTTGAGGGCATTGGTAAAATTAACGTGGTAAAGCTTTCGCATGTACCGCATAGTCTTGATGTTCGCATTGGCGATATTTTGGTTACGTCTGGTCTTGGTGGCACCTTCCCAGAGGGTTATCCTGTTGCAGTGGTGACCGAAATTAACCGTGATGAAGGGCGTCCTTTTGCGCAGGTTTATGCTGAGCCAATTGCGCAACTTGACCGTATTCGCTTATTGGTTGTGCTGTGGCGTAATCAGCAGGAGAGCATCAGCAATGAATAGTCGTCACTTTTTGCTGATTGCTATCAGTATCTTCTTTGCATTGGTAATGGCATTAATGCCGTTGCCGATTTCGTTTGAACCATACCGCCCAGACTGGGTGTTAATGGTATTAATGTATTGGTCGTTAGCGGTGCCACACCGTTTAAATATTGGCACAGCTTGGGTCGTTGGTTTATTAATGGACCTTGCATCAGGCTCGCCACTCGGTGTGAACTCACTGACTTACTCGGTGTGTATATTTATCACAGCTAGTAACTTCCAAAAAATTAGAAACTTTTCTTTATGGCAGCAAAGCATTTTAATTGCTTTGTTTTTAACGCTTTACCACCTCATGCAGTTTTGGCTTAACCACTTTTTAATGGGCGTTTATTTTAGCCCGCATTATATGTGGCCAGTACTAACCGGCATGCTTTGTTGGTGGTGGATATTCTTAATTTTGCGTAAATATCGCCGTCATTTCAGGATTAGATAATGCAAACCGCAATTTATTTGGCGTCTGCATCACCGCGCCGAAAAGAGTTGCTCAGCCAAGTTGGCGTTGAGTTTTCTCAATTTAGCGTTGATGCTGACGAAAGCCAATTCCCAAACGAAGCCCCGCGTGACTATGTAGAGCGTCTTGCTAGACTCAAGGCGCAATCGGGCGTTGCTATGGGTTACACTGACCGTCCAGTACTTGGCAGCGATACCGTGGTTGTCATTGATGATACCGCACTTGGTAAGCCGCTAGACCAAGCTGATTTTACCGCTACCATGAAGCGCTTATCTGGCCGTACCCATCAAGTGATGACGGCTGTGGCAATTGCTGATAGTGAGCAAGTAAAAAGCTGCCTTGTTGTCACCGATGTTACATTTAAACCGCTAAGCGATGCTGAAATTGATGCTTATTGGCATAGTGGTGAGCCGCAAGATAAAGCCGGTGGTTATGGTATTCAAGGCTTAGGTGGCCGCTTTGTTAGCCATCTTTCGGGTAGCTATTTTGCGGTTGTCGGCTTACCTTTATATGAGACAGAGCAGTTATTAAACGAATTTTTAAGAGGGTAACATGAGCACCGAATTACTGATCAACGTTACACCGAGCGAAAGTCGCGTTGCGCTTATCGAAAATGGCGTACTGCAAGAAATCCAACTAGAGCGTATTGGCAACCTTGGGATTGTGGGCAATATTTACTTAGGTAAAATTAGCCGCGTACTACCGGGGATGCAGGCTGCGTTTGTCGATATTGGCTTAGAGAAAGCCGCCTTTTTACATGCATCAGACATTGTAAACAGTGCCTCAATTGTAGAAGGCGTTGATGAGCAGCCAATCAAAAAAGTACAAGATATTCGTGAGCTTGTGCGCCAAGGTCAACATATCATGGTGCAAGTGGTTAAAGACCCGCTAGGAACCAAGGGCGCGCGCTTAACAACCGATATTACTATTCCTTCTCGTTATTTAGTGTTTATGCCAGATGCAACACACGTAGGTGTAAGCCAGCGCATTGAAACGGAAGAAGAACGTTCGCGTTTAAAGAAAATTGTTGCCGAATATGGTGATGATGACGGCAGCTTTATTGTTCGTACCGCAGCAGAAGGGGCGTCGGAAGCTGAGCTACGTCATGATGCGGAATTCTTAAAAAAACTGTGGCAAAAAATCGTCACCAAGCGCAAAAAAACCAGTAAAGAAAGCATCTTGCATGAAGATTTAACACTGGCGTTTCGTACTCTACGTGACTACGTAGGTGAAGACATGGAGCGTATTCGTGTTGACTCAAAACTAACCTATCAAGAGCTTAAAGAATTTACTGAAGAATTTGTGCCGCTGTTATCGGGAGCACTAGAGTACTACCCGGGTGAGCGACCTATTTTCGATTTATTCGATGTTGAAACCGAGATCCAAAAAGCGCTACATCGTAAAGTTGAGCTTAAATCGGGTGGTTATTTAATTATCGACCAAACCGAAGCGATGACAACCGTTGATGTAAATACCGGTGCGTTTGTTGGCCATCGTAACCTAGAAGAAACCATTTTTAATACTAATATCGAAGCGACCTCAGCAATTGCTCGTCAGCTACGTTTACGTAACTTAGGCGGCATCATTATCATCGACTTTATCGATATGGTTAGTGATGAGCACAAACGCCGAGTCTTGCATTCACTTGAGTCTGCGCTTGCAAAAGATCGTGCAAAAGCCAACATAAACGGCTTATCTGCACTAGGCTTAGTAGAGATGACCCGCAAACGCACCCGCGAAAGCTTAGAGCACATTCTTTGTGATGTGTGTCCTGCGTGTTCAGGGCGCGGCTCGCAAAAAACAGTAGAAACGGTTTGCTACGAAATCTTGCGTGAAATCGTTAGGGTAAACCGTGCTTATGCAGCTGATAAGTTTATGGTTTACGCAGCTCCTTCGGTAAGTGAAGCATTGATCAACGATGAGTATCACAACCTTGCTGAGCTGGAACTATTTATCGGTAAGCAAGTCAGTATTCAAACAGAGAGTTTATATAACCAAGAACAGTTTGATGTGGTAATGATGTAATGAAGGCAAAAACGGTCTGCTTTTATTGTTTACGTAAGTTATGGCAAGTATTTGCTATTACTCTCGTACTGCTGGCCGTTATTGTCTCTGTGGTAAAGTATTCACTGCCATACGCAAATGATTATAAAGATGACATTGAAGCGTTTTTGTATGAACGCTTTGATGTAAATTTAGCGATTGGCTCAATCTCAGCCAGTTGGCATGGCCAAGGTCCTGCATTGGTCATCGAAGATATTTCTTTTGAAGATAACCAAACCTCACCGATTGCCCTCACCATTGATAAAGCGAGCCTTGAAGTTAATTTATGGGAGTCAGTAAAAACCCGTCAGCTTAAATCGAACTACTTTGTGATCAATGGTTTTCATGCTGATGTTGATTTACCCACTATGCTTGATTTGGGGAATAACCAGCAAACCAGCAACTTTGAGCAAAAAGAACTAATTGAAGGCTTATTCCTTGGTGAAACTGGTCACTTTGCGGTGCAAGACAGTAGCCTTAATTTTACCCTCAATGATGGTAAAGAGCGCAAGCTTATCCTCGAAAACATTGTCTGGCAAAATACTCCTGAGCAACATCAAGGCTCAGGCACGTTAGCGTTACCGGGAATTTCTGTGGGTAGCTTTGACGCCCGAATGGCGCTGAATGGTTCGACTCTTGAAACCATGGCTGGCGATATCTATGTGCAAGCAGCTAACGTCGATGTGTCTAAGTGGCTGGCGCAATATATTAATACCGACAAGCAGCAGCTTACTTCAGACATCAATTTACAAACCTGGTTTAGTCTTGAAAAAGGTCTGATCAGCGATGTGAAAGTGCAGTGGCTACCGAGTTTTATCAATTGGCAACAAAACCAAGAAGCACACCAAATAAGTTTAAGCGAAGGTGGTTTTCATTTATTTCCAAAGCAAAATGGCTGGCGCTTAAAAAGCACCGGACTCACCTTTGAAAGTGACTTAAAACAATGGCCAACCTTACAGTTTGAAGCTCAACTTGGCGATAAAAGCCAAATTTGGTTAAAGCAATTTGATTTTGCATTACTGGCAAAGTTATCGCAGTTAAGTAATTTTGAAGTACTTGCCCCGTTTTTAGCCCGTCAACCCAATGGTCAGTTAAGTGATGCCTATCTTGAGTTGGGTCAGCAGGATAACTGGCAACTTTGGTTTCAGGGCGAACAAATCAATTGGCTGTCGCTGCAGGGCATTCCTGGCGGTCAGGCGATTCGTGTTGATGGCTTAATTAATCAATCAGCTGGGCGAATTCAGCTATATGGCGAGAACAATCAACTGCTAACGAACGGCAGCTTTAGCCAAGATATTGCCTATAACCAATTAAATGTAGAGCTCGACCTTCACCATTACGATGATGGCTGGCGCATTAGTAGCGATAATATCTGGCTTGATAACGACGAAGTGACTGTGGCTGCTGAGATGATGCTCAGCCTGACCGATGAACCGCGGTTAGATTTATATGCTGAAGCCTATGCCCCTGATGCCAAAGTCGCTGGGCATTATTTCCCGTTACCTGTAATGAGCGAAAAGCTGGTTAATTACCTTAATGGCGCAATTAAGGGCGGTGAAGTCAATAAAGCTCAAGTGCTGTTTTCAGGGCCATTTAAAGGTTTCCCGTTTAAAGAGCAGCAAGGTCAATTTGAAGTGTTAGCGAATGTTGAAAACGCTAAATATAAGTTTTCACCAAGCTGGCCTGAAGTTGAAGATGCCAACGTCATTTTACATTTCGAAAATGAGCGCATGGATATCTATAGTAAGTCGGGCAAGCTGGTTAACCTCTCTCTAGGGGAGAGTGTTCATGTCAGTATTGCTGACTTAATGAATGCAGAAATCTTAAAAGTTGCCATTAATAAACGTGCTCATGGCGATAAGCTTAATCCTTTCTTCACGGCAACTCCGCTTGCCAAGCCTTTGGCGAGTGTTTTTGAAGTTGTGCAACCGCAAGGCGAAGCGACGGCCGATATTGAGCTGTTAGTTAATTTACGTTCGGGTCATGTGGATGCGATAGGCGAAGTTGAATTGGCTAATATTCCAGTTTACCTGGCACAACCTGGGATCACGCTTAACCACATGACCGGTATTGTTAAGTTTAATAACGATAAAATCGACTTAAAAAATGCCAAAGCAGATTGGATGGGCATGCCACTTACTGCCAACTACAACAGTGAAAATGTAGCAGATACCTATCGCGCCGAAATTGAGGTAAAGCTGGGCCTTGAAGCTGACCCTTTAATTGAACAAGCTCATGGTTTACTGGCCGGTTACTTAAGCGGTCAAAGTGATGTTGATATTAATGTGTCGCTTAACTTTTTACCAAATGACTTTAATTACCGCGCTGATGTGAATGGTAATTTAATCGGTGTGACCAGCAAGCTGCCTGCACCTTATAGCAAAAGCGCAGAGCAGAAATGGCCATTAACCGCAGTGGTACAGGGCGACCGTATTTCTAACTTGATCACCGCTAATGTTGATGAGCAGTTATTCTTTAATGCGATCTTAGATAACGGCGAAAAGAAATTTAGTAATGCCCATTTAATTTTAGGTGCGCAAGATTTAGGTTTGAATCGTGAAGGTTTTGCGGTATCAATCGATTTACCAAAAACCGAAATAGTGCCTTGGTTTGGCTTAATTGATCAAATTATTGCGCTTACCAAAGTTAAGTCTGATGCGCCAAGTGTGATGCCTGCGTTCAACAACGTAACGGGTAAATTTAATAAACTGGCACTACACAATATCGATTTTAATGATTTTGAATTTCGCTTAGCACCAAAGCAATCAGATTTAGAGTTAAAGCTAAATGCTAAAGAATTACGTGCCGACGCGCTTATTCCAACCGGTGAAACACGCAGACCAATTCAAATTTTTACTGACTACCTGCGTATTAATTTTAACGAAGTCGCAGATCAAACAGAGCAAAACGCTGAACCAGAAGATTTAAGCTGGTTAACCCGAGTCCCAGCCATCGAGTTTAACTGTGAAGATTGTAAAGTGGCTGAGTATCAGCTTGATAAAATTAAAAGCAGCTTAGTTGGGGAGAACGATAAACTCTTGTTTACTGAGCTGGTCATCGACAAAGGCGACCACGTATTACGTGGTAAAGGACAATTTGCTGATGGGCAAACACGCTTTAGTGGTAACTTACAAAGTGACGATATTGGCGAGTTATTTGATGAGTTTGATATCACCACTACAGTAAAAGATTCAGATGCCAATATTAAGTTTGATCTTGCATGGCAAGGCGCACCTTATAGCTTCGATGTATCAAGTTTAGCTGGTGAGTTAGATTGGCGTTTAGGTGAAGGGCACCTTGCTGAGATCAGTGATGGTGGTGCGCGAGTATTCTCTTTACTGAGTTTAGATTCGTTAGTGCGTAAGCTAAAACTGGATTTTAGAGATGTATTCTCTAAAGGCTTTTTCTATAACAGTATGCAAGGCACCATGCAGCTAGAAAAGGGCATAGCTTACACCCAAGATACCAAACTTGATGGTGTGCCTGCTGATTTAACGATTAAAGGCCATACAAACTTAAACACCTTTGAAATTGATTACGACCTAGCGGTTGCACCGCAGGTGACGTCGAGTATTCCAGTGATTGTGGCATGGATGGTAAACCCGGTAAGTGGCCTTGCAGCGTTGGCAATTGATAAAGTGATTCACTCGGCGCGGGTGATCTCAGAGATCAACTTTAAAGTAACAGGTAGTATGAACGATCCTGTCGTTGAAGAAGTAGATCGTAAGAGCCGTGAAGTGACGTTACCGCAAGCCGCGCAAAGCCAGCCGCAGTCGTCGACACAACTAAAATTAAAAGATGCCGCATCTTCAGCGAGTTTAGATAACAATGAAGGCTAACCCTCATCCACACGTTGTTGCTGTGCAAATGTGCTCAAGCATGAATGCTGAGCAAAACCTCGCTTTATTAGCAGAGACATTGAATCAGTTACCTGCAACTCGGCCATTGCTAGTGTGTTTACCCGAAAGCTTTTTGATCTTTAGTAAGCAAAGCCAAGCAAGTTATGAATTAGGTCTGCAAAGTGAGTCATATAAAGCGAAGCTTGCTGATTTATGTAAGCAACATGATATTTGGTTAGCTGCTGGAACCCTGCCTGTTTCACAGCAAAATGGTAAGTATTTAGCTGCCTCGTTTTTATTTAACAACCAAGGCGATGTGGTTGCGCAGTACAATAAAATTCACTTATTTGATGTGGATGTTGCCGACACTACGCGCAGTTACCGAGAGTCTGATGCGACGCAAGCAGGCAACGATATTGTGGTGGTCGACTCGCCATTTGGTAAAATTGGCTTAGCAGTATGTTATGATCTACGTTTTAGTGGCTTATTCACCGCCATGCAGCGCCAAGGGGCTGAGCTTATTTTAGTGCCCAGTGCCTTTACCACAGTTACCGGTGCTGCTCATTGGCATATTTTATTAGCTGCACGTGCAATCGAAACACAATGTTATGTGATTGCCGCAGCGCAGTGGGGTGAGCACGAGAATGGCCGCCACACTTATGGCCACAGCATTATTATTTCACCATGGGGAGAAACGCTCAGTGAGCTTGCCTCTGGTACCGGGTTTATCAGCCATGAGCTTGATTTAAACCGCTTGAATACAATTCGCCAAGACATGCCTGTGCAGTCTCAGCAACGATTTAGAGAGCATTTATTATGAACACGGTTGAACAGCATTTATTACATAACAGCCAACTAACGAGAGAAGAATTAGAAAAAACGCTCGCTTTTATCCATCAGCACCAAGTTGACTATGCCGACCTGTATTTTCAATCAAGCCATCACGAATCTTGGGTGCTTGAAGATGGCTTAGTGAAAGAAGGCTCATACAACGTTGAACGTGGTGTGGGTGTGCGTGCTGTTAGCGGTGAAAAAACCGGTTTTTCATACTCAGATGCGATTAACCTTGAAGCGTTAAACAAAGCCGCAACGGCAGCACGCAGCATTGCCAATGCTGGCGAAAACAAAACGATTCAGGTGTTCAGTGATGTAGCTGCTAAAGAGCAGTATGCGCCGCATCAACCAATTCAGAGCATGAGCAACGATGACAAAGTAAGCCTGCTACGTGAACTTGAAAACTATATTCGTCAATTAGCGCCGGATGCTGAGCAAGTGATCAGTTCAATGTCGGCGGTTTATGAAGAAGTATTAATTGCTGCAAGTGATGGCACCTTTGCCACCGATATTCGCCCGCTTATTCGCTTAAATTGCTCAGTGTTACTTGAGAAGAACGGCCGTCGTGAGCGCGGTGGTGCAGGGGGCGGTGCGCGTTTAGATTATGGTTATTTTAAAGAATTAGTTGATGGCAAACCGCGTTGGATGGAATACGCTGAAGAAGCTGTTCGCCAAGCAAAAGTAAACCTAGAAGCAATCGATGCACCTGCTGGTAGTATGGAAGTCGTACTAGGCGCAGGTTGGCCGGGTGTGTTACTACACGAAGCGGTAGGCCATGGCCTAGAAGGTGACTTTAACCGTAAAGGCGCATCTGCGTTTAGCGGTAAAGTAGGTCAAAAGGTGGCATCTGAGCTGTGTACAGTCGTGGATGATGGCACTATTGCTGATCGCCGTGGTTCATTAAACGTGGATGATGAAGGGACACCAGCTGCGTATAACGTGCTTATTGAAAACGGTATTCTAAAAGGCTACATGCAAGATAAGCTAAATGCCCGTTTGATGGGTGTTAACCCTACTGGTAATGCGCGCCGCGAATCCTACGCTCACTTACCTATGCCGCGTATGACCAACACCTATATGTTAGGTGGCGAGCACAGCCAAGCCGATATCATCAGCTCGGTGAAAAAAGGTATCTTTGCTCCTAACTTCGGTGGCGGCCAAGTAGATATTACGTCAGGTAAGTTTGTATTTAGTGCTTCTGAAGCTTACTTAATTGAAAACGGTAAAATTACACAACCTATCAAAGGTGCAACACTGATTGGCAATGGCCCTGAAGTGATGCAACAAATTTCGATGGTAGGTAACGACTTAGCGCTTGATAAAGGTGTTGGCGTGTGTGGTAAAGATGGTCAAAGCGTTCCTGTTGGAGTGGGCCAACCTAGCCTTAAAATTGATAACTTAACCGTGGGTGGTACGGCTTAAAACCATTTGCTCGTTTTATCTTATGGCAGGTTAAACTCTTAACCTGCCTCATTTTAGTTTGCCTACTCTTTACACAAAAACTTACATAAAAGCAGTACCAATACAGGTACTTTTTAGTTAACTTATTGCTTACAGTAAAAATAAAAACGTAAGTTTAGGGGTAACGATATGAAAGTTTTTACAGTTTTAATAGCGCTTTTAATGTTTACAGGCTGTGCATCACAGGCAGTAAAAGATGGCTCTGCAAATGAGGTTTATGCTGAACATGAGTGTTTAGGCGGTGAACTCGAAACTGATTATAGTTATACCATTTTTAGTACAGATGACGATGACAGCAATAAAGGTTCGGTGAAATCGACCTGTCACCCGGTTAAAACTGAAAGTGAATTTGAGCGCGACTTACGTACCGGTGGTTAACATCTAATCTAAAGTGGCTTATTTATTTAATTAAGCCACTAGAAATACTAATAAAACGCTAAAAAGTAATAAGCATCCATATACCTGCGGCAATCATAAATAAGTTTTCACTTAGTGAGATAAAGCCGAGCGGCACATTACTGTCGCCACCAACACAGGCACATTTCAGTTCTCGTTTATCGATATACACAGCCTTAATAACCGATATCGCACCTATACCACCAATAAATAATGAAAATGGTGCAACAGCTAAGGCGGGTAATTTAGCCACCATACCTATCGCTACATACGCCTCGATAAATGGATATACATAGGCGTAGGGCACGACACGCATGGCTAGTAAGTCATAGGTAATAAATGAGTTAGAAAAGCTGAATAAATCTTGCAGCTTTTGTATCGCTAATACCGCCATTGATAATGCCACGAACAGCATCAGATTTTGCATAGAAAATAAAGCTTCACCGCTGGCATAAGTAAAACCGCAGCTTAGTAACATGGTCACTGCAAAAATCGCTAATACAGGGGTGTAACTAGTACCTTGCTGACCTGCCTCGGGCAGATTAAAAAAGTCGCGCAAATCATCGTAACCGCCAATGCGTTTATCATTGATAAAGGTTTGTGGTGTGGTTTTTACATCATGCTGCTGTTTGAATTCGTCAGTTTGCTCACGGCTGGTTAAATGACGATCATCAACATCGTAGCCATGACGCTCTAATAAATCTTTTGATTTTAAACCAAATGGGCAAATATGCTCATCGGTCACCATTCGATATAAAATTGCTGACTTAGACACCGTGCCTCCTTGTAAAAATGCCTTGTTTACTGCGTAATAATTGCTTAATTACACAGTAAATGAGGGCAAATTCTTGCTATAACTGGTTACTTTATTAACAGTTACAAGGTTTGTGCCAGCTTTAAGCATAAAAAAACCTTGTGGCAGCACCACAAGGTTTTAAAATTGACTCGCAACGCGAGTTTATCTCATCGTTACAAATTCTTCAGATCCAGTTGGGTGAATTGCCACAACAGCATCAAAGTCTGCTTTGGTTGCGCCCATCTTCATTGCAACTGCAAAGCCTTGGATCATTTCATCAACGGTAAAACCAATGCCGTGTAAGCCAACAACTTTTTCGTCTTCGCCAGCACACACAAGCATCATGTTACATGCTTGGCGATGCTGAGTAACCGCTGTGTACATTGCTGCAAAGCTTGATTTATATACTTTAACGTTATCGCTGCCGTATTGATCAATCGCTTGCTGCTCTGTTAAACCAATTGTGCCGATTGGTGGATGGCTGAATACCACTGTAGGTACTAGCTCGTAGTCCATTTTTAAATCATCAGGTAATTCTTTATTGAATAAACGCTCTGATAGAGTACGACCTGCTTTAACGGCTACTGGCGTAAGCTCAATACCGTTTTCGATGATATCGCCAACTGCGTATACGTTTTCAGCTGTCGTGTTTTGGAATTCGTCTACTTTAACGTAACCGCCTTCAGTTACTTCAACACCTGCCGCAGCAAGATTGATCTTGTCAGTTGTTGGTGTACGGCCAATTGCCCAAATAACTTCATCAACGTTTTGGCTGTGACCATTTTCAAAGTGAATTGTTAAGCTACCATCGCTTTCTTTAACTACTTCTTTAGGTGTGCAATCAGTGTGAAGAGTCGGGCCTTCTTTCGCCATGATCTCGACAAGCGTATCAACGATGTATGGGTCAAAAGTACGAAGTGGTTTGTTTTTACGAACAAACAAGTGTGTTTCTGTACCAAGGCTATGAAGTACACCAGCGATTTCAACGGCAATGTAGCCTGCACCAACAACTGCAACACGCTTAGGCTGTGCGTCTAGTTCAAAGAAGCCATTTGAATCAATACCAAGCTCAGCGCCTGGAATGTTAGGAATAGTAGGGCGGCCACCAACAGCAACAAGAATATGGTCTGCCGTGTATAGCTCACCATTTACTTCAACTGTTTTGTTATCAACAAACTTAGCAAAGCCATTGATTACAGTTACACCATTGCTAGATAAGTACTTGTTGTAACCTTGGTGAATACGACCAATATACGCTTCGCGGCTTTCAACTAATTTAGCCCAGCTAAAACCTTTTAATTCAACATCAAAGCCGTAGTCAGGTGCATATGCGTTAATTGCTTCAGCAATTTGTGCGCCGTGCCACATTACTTTCTTTGGAACACAACCCACGTTTACACAGGTACCACCCATGTGTTTTGCTTCAATAAGAGCGACTTTTGCGCCACGCATTGCTGCACGGTTTGCAGAGGCAATACCGCCACTACCACCACCAATTGCAATGTAATCAAAATGCTGAGCCATAGTTTGTCCTCAAAAATAGATAATTCTTTATTAATTAATCGATTTAGTAATAAGTTGATAATAGCATAATAAAGACCAAGGTTAAGCCCCTTGTATTTCATCAATTCGCCCCAACTTCAAAATCATCTTCGCATAAAATTTGAGAACGAAAATGACAATTGCAGAAAATAACCCACTCATTGGTTTGGAAGGGCTTCCGCCGTTTTCTAAAATCAAACCAGCACACGTAGTGCCAGCATTAAAAGCGGCGATTGCTGAGTGTCGTACCAAAATTGACGAGGTACTGGCAACTAAATCATACACATGGAATGATTTGGTGCTTCCGCTTGAAGAAGCTGATGACAAGTTATCACGCTTATTTTCACCGGTATCACATATGAATTCTGTCGTTAATAACGACGAGCTACGTGAAGCTTATGAGCAATGTTTGCCGTTGTTATCTGAGTATTCAACGTTTGTTGGTCAGCATCAAGGTTTATACGATGCTTACAATGCGCTTCACAACAGTGACGAATTTAAAACACTAACGATTGCCCAGCAAAAAACCATTACTAATGCACTGCGTGATTTTGAGCTATCTGGTATTGCTTTAAAGCCTGAGCAACAAAAGCGTTATGGCGAAATCAGTGCGCGTTTATCTGAGCTGGCCTCTAAGTTTGGTAATAATGTAATGGATGCCACTCTCGCTTGGCAAAAGCATATTACAGATGAAAGCGAACTGGCTGGTTTACCAGAGTCTGCGTTAGCCCTTGGTGCAGATACAGCTAAAAGCAAAGAGCTAGATGGCTGGGTATTTACGTTAGATTTTCCATCTTACCTACCCATTATGACTTATGCTGATAACCGCGAGTTACGTGAAGAGTTTTACACTGCGTTTGTGACGCGTGCCTCTGATCAAGGCCCTAATGCCGGTGAGTTTGATAACTCTGCCATTATGAGCGAAGAGCTTGCCCTTCGTCATGAGCTTGCCGAGTTACTTGGCTTTAACAGCTACGCTGATATGTCATTAGCGACTAAAATGGCAGAAACGCCAGAACAAGTTTTCTCATTCTTAGAAGATTTAGCAGCTAAGTCTAAACCACAAGCTGAGCAAGAGCTTGCTGAGCTAACTGCTTACGCAAAAGACAAGCACGGTGTGACTGAGCTTGCTGCATGGGACTACGCTTACTATGGCGAAAAACTTAAGCAAGAGAAGTATGCTATTTCTGATGAAGTACTGCGCCCATATTTCCCTGCCAATAAAGTTTTAAGTGGCTTATTCACTACTGTAAATCGTTTATTTGGTATTAGCGTAAAAGAAGTCACAGAGTTTGATACTTACCACCCTGATGTACGTTTTTTCGAAATTTACGATAGCAGCAATACTTTACGTGGTCGTTTTTATCTAGATTTATACGCCCGTGATCGCAAACGCGGCGGCGCGTGGATGGATGACTGCATGGGTCGTAAAGTACGTGCTAACGGCGAATTACAAACCCCTGTTGCGTACTTAGTGTGTAACTTTAATAAAGCTGTGGGTGATAAGCCTGCTTTGTTTACGCATAACGAAGTGACTACGTTATTCCATGAATTTGGTCATGGTATTCACCATATGTTGACACAAGTTGATGCTGCGCCAGTTGCAGGTATTAACGGTGTTGCATGGGATGCGGTTGAGTTACCAAGCCAGTTCCTTGAAAACTGGTGCTACGAAGAAGAAGCGCTAAGCTTTATTTCGGGCCATTACGAAACAGATGAGCCGTTACCAAAAGAGTTATTAGATAAACTCCTAGCGGCGAAGAACTTCCAATCAGGTATGCAAATGCTGCGTCAGCTTGAGTTCTCGTTGTTTGACTTTACTATTCACCATACTTACAAAGTGGGTGAGCCATGTAACATTCAAGCAACTCTTGATGATGTGCGCAGTAAAACGGCCGTTGTTAAAGCGCCAGCATTTAACCGCTTTCAACATGGCTTTAGCCACATTTTTGCTGGCGGTTACAGCGCAGGTTATTACTCTTACAAGTGGGCTGAAGTACTTTCGGCTGATGCGTTTTCTAAATTTGAAGAAGAAGGCATCTTTAACCAAGCAACGGGCGAAGCTTTCTTAAAGAACATTTTAGAAAAAGGTGGCAGTGAAGAGCCAATGGAGCTATTTAAAAAGTTCCGTGGACGCGAACCACAAGTTGATGCACTACTTAGACATAGCGGCATTGCTGCATAATAAAGTTTGTTGATCTAAAGCG
Source organism: Pseudoalteromonas shioyasakiensis (assembly GCF_019134595.1). Lineage (NCBI taxonomy): Bacteria > Pseudomonadati > Pseudomonadota > Gammaproteobacteria > Alteromonadales > Pseudoalteromonadaceae > Pseudoalteromonas > Pseudoalteromonas shioyasakiensis. Next base: position 3,220,240 of record NZ_CP077770.1, on the reverse strand, counting down.
CCGTAAGGCGCTTTTTTTATTAATATTTCTTCGCAAATTCACGCTCTCGTACTATCCTTCTTAAAAAAGAGTTTATAGGAATTAAGCATGTCAAAACTTGTATTAGCCATTGATGATGATAAATATATCCATCATGTGATTGAGGAATCGCTATCGGGCTTTTGCACACTGATCCATGCTAAAAATGGCGACGAAGGATTAAGACAGGCGTTAAAGTACAACCCTGACATCATTTTACTTGATATCGAAATGCCGGGTAAAACAGGCTTTGAGGTATGTAACGAATTAAAAGCAAACCCGCAAACAAAAGACACACCTGTAATGTTTTTATCAGGTAAAACTGACCTGCCAGACCGTGTAAAAGGTTATAACGCAGGTGCTGCTGACTATATTGTAAAACCATTTAATGCTGAAGAACTCATGGCACGTATTCGCGTGTTGTATCAATATCGTCAGCACTCTAAAAAGCTTAAAAGTGATGTAGAGCGAGCGCAAATCACTGCCGAAATCGCAATGACAGATTCAGGCGATATGGGTCGTATAATGCGCTACGTTGGGCAAAGCTATCATGCACATGATATCAAAGCCTTATCTGAGCATATGTTTGAGTTTTTTAATCCGATGGAGCTCGATGTCGTACTGGCGTTTTGGTATCAAGATGTAGGCATATTTTGTAGTGCTGAGGGCGGGGTGTGTCCACTTGAGCAAGAGTTACTCGAAAAACACCGTGATGCAAATCGTTTTGTTGATTTTAGCCACCGCACAATTATTAATTACCCTAAAGTGTCGATGCTGGTTAAAAACATGCCACTGGATGATGCCCAGCTTTATGGTCGTTATAAAGATTTATTCCCGCATATTCTTGAAGTGACTAACGCCAAAGTACAAGACATGGAAAACAATGAGCGGGCACTGACTCAGGCGCAGCAAATTGGTAATTCTTTTAATGAGCTATCTGATCAAATGTACCAAAACAGTGATTCGCGCGAACATGCTGTCGAGAAATTTGCCGCCCAACTTGATGAGCTAAACAAGTCTATTGAGCAAAGTGGTTTATCGGGCAGCGACGAAGTCGCATTTCACTTGCAGCAATTAAAACAAACTCAGCTGATATTTACCTCACTGAATGAAGACTTATCGTTTATAAAGTTTCAGCTAAAGCATATTATCGAATCGCGTAGTGAACTTTTAGCGAGCTTACAAAAAATGGCTGAGCCGAGTGAGACCGAAGATGTGACTTCACAAACGGATATCGAGCTATTTTAAGCCATGCTATACTGGCGCCGAATAATATAGCTCGGAGTTTTGCGTGGTAATTTATTGTCCTTTTAAAGAAATGCGTCCTTATTTAGATGCGATTGAGCAACGTTTTGGTTTGGCTAAATGGGCTGAGCAAAATGCAGGATTTTCGCTTCATTATGACGATCAAGGTTTGAGCTTGAAAAAAAAGGACGAGCCTAAGCTTGGTGCTATTCATGTTGATTTTGTAACTGGTGCTGCAGCCCATCGACGCAAGTTTGGTGGTGGTAAAGGGCAGGCTATCGCAAAAGCGGTTGGCTTAAACAAAGGTGCCACGCCAGTGGTGCTTGATGCCACAGCAGGCCTTGGCCGCGATGGCTTTGTACTGGCATCATTAGGCTGTAAAGTGATTTTGCATGAACGCCATCCAGTGGTAGCTGCACTATTATTCGACGGCCTAGAACGCGCCTATAACGATGCTGAAATTGGCCCTTGGATGAAAGAAAACATGAGCCTAATATTTGGCTCTAGTCATACGTTACTGGCGCAGTGTAGTGATACTCCTGATGTTGTGTACTTAGATCCTATGTTTCCTCATCGTGAAAAATCAGCCCTCGTTAAAAAAGAGATGCGAGTATTCCAAGAGCTTGTTGGTGGAGATAGCGATGCCGATGATCTATTAGAATTTGCTTATCCGCTTGCTAGTAAGCGAGTCGTTGTGAAGCGCCCTGATTACGCCCCATTTCTAAATGACAAAACCCCGAGTATGCAAATCAAAACCAAGAAGAACCGCTTTGATGTATACGTAAAAGCTGCAATGGTCTGATACCATCCGCAATATTAAGCGAATTGGTATTTATTTAACCCTTTTGGGTTAGTTGCTATCGCTTTTACCTGTTATTTTTTACGGTTTACATCAAATTGTCATAAAAGGTTAATATTCTACGCGCGTAACGTTACTTGGGAATATCGTTTATGCGCGTGTCATCATTTACTCGGCTATTGGCCGTTTTACTCACACTCGCCAGTATCTTACTGGCAGCCACTCTGTTCTGGGCTAGTCAAACCTTACTCGGCTTAGAGCAGCAAGATAACGCTTATAATAAGCTGAAAAACACCATCATTATTGATTTAAAAAGTTACCTTGATGATTATTTAGAGCAAGGTGACAGCCAACACTTAAATAAAGCCTCAACGCTGATAAGCGATGTTAAAAAGCAGCACTTAGCTGAGCTACCTAATGAGCTAGCGGGTCAACTAAATAGCCAACTGACGGCCCTCGATAAAGACATTAACGGTAAGTATCGTGCTTTAGGTAAGCTATCGGGTAACGAAATGGCGCTGCTTGATAACTCTTTAAGACAAATGGCAGGCTCTGCCTCATCATTGATTGGCTATGCAAGTAAAGCCGAGCCGCAAACAGCGCTTGCGCTTGAATATTATCAACTTGCTGCTGACTACTACAGCGAAGTGACATCACTTGCTTTATATACTTACAAGTTAGTGATCAACTTTGATCAAGACACTAAAAACAGCCTTAATCAAAGTGTTGAAAACTTAAATGCCCTTGCTACTAAAATCGACAGACTCGAAAACCTAGGTGTAATGAGTGAAGTGGATGAAGACGCTTTATTTTTTGGTGAAGAGGCAGAAGATTTAGCCGGTGATATTAAAGCTGAGCTAACAAGCTGGCCTAAACGTTTCCCTCGTGATTTAGCATCAACACTTGAGCAAGCTGAGCAACGACAAACGGGCATGCAAGCACTGCGCGAACAAATCGGTGCGCTTTCAGCAACGGTACTCGGTGCAGAGCAAAAACTAAAAGATGAACAAAGCCAGCTTAAGCAACAAGTTTTCATCGTGTTTTGTGTCGCTATTGGCATGCTGGTGGTTTTAGCTGCGGGTGTGTATTTCGTACAGCGTAACCAAGTACTTAACCCTCTGCGCCAATTGCGTGATGGCTTTGCCTTCTTGATTGAAAGTAATGAGCTTAAAAACATTGAGAGTAAAAACCCGAAAACCGAAGTTGGTGAAATTGCTCATTACTTTAATCAATTGATTGAACGCCAGCGTGGTGAGGCAGAAGAGCGAGCACAAATGCTTAAGGTTATAAATGACTTTATGCTAGAGATGAGCGAGCACTTACATACCATTGCTCAGCAAACGGATGCCAGCCACTCTCAGGTTGAACAAAACCAAGGTTTACTTACTGATATTCAACACATTGGTGAGCAGGTCAATAACATTAATGGTCAAGTTGCTGATAACGCCAAACAAACCTTTGGTGCGATGGAGCAGAGCTTAGGCTTTGCCGACAGCATGTTAACTGCAAGCTCTCGCACTGAAGAGCGCGTTGAGCAAGGCCTCGGTAGCTTAAAAGAGCTATTAAAAGGCGTTGATGACGTTGGCCAAGTTATTGAGGTGATCAAAAACATTGCTGAGCAAACAAACTTGCTAGCATTGAATGCGGCGATTGAGTCGGCACGTGCAGGTGAGCATGGTCGAGGCTTTGCGGTTGTCGCCGACGAAGTACGAAAACTTGCCAGACAAACGCAAGGCTCGCTTGATGATATTAACAATCAGCTAAACCGTTTAAGTGAAAACTCAACCATGGTATCAGAGCAAATTAGTGCACTGGCTACTGATGCCGAGCTGCAAACACAAAATGCTCAAGAGCTTAAACGTAACTCAGAAGGCGTTGCCGACAACGCGCAAGATGCTAACAAGGTAGCGTTTGATGCCATGGAGCTTGCTAAGCAACAAAATGCCTTACTCGAAAACTTTAGCCAATCAATGCAAAGCATGAAAGGGCAGGTAAGTGAGTCGAACTCACTGGTTAGTGATATTCAGCATCGCCTACAAGAGCAAATGCACACCATTAAAACCAGCTTAGGTTTATAACTCTTCAAGGGGCGAGCAATGGTTTGCATTGTTTGCCCTTAAATCATGCGGTATTCAATTTTTTGGGTATATACTCTGTACTCTTATTTTCTTTCAAGGAATCACGATGATCGAACAAGGCCAAACTTTACCTGCAGCAACCCTTAGCGAATTAACCAGCGAGGGCATGCAAACCCTATCAACAGAGGCATTATTTGCAGATAAAAAAGTGGTGCTATTTGCGGTGCCAGGTGCATTTACGCCAACCTGCTCAAATGCTCACTTACCTGAGTTTATTACGTTAGCCGATAAAATTACCGCTAAAGGCGTTGATGCAATTTACTGCGTATCGGTGAACGATGCATTTGTAATGAAAGCATGGGGTGAAGCTCATAACGCTGAGCATATTCGGATGTTAGCCGATGGTGATGCAAGCTTTACAAAAGCACTTGGTCTAGATAAAGACACGGCTGGCTTTGGTGGCGTACGTTCAAAGCGCTATGCGATGATCGTTGAGAACCAAACGGTAACAGGGCTGTTTGTTGAACAAGACAAAGAGTTTGTAGTAAGCCGCGCTGAAGCTGTGCTCGAAAAGCTTTAATAGCAATATAAGTACAAAAAAGCCGGACGTAAGTCCGGCTGAAAAGTCCCAGGGGGGAACTGGGGAGATCAACTATTAAGGTTGATACTGTGCATCCAATGTTACACCAGAGAAAGTACGGTAAGCATTTAAGCTTAAGTGCCACGTACCTGCTTGTGGGTTACTGAATGTACATGTTTCTGCGTTACCGTTTTTGTACGGACGACAGTCATAACTTGAAGTGGTTGGTTGGCTACCAAACTTAACAAATAAGTCAGAATCACCTGTACCGCCAGACGTAGTTACTGTGAAGCTTGCCATACCTGCTGGTACTTCTAGCGTGTAGTGTTTCCACTGACCTGCACTTGCAGAGATATCAGTCACTGTGCCGCCACCTGCTTGTGGTGAACCTGAGCCTGAACCACCGCCAGAAGTTGTTAAATCACCCACTAGGCTAACACCTGAGTATGCAGAGTAACCATTCAGCATTACATGGTAAGTGCCTGCTGTTGGGTTATCGATAGAACATACTTCGTTGTTACCACCTTTATACGGGCGACAATCATAGGTTGACGTTGTTGGTGCACTACCTGCACGAACGTATAGGTCAGCATCACCTGTACCGCCACTCATTGTGAAGGTTACGTTAGTCGCACCTGTTGGAACTTCCATTGTGTAGAAAGTTTGGCTGCTAGCAGAGCCACTTAAACCAGTTAGTGCTTGACCATCTTCTAATACGTTACCCGTTGGTGGTGGCGGTGTTGTGCCTGATGCTGCTGCAACAGCGGCTGCTGCATCAACAATACCCGTACCACAGCTTGTACATGTTGCTGGGAAAGAACGCGTTGTTGATTTTAAGATGCTTTCGATTTCATCAGGCGTTGCAGAAGGTTTAGCTTGCTTGATTAGCGCTGCTACACCCGCAACATGTGGTGCTGCCATCGATGTACCTTGCGAGTAGTGGTATGAATCACTGCTTGGGCCTGTAGAACCTGAGTTGTGTGTTGATAACACACCTTCAGAGTCATTCGCAAAGCTTTGCGCGCCACCCGGTGCTGCAACGTCAATGTTGCTACCGTAGTTTGAGTAGTAAGCACGACCACCGTTACGACCAACAGATGCAACGTTTACAACGCCATTACAGTTACCTGGGTTGTAGTTTGCAGAGTTATCGTTATCGTTACCCGCAGCGATTACGATCACAGTGCCGTTGTTACGTGCTTGGTTGATAGCGCTTTGTGTTGTAGAGCTACATGAACCGCTACCACCTAAACTCATGTTGATAACATCAGCAGGGTTAGCATTTGCTGGTACGCCAGAAACCGAACCACCTGAAGCCCAGATAATACCGTCAGCGATATCAGAAGTTAAACCACCACATTTACCAAGTACACGTACTGGAACAACTTTTGAGTTGTAAGCAACACCAGCAACACCTTCACCGTTGTTAGTCACTGCTGCAACAGTACCCGCAACGTGCGTACCGTGCCAGCTTGAGTTTTGCGCACCATGTGTGTAACCACATTCGTTAGCGCTGATTGCATCACCTGGATCGCGTGCATCGCTATCACGACCACCACCATCGTTAGCTACAGACACATTAGAGATCATGTCATAGCCTTGAAGGATGTTGGCATTTAAATCAACATGAGGACGGTAACCAGTATCAAGTACCGCAACAACTACACCGCTACCCGTTGCTGTATCCCAAGCTGTAGGAAGGTTAAGACCACCCGCTTGCTCGTAGTAGTGCCATTGGTCGTCATAACGTGGGTCGTTAGGCGTTGCAAATGGCTTTAACATTTGGTCGATTTCGATGTATTCAACGTTACCAGATGCAACCATCTCTTGCATGAATTCTTGTGCTTCTTGAGCAGAAAGTTTTTTATCAGCACGCATAACGTGGTGATTACTCATCGCCATTGCGCGAACGTATTGCGCTTTTACTTTACCTTTTTTGCTGGTGAAGTTTTTAACAAAGCCTTTTGCTTTTTTGTTCATCATGGTTGGCGATTGTTCTGCTGCCGACATCGTCATCATTTCATCACTGTTGTTTTTATACTTGATGATGAATTGTGTACCAAAGCCTTCTTGGCCTTGTAATTTCGCCGCAGTTTCCTGCATAGATGGTGACATTAGTTGGTTTGGAGTAGCCATTGCTGCCGTCGTCCCAAACAACGCAGTCAAGCTCAGTGCAATTGCGCACTTCTTCAAGTTGTTGTTAGTTGTCATAATGATCCCTAGATTGTTATGTAAATCTCCACGATATTTTTCGCGAAGGGGGACAAAGGTAAAATAAATGTAAATTTAGTTAAAATATCGTTTTATTATGATTGTCTCTATTTTGGTTATAACTAAGTGTATAGACGTCTAAACTGGCCTTTTTATGGTGTTTTTCTACGCATTTCTCATAATAAAGTTATAATTTGTTGGTTTTGAGTTTTTGCTTTATTTCGTTTTTTGGTTTTATCTTTTTTGTAAAAACACCTCAGTGTTAACACAGCAGCGACAATAACTTGTTATAATCAGCTAAATTTTTTTAGTGAGTATGAGTAATGACCCAAGTAGATGTAATTGTGATTGGCGCCGGTGCCGCAGGTTTGATGTGTGCTGCACAAGCAGGCTACCGTGGTCGCAATGTTACTGTGCTTGATATGGGCAAAAAGCCTGGCCGTAAAATATTAATCAGCGGCGGCGGGCGTTGTAACTTCACCAATGAAAACGCAAGCCCAGACAACTACTTGTGTGGCAATCCTCACTTTGTAAAATCGTGTTTAAGTCGTTATACCCAGCATGACTTTATAGAGCTGGTGGACCGTCACGGCTTGGCGTATCACCATAAAACGCTGGGCCAGTTATTTTGTGATAACAGCGCTCAAGATATCGTCGACATTCTTTTAACTGAGTGTGAGTGGGCGGGTGTTAACATAGCGCTGCGTAACGAAGTACTCAGCGTGACAAAAACCGATGCGGGCTATGAAGTTATTACCGAGCAAGACAGCTATCAATGTGAGTCGTTAGTTGTCGCATCGGGTGGATTAACCATGCCTAAGCTCGGTGCATCACCAATTGGTTATAAAATTGCCGAGCAATTTGGTTTAACAGTGTTACCAACCATGGCGGCATTAGTGCCATTTACGTTGCACCAGCATGATAAAGATCGCTTTGATGGGTTATCGGGGATCAGCATTCCTTGTCTGCTTACCAGTGAAGATGGCACCCAGTTTAAAGAAAACATCTTGTTTACTCACCGTGGCCTTTCGGGCCCAGCGATTTTACAAATCAGTTCTTTCTGGCGCGCAGGGCAAACTGTGTACATCAACTTGTTACCTGAGCTCGATTTAAAACAGCAGCTTGAGCAGTGGCGTCAAAGCCAAGGGCAAAAGTCACTAAAAAATACCCTTGCGACAATTTTACCAAAACGCTTTGTTGAAATGCTGCACGATACTAAAGCTATCCCTGATTGCAATGTAAACCAACTAAGCCATGCGCAAATCGACGCGTTACATGACTACATTCACAATTGGCAAATTAAACCCAACGGCACCGAGGGTTATAGAACAGCCGAAGTAACGCTTGGCGGTGTAGACACCGACGAGTTAAGCTCAAAAACCTTCGAAGCGAAAAAGTCACCGGGCCTCTATTTCATCGGCGAAGTCACCGACGTCACTGGTTGGCTAGGCGGCTACAACTTCCAATATGCTTGGAGCTGCGGCTTTGCAGCAGGGCAGTATTGTTGATTTGAGTTGTTAGTTGCTAGTTGCTAGTTGCTAGTTACTAGTTACTAGTTGCGAGTTGCAAGGGGAAAGGTGTTAGTGGTCAGGTCATAGGCGCTAGGTTCTAGGAACTAGGTGCTAGGAGCTAGGCGCTAGGAGCTAGGTTAGCACTTGCTTGTAGGTCGTGCTTTAGCGCGCTGGAGTGATTTGTAATCCCAAACTGAAAAATACCAGAAGAATAGTATTTTGGTTGATAAGATATGAATCTAAGAAAAGATGAAAATAAATTAATCGGTAAGCATGTTTTTTTAAGCGGTAAAGTTGTGGCGGATAAAGTGGCACAGCGAATTGATTATTTAAAAAATAACGTAATGTTAGTCGTTGCATATTCCGATGATGGGTGGTCAACTTTACTGCGAGATCCTAATGATGGGCGACTCTGGGAGCTAATATACGACGACTCAGGCTCTCATGGCGCAGGTGCACCGAGTTTGATTCACTTAACGCTGGATAATGCGAAAAACAAATACAAATTCAAGTAAGAGAATTAATGAACAGCTAACGCTGTCGAATCAAAAGCCTCGCACTCGCGGGGCTTTGTTTTTAATAAACAGAGACTCAAAGAAGAAACTCTATATCTTATATTTGCGCCTAGACCCAAAACTAGCACCTAAAACTAGACAACTATAAGGTTACCCATTTATTTTTCATGCATATGATTGGTGATAAGTAGTTAAGTAAAACCATTGGGGTTAAGCTAAATTATTTTCTGATGCCATGGGCGAGGTAGTGGCAAAAAGAAAGACCTGATCCTATGAGTTTTATTGTTAATTTTCGTGAAAATTGCACACTTAGGTAAGGTTGTTTGATATGAGCTTACTCGATAATACAATTTAATGTATGATTCCATTGAAATTTAATTATGAATCATGGAGAGTAGTATGGTCTGGGAAAAGCAATTAAGACTCAGAATTCAATACTTAAGAAATCAAGGGTTTAAAACCTTAGAGGAAATTGTTCCTTATTGCGAAGGTGCTTCTCCTAGTGATGTAGAAATGCAAATGAAGGAGATGGGAGATAATGGTAAAAGTGAAAATATTGCTTCTTTGGATTACAGGAATAAGTTTTTCTTTAATTTACCTGCACCTAACCCTCTCTATTATCAATGGTGGTATACGCTAGGTTCACAGGAAGAGTTTGTTGGTAAAGTTTTAAGCTCACATGATAATGCTAAGGTTTTATGTATTGGAACCCCAACCATTGCTTCCGCACTCAACTCTTATGGAGTAGATGCCACACTTCTAGACATTGATCTTGATATAATCAAATTATTTAAAAAAACTTACGGGGACAAAAACGAAAGTCAGCACTATGATATTTTTGATGAACTTCCTCAAGAACTTCATAATAAATTTGATTTAACTATCATTGATCCTCCATGGTACAAAGAATATTTTGAAGCTTTCTTATCTCGGTCTATTAAGGCAACTAAAGATGGAGGTTTAATTTATTGTTCTATTCCTCAAGTTCTTACCCGGGCAAGTATTTCTGACGAACGAAAAGAGTTAATAGAATGGTTGAAAGGTAGTGGTCATGAAGTACTTTGTATTGAAAAGTCATCCTTTAAATATATTGTACCTGAGTTTGAAGGTATTTCATTTAAAGAGAAAAAACTAGATATGTCCAGCCAGCCTTGGAGAGCTTCTGACCTTCTTGTTATTCAGGTAAAGGGTAATAAAGAATTAGCATTTTCAGGGGGGAGAAATAATTTAATACGTAGTTTCTCAAGAGAAGGCAGTCAGTCAATCTTTCGAGTTTTTTTAGAAGAAAAAAATATAGTAACCGGTGTGGGCCCTCGACGTTCTGAGGGGTTTAAAGAAAGTATTAGTCGGAGAGAACATAAAGAGGAAGTGAATGTTTGGACTTCTAAAAAAGATGGTTTTCAATTTGAAGACTTGAATGTGGTAGAAAATGTGCTTTCATGTTGGTCTGATGGGAAATCGAAGGCAGAAACTATAGAGGCTCTTCAACCTGAATATCAAGAAATAAAGAATATAGTTGAAAAACATGATGAATTGCTGGAGTTATGGAGTCGACATGCGGATGGTGATGTCCGTCGAACAGCCAGAAAAATAAAAGAAATAAATGATTCTTCTCATAGCCAGTGGGCTTCTCAACCAAGTGCTAGAGAGTATGGAAGTAAAACTGATGGGTTTCGAATTGAGTTTCAACGTGATCGAGATCGAGTAATTTGGTCAAGTGGTTTTAGAAAGTTAGCAGACAAAACCCAGCTATTCCCATTAGATCAAGATGAGAATTTAAGGCAGCGCTTAGCTCATAGTATTGAAGTGATGCAGCTTGCTACAACAATATCAAACAGTTTTGGTTTGAATAATGATTTAGTGGAGGCTGGTGCCTTGGCACATGATGTTGGTCATACACCTTTCGGCCACGCTGGAGAAAATGCTATTGATCGCTTGTTTGTTGCTCTTGGGGTTGCGTGTGGTTTTAATCATTATGAACATGGGGTTGATGTAGTTAGGTATTTAGAAGGATCCTATCAAAATAGTGCTTTTGAAATTCATAACGGGCTAAATCTTACACCAGAGGTTTGTGACTGTATTTTAAAGCATACCTATTGTCATTCCGGCGGTGTGGGGAGCCATAAAGATGTTTGGGATAAATCTAAACACAAAGAATATTTGAAATGTTCGGGTTTTAGTCATCTTGAGGGACAAGCTGTAAGAGCTGCGGATAAAATATCGTATTTACTGTCTGATATTGAGGATGGAATTCGTTTAGGAGCAATATCTCATCAAGACCTTATGTACTGCAGATTATTTCACCGCTCTCCAATCGATTTCAGAATGAAAAGCGATGATATTCTTTATCTGAAATTTATTGAGCAGCGGGGAGCTATAATTAAATTATTGATGGAAGATATCATTCTTGAGTCATCTAAGCGAATTAGTTCATTAACTTCTATAAATGAAGTTCGGAATGCTGATGATTATTGTATTTATCATAGTCGAGAGATTATGGCTGATATGAGTGAAATTTGGGAAAAGATACAAGTAAGAAGGTTACATCGCGATCCTAGGGTCATAACGGCTAACTTGAAGGCTTCAAAAGTTGTAACAGAGCTTGTAATTCTTTTCACCTTATTCCCAGAATACATTGATGAAAGATTTCGTAAAGAGCATGAACGGCTGAGGACTTCTGGCTATATGAAACATTATGAGTCAGACTGCCCTAAAGTAAATATCCCTGAAAACTTTACTTCATTTCTGCCTTTGAACTTCATGATAGACTTTAGTACGGCAAAGCTAAATGGGATACCAATATACGACTTAGTAATTGCAAAAGACTACGTTGCTAGTTTTTCCGACAATAAATGCAATCAATTGCACCGAGAGTTACTAACTAGTAAATTTTGATTTTGTATAAATGTGATTGTTGATAATGTAAGCTTCATTTTGAAGTTTATATTATCAATTTTAGTGAGTAACTGGGATTGTTATTTATTCCGTGCTTTCGTATAACTGCTTACTATGAACTTAAGTTATAAAATAAAAAGCAGCTTTTCCTTCCAGTGAAGTTCTCACTTATTTAGTTAATTGCTTAGAGTCATATATTTTCTTATTATTCAGGGGAGTGCTTTACCTCTGTGTGATCGTCGTCAATTTGCAACTATCAAGTGAGCTGTCAAATTTATTTAAGCTTATGTAGCTGTATACTGCAGGTAACAAAGGTTTTTCAGAGAAACATATTGTTTTGCTTACATGTAATTTAATTTCTGCACATACATTTATTAGTGTTATATGGAATAAAGATGGAGTCGTACTGGATAAGTTAGGTACTAGACACTAGCATCACAAATAACGACCGACATGATCGAAAGTTCCAGCTCCCCGCTTAAAGCTAACTTCCGATTTATAGTCTATTATTTCATTTTACTGAGTAGTAATAATGTATTGGACTCGAGTTACCCATGAAACTTAATGACGTGCAGATGTTTGTTAATCCTATTTATCGGTTAATAGAAATTACACCTATCCCTGTCATTGTTTCCTCGCCTAGCGGTAAACTCGAATATGCAAACCCGGCACTAAAACAACTATTAGGTTACGAAGGCGATGAAGTGTACGCAGATGATGTTGTTATAACTCATGCTGATGACAGAGAGTTAAATAAAATTATTCGTGCCAAGCTTAACCAGTTTCCTGAGCAGCCCCTACAAATCGAAAAGCGTTACATGCATAAGTTGGGTCATGCTATTTATTGTCAGCTGAATATTGTTGCTGAGATGGATAATGACGGTAATGTTGTGCGTTATATTTCGCAAATTATTGACTTAACAACAGTCAATAAAGAGGCGGCCGCGGATATTTTGCTGACCTATTTGGTTGATAAATCGAATGATGCCATCTTTGTTGCAAACCCTCAGTTTGGTCAAATCCTTAATTGTAATCAATTTGCTTATAGGTGCTTAGGTTATGAAAAGGAGGAGCTTTTAAAACTAACCATTCCAGACATTAACCCTGACTACGATACCAAGGCTAAATGGCAAGAAAGGGTGGTGCGTATAAAAGCTCAAGAAACCACTATTTTTGAGTCGAGCTTAAAACAAAAAGATGGTCAGGTTTTTCCTACAGAAGTGAGTGTTTGTCATATCGACCACCAAGGGAAAAGCTATCTTCTTGCGATTGTCCGTGACATTTCAGCTCGAAAAAATAAAGAGCAGGCTTTGATTGAGCTTGCTAACCTTGACCCGCTTACTCAATTACCGAACCGTCGTTATCTAGAGCAATTATTAAATGATATATTTAGTGAAAATGGTGATGTGGCTGAGGGAATGGGCTTTATTTATATCGACTTAGATGAGTTTAAACAAATCAACGATCAGCATGGTCATGCACTAGGCGATGAAGTTTTGGTATGGGTTGCAAAGCAACTTAAAGCTGCCGTCAGAAGTACCGATTATGTGATAAGAATGGGGGGAGATGAGTTTTTAGTGGCTATTTCAGGCGTAACTAACACGACGATTCTGAATCGCTTGGCACATAAAATAGCGGATCAATTTTCAGCCCCTTTTAGTTGTAAAGGTAAGTCAATTGAAGTCACAGCAAGTATCGGTGTGACAGCGCATTTTCTCGGCGATGGTGTGTATGCAGCAAACCAGCTAATTGAAGAAGCGGATGCGGCTATGTACCAAGCTAAAAAGCAACCCGGAACAACCATCATTCATTTCAGCTAATGGTTTTAACGCCTTAAGTTGCTCTGAAACTTGAAACTTGAAACTTTCTCCTCAAGCAGCCACTTCAACACAATTACGGCCGTTACTTTTCGCTTTATACAATGCTTTGTCGGCAATGGTGAGGGTTTCTTTCACGGTTGTTGAAGCATGAGCTACGCTGTGTACACCAATACTCACGGTAAATTGCACGGTTTGCACCTCATCAATGGTGATGTAGGTTTCTTGGGCTTTTTGGCGAATTCGCTCGGCAACTTGCTTGGCATCAAGTAGGTTACAATTGAGTAGTAACACAAACTCTTCGCCGCCGTAACGGCAGGCTATATCAGCAAGGCCTTGCTCTGAGGTGAGTATGTTGGCAAATGCGATAATGACTTTATCGCCAACATCGTGACCATATGTGTCGTTGATGTTTTTGAAGTGGTCGAGATCAGCAATTAGGAGGGTTAACTCTTGCTGATTACTTGCCATCGCAGCAATCAATTCCTCACTTTTTCTGTCAAAGTAACGGCGGTTGTAAAGGCCTGTCATAGGATCTGTATCGACCAAGCGATTGAGCTCAGTTTGCTGTGCTTTAATTTTTTCGAGGCTCTTAATTCGATAAGAAAGAATAAACGCCATCATTAACGCTTCGAGCAAAATACCTATGCCTACACCGTGGCTATTAATCACGTTTGCGTCGCTGATCCCCTTGTAATAAAGCACCGCCAGCATATTAAAAATAACGAACATAGAGTGGCCGAGCAAAAAGTATTTTGCCAGTGTGTTACCTTTGCGCCACAGCGAAATAGATACTCCAAATGTCACCGTCATCATTAAAGCTGCTAAGCTGCTGGCAGGTTTTAATGCCCCCACAATATCGAACAAGCTATAGATAAAGTCAGCAACCAGTAGGAACAAAATAATCGACAGCGCGATATGCTCTTTAGGGTAATGCTTTTTGGTTTCGAAAATGAGCATGACAAAAATAACTAAAAAGCTTGGCATGCTCAGTAAGTTAGAATTGAGCTGTAGTAGCTCGGCACTAAAAATACCAAAGAAGTTAGCAGCAACACCATAAGATAGCGCCACCCACACCGTGCCAGAGATAAGATACAGCGCGTAAACAATGTTCTCGATTTTACGTGCCGATAAATACAAGAAGAAGTTATAAATCATTAGCGCTAACATCATCCCGACAAGTAGCGCAATGTAATTACCATTCCCGACAAGGGCTCGCTTTGAATGCTCTTCATCAAAAATAGCTAATGCAAACCACTGATGTGAAAAGGTCACGCTTTTTACGTAAATTGTTTTTTGTTGGTTGGGGGCAATATAAAACGAAAACACGGCACTGCCACCAAACATATTGGCTTTAGGGCCTGTTTTATCAAGTTGTATAACCGATTGGTTTATCAGTTGTGCTGATTGCGTTTCGTAAAAGCTGACTTCTTCTAAATGATAGGCATCTGGGTTATGCACAAATAAGCGTAGGGTATCGCTGTAGCTATTTTTTATAACTATTTTTGACCACGTCGTTTTAGCGTTAGTGCCCAAAGTAAGCTCGTTTTGACTGTTGGTAAAATTTTGCTGCTGAACTTGCGAAAGAGCCATGGCACCAGTGCTATCAATAAAATAGCTCATAGCAAATTGAGTGAGGTCAACGCTACGTTGTTCGATATTAACAATCGGGGAGTTATCTGCACGGCTTTGGGTCGTCATGCTTAGGCATAATGAGTAGATAACAAAAAGCAGTAAAAAACGCGCAATCATCCCTAATGCCTGTGTCCAAATAAATATAATAATAAAGTTTTATTTTTAACGTAAACCGCTGCCTTGTCGAGTAAATTATCAACGAAAATAAAAAAAGCCGCTAATTTAGCGGCTTTGTTGGTTGCGAAAATAAGAATTAACGTAGGTCGAAACGATCTAGCGTCATTACTTTAGTCCATGCTGCTACGAAGTCATCAACGAACTTTTGTTTAGCATCGTCAGAGGCATACACTTCAGCAATTGAACGTAGCTCTGAGTTTGAACCGAAGATTAAATCTACTGGTGTTGCTGTCCACTTAAGTTTGCCTGACTGACGGTCACGGCCTTCGTAAACACCTTCTTCAGAAGACTTAGACCACTTCGTTGACATATCTAATAGGTTAACGAAGAAATCGTTGCTTAATGTGCCAGGCTTTTTCGTGAATACACCGTGTTTAGTTTGGTCAGTATTCGCGTTAAGGGCACGCATACCACCTAGTAATGCAGTCATTTCTGGTACTGATAAGCTTAGTAAATCAGCACGTTCAACTAACATTTCAGCCGGTGATTTCCATGCTGAGCTGTAGTAGTTACGGAACGCATCTGCCGTTGGCTCAAGTACTTCGAATGATTCAACGTCAGTCATTTCTAATGACGCGTCCATACGACCTGGCTTGAACGGTACTGCGATAGAGAAACCTGCGTCGCTTGCTGCTTTTTCGATTGCAGCCGCACCACCAAGAACAATCATATCTGCTAGTGAAATTTCTTTACCGCCAGATGCTTTTTTGTTGAACTTAGTTTGGATTTTCTCAAGTTTGCTAAGTACTTTAGCTACTTCTTTCGGGTTGTTTACCGGCCAATCTTTTTGCGGAGCAAAGCGAATACGTGCACCGTTTGCACCACCACGCATATCTGTGTCGCGGTAGCTTGCTGCTGATGCCCAAGCAACACGCACTAGTTCAGATACAGATAAACCTGAATCTAAGATGCTAGCTTTAAGTGACGCGATATCTTTGCTATCAACTAGTTTGTGGTCAACCGCAGGGATGTAGTCTTGCCAAATTAATACTTCTTCTGGCACTAAGTCACCTAGGTAACGAGCACGTGGGCCCATATCGCGGTGGTTTAGTTTGAACCATGCTTTAGCAAATGCCAGTTCGAACTCTTTCGGGTCGTTTAAGAAACGCTGTGAGATCTTACGGAACTCAGGATCTGCTTTTAACGCGATATCAGTTGTGAACATGATAGGTGCATGACGCTTACCTTTAATATGCGCATCTGGCACTAGGTTAGACGCTTGACCATTTTCTGGGATCCACTGAGTCGCACCTGCAGGGCTCTTAGTTTTAACCCACTCAAAGCTGAATAAGTTTTGTAGGTAGTTGATTGACCAACGTGTTGGTGTCACTGTCCATGCACCTTCAAGACCTGAAGTGATGGTATCTTCAGAGTGACCTTTACCACATTTGTTTTTCCAACCTAAACCTTGCTCTTCAATACCTGCAGCTGCTGGCTCTTTGTCTAAACACGTCGCTTTTTTCGCGCCGTGTGCTTTACCAAAGCTGTGACCACCGGCGATTAGCGCAACGATTTCTTCATCGTTCATTGCCATGCGGCCGAATGATAAACGAATGTCTTCTGCTGCTAGAAGTGGATCAGGGTTGCCGTGAGGGCCTTCTGGGTTTACATAGATTAAGCCCATCTCTACTGCCGCTAATGGGCCTTTAAGTTTACCTTTTTTGTCACGACGTTCGTCAGTTAACATTTTGCCTTCAGGGCCCCAGTATACGTAATCTGGCTCCCAATCGTCTTCACGACCACCGGCATAACCGAAGGTTTTGAAGCCCATTGATTCAAGTGCAACGTTACCTGTTAACGCCATTAAGTCAGCCCAAGAAATGCTGCGACCGTATTTTTGTTTTATAGGCCAAAGTAAACGACGCGCCTTATCAAGGTTCGCGTTATCAGGCCAGCTGTTTAATGGGTCGAAACGTTGTTGACCACCGCCTGCGCCACCACGGCCATCAAAAGTACGGTACGTACCTGATGCGTGCCACGCCATACGGATGAAGAACGGACCATAGTGACCGTAGTCAGCAGGCCACCAATCTTGAGAATCAGTCAATACTTTCTCAATATCAGCTTTCACTGTGTTTAGGTCTAACTTTAAGAATTCTTTTTTGTAATCAAAGTAAGGACCCATAGGATCAGACTCTGCGCCATGGGCACGAAGTTGGCTAAGATCTAATTGCTCTGGCCACCAGAATTGGTTTGATTTGATGTCGTTTGTAGCTTGTACGCCTGTTGCCACCAACAGTGATACCGCAACAGCTACTTTAGACAAAGCTGACGTTGATTTCTTAAACATTGTGTAGTCTCCAGTTAGAAGTTGGATGAAATATAGATTTGTTCTGGTTAACTTTCCACTTACAAACTGGGGTTTAAATCGATTGATAAAATCGAAAAAATAGATGGTTTGATTGATTTTATAGAATAAAGCCAGCAAAAATGCTGGCTCTGGAGGAGGTGTGCAGTCAGCTTAAATTCAGCTTATTGCTTATTCTTCAATAAAGGGTGCGCCGTTTTTGATCCACTCAGCGGCTGGTTTGCCTTTTAAGTAGTGATCAAAATATTCCATCATGCGTACTGAGAAATCCACTTGGTTAGGGAATTTCTTCAGGTGATGTGGTTCACCTTCGTATTGTAAGAAGGTGGCATCTTTACCCGCACGGCGAAGCGCTAGGTAGTATTGAACACCTTCGTGCCATGGCACAGCATCATCTTTGTCGCCAAACATAATCAGAATTGGGGTGTTCACCTTATCTGCGAAGAACACTGGTGAATTTTCGATGTATAGCTCTGGCGCTTCGAATAACGTTTTACCAATGCGGCTTTGACCTGTTTCGTATTGGAACTGACGCGCAAGGCCTGATTTTAAGCGAATACCACTATAAGCACTGGTCATATTAGATACTGGCGCACCCGATACAACCGCCTTAAACATATCTGTTTGAGTGATCATAAAGGCGCTTTGGTAGCCTGCCCATGAGTGACCTTGTAAACCAATTTTATCTGGATCAGCAATGCCTAAATCAATTAACTTTTGAGTGGCGTTGATCATCGTTTGGGTTGACGATTTACCCGGATGGCCAATTTCAAAACGGATATCAGGTAAGAAAATCGCATAACCATTTGAGGTAAACATTGGGAAGTTAGGGCGATGATTTAACTCCATTTTCGGGAAGTCATACATGCGTTGGCTCATATAGCGGTAGAAGTACACAACCACCGGAACCTTATCGCCTTTTTTGTAGCCCGCAGGTTTGATTAATACGCCTTGTAAGTCTTCACCATCAAACCCTTTATAGCTAATAAGCTCAGGTTTTTCACCCCATGCAAAGTTGCTAATTTGTGGGTTTAGATTGGTAACACGCTGTGGCTTTTTGAAGCTGAAATCAGTTTGATAGTAATCAGGGAATTGCTGATATGTTTGCGCAGTAAATAGGTATTTGTCGGCATTTTTTGCCTTTTTCACCACATCATAGCGCTTTTTACCCGAAAGTACTTTGCTTACTTTATTGCTTGTTAAATCAAGCTTAGCAATTTCAGTTTGCTTATCTTGCAGGTTGGTTGCGCTTAGTAATAATGTTTCGTCTTTGGCAAAGCCCACTTGGTCTTTATCAAGTTTAATAACACGATATTGGGTATTGGTTTCTTTACCTTGGGTTAGGCGCGTTGCTTTTTGTGTTGCGACATCAAAAGCCCAAATATCAAATTTACTGTAAACCAGTACTTGGCTGCTATCGTTTAACCAGCCAGCAAAACCATAACCCGGCTGAGGTGATGGGTAGTCATGTTTATCATCAGCAAAAATAGCTTTAATTGCTTTAGATAAGCTCGAAACCTTGTTGTTACCTAAATCTTTGAGCTGTACTTGGCTGTCTTGGAAAAATGCCGCAAATTGACCATTTGGCGCAAGGCTTGGTCTAAACGGATAGTCGCTGACAATAGCGGTTTGTTTACCGGTTTTAACATCAACGCTGAAGTAATCTGCGTAAAAACCGCCATACATAACACGTTCTAGGTAAGGTCGGTCTGAATAGCCTAATAGCGCTTCGCGATGAGTATTAAGTGAAACCTCAGGCATATTCGGCGTGCTTAACTGCACAACTTGCTGACCATTTACATGATATACCGCTTGGTAGTGACGAAGCTTATTCGCTTTGTTCCATTGCTGCTCTTCGCGTGGCTTAATTTCAGCGTCTTTGTTGTGCCAAACGTTAAGGCCTTTTTGGTCGCGAATGGTATCGAAATCATATAAAGAAGCTTCATCTTTGTATTCTTTTGCGGCAACTTTTGCAGCGAGTTTA
This sequence comes from Pseudoalteromonas shioyasakiensis, assembly GCF_019134595.1. Lineage (NCBI taxonomy): Bacteria > Pseudomonadati > Pseudomonadota > Gammaproteobacteria > Alteromonadales > Pseudoalteromonadaceae > Pseudoalteromonas > Pseudoalteromonas shioyasakiensis. Next base: position 3,200,467 of record NZ_CP077770.1, on the reverse strand, counting down.
GGGTGGTTTTCAAAGTATAAACGAGCACCATCTTCAGACCATTTTAGCGATGCTGTTTTGCCAATAGTCCAACTGCTATCTGCAGAGTGAATGGTTGAAAGCGCCCCGTTTTGTAAAAGCTGTAAGCTGTGATCACGACGGCGTGTATCATCATTCACATAATTACCAATTAACAGCGCTGCGGTATTGCTGTTTGGCTGCCAAGCAATTTTGTTTGCCACAACGCCCGGCTCATCAATCAGTACACTCGTTGCAAAGTCATTATTAAGCGCAACTAATACAACTTGGTTGTCGGCACCATTACTGTAGCTTTGGCTTGCTAATAACTGCTCTCCGGTGCTGCTAATCGCATAGCTGAATACATTATTTACGGTGTGAGTGGTTTTGTTTTGAAGGTTAACAAGCACTAAATCAAAGCTTTTGTCTTTTTTGTCTGGCTTGATTTCGCTGCTGTTTTCGTCTTTTTCTTGGTCGTCTTTTTTATCTGCTTTCTTATCGAGTCGGTAAGCAAGCCATACACCATCATCCGATAACGCGTAGTCTTTTACATCGTTAAACGTTTGTTGCTCACCATTTTTAGTACTCACTAAAACAAGGTTGTTTTTTAGCTCATCTTTTTTCTTGGTGGTTTCTTTTTCAAGTAAGCTTGGTACCTGAGTAAAAGCCACCCAGTTTGCTGCTTTATTAATAGTTGGGCGAGTACCGCGCACAACGCTAGTTAGCAAGGTGTTGCTGTTTAATGTATAAACCAAACCTTGTGCATTACCGCGATACGGGTCGGCACTAAAGCTAAGAATTTGGCCATCTTCAGAAAGTTGGGTGCCTTTTGCATATTTAAAATCAAACACGTCTTTAAATTGCAGAGCTTCTTTTGCACTAACTTGTGCACTACCAAGGCTTGTCACCAAGGCTAAGCTCAAAAGTGATAATTGCGCTTTCATTTATCTTTCTCGTTGTTTTTAAATTGATGCACCCAGTGTAGCGTTTTTAATAAACAATTCGAGTAGATACGATAAGTGGCGTGTTTGGGGAGGTGGAAGGGGAAAGTTAGCGAGATTAAAGCTTGTAGGCGTGAAATTTATTTCACGCGAAAAAATTGCACAAAGAGAAGTGAATGAGAAAAGAATGAGGAAAGTTAGAAAGCAGCCTGCTAACTTTGCTCTTTCCCCTAGAAGCTCGCTAACTGTTTGGAATTCAATCTGATAGCTGACGGCTGAAGGCTGACAGCTCCAACTTTACTCTTCCCTTAGCAACTCACTACAACCAAATCTTCTGTAGCTCTGGCCATTGTTTTTCAAATTGTGCACTTGGTTTTGCTTTAAAGTCGCTGCGCACGAATTGATTCATCTTACCTTCTACATAGGCGAGTAAGAAGTTGGCTAGGGTGCTTTCGTCTGACTGGAATGCTTTACCTTCGCGAAGTTTGCGTTCGCGTAGCACTTGCTTGAACTGAGTTTCTAGCTTTTCAAATAAGCCTTGTACACGTTCACGTAAACGCTCTTGTTCACCTTGTAAGGCATCACCAGTCAAAATGCGGGTAATGCCCGGGTTTTTCTCGGCAAAAGCTAACAATAACAGCAAAATATTGTATACACGTGTTTGGCTTTCTTTCTCATTTTCTAAAATGAGGTTAATGCGTGATAACAGGGTATCTTCAATAAACTCGATTAGGCCCTCAAACATCCGTGCTTTACTCGGAAAATGGCGATATAACGCAGCTTCAGACACACCTACCTCAGCCGCGAGCTTTGCGGTGGTGATACGTTGACCTGGGCTGGTTTCTAACATTTGTGCGAGTGCTTGCAGAATCTGCTCTTTGCGATTACTTCTTTTTGTCGCAGGCATGACCATTCCTTTCTTATAATTTATTACTTGCGCTGTTGGGAGTCAGACAAGCCATTTTTTGTGCAAATGAGTGGCTTATGTTAATGTTTTATTCAGTTTCTTTCCAGCATTTTTACAAACGCTTGGCAAGCTCAGTCATTACGCTCATGGCTAAATCTTTTTTACTTCCCATTGCTAAATCTAGCTGCTCATTGTGCCAGAAGAGTGTTAAAGCATTATGATCAGAATTAAAGCCAAGGCCTTCTTTTGATACGTCATTTGCGCAGATCATATCGAGGTTTTTATTCTTTAATTTACCTTGTGCATAGCTTGCAACATCTTGAGTTTCTGCCGCAAAGCCAACGGTATAAGGGCGGTTTTCGCTAAGCGCAGCGACGTTAGCGATAACATCTGGGTTCTTAACTAAAGTAAGGGTTAGTTCATCGCCTTGCTTTTTCATCTTTTGCTCATGAATTGCTTCTGCACGGTAATCGGCTACTGCTGCACAGCCTATAAAGGCATCTGATTGCACGGCTAGCTCCATTGAGGCAGTGAGTAATTGTTCTGCACTTTCAATAGTAGTAAGCAGGGCATTAGCAGGTGCTTTAATTGTCACGGGGCCGGAAATTAGGTTGACCTTTGCACCTAAAGCAAGTGCAGCCTCGGCAAGGGCATAACCCATTTTGCCAGAGCTGTGGTTAGAGATATAACGAACAGGGTCGAGGGCTTCTCGGGTTGGTCCTGCTGTAATAGTAATGGTTTTGCCGGCAAGTAATGGCTCAACTTCAGGTTGTGTACAAAGTGCGACTAACTCATGAGGCTCTAACATGCGTCCTGCGCCTACATCACCACAGGCTTGCTCGCCTTTACCAGGGCCCCAAATAGCCACGCCGCGTTCGCGAAGTGTGGCAATATTTGCTTGTGTAGCAGGGTGGGCATACATTTGTTGGTTCATGGCTGGTGCTACAGCCACTTTTGCAGGGGTGGCTAATAGAAGTGTTGTTAGTAAATCATCGGCAATACCCATTGCCATTTTCGCTAAAATATTACTGGTTGCAGGGGCAACTAAAATAAGGTCGGCCCATTTGGCAAATTCGATATGACCCATCGCGGCTTCTGCTGCTGGGTCGAGTAATGAATCAGAAACAATCTCACCGCTTACCGCTTGCATAGTTAAAGGAGTAATAAAGTGTTTGGCTGAGTCGGTCATGACGACTTTTACTTCACAGCCTTGATCTTTTAAACGGCGAACAAGTTCTGCGCATTTATAGGCTGCAATACCACCACTCATACCTAGCAGGATTTTTTTATTTACTGATTTTTTCATTACGTGAAATTTAACCTTTGTCGATATGGGCTAACGATAGCAAATCTTTACCTATAGCATGAAGTTTTCTTTTATACAGACAGGAAAAAACTAAATTTTATAGTACAGTTTAATAAGTGGAATAGTTGTTTTAAGGATGAAGCAATGCCATTAACCGATCTACCTTTATCAGCAAGGCCGCGGGAGAAGTTACTTGCCCAGGGCGCCAAAGCACTCTCAGATGCAGAGCTATTAGCAATATTTTTACGCACAGGCGTGCCGGGCATGAATGCTATTGAGCTTGCAGAGCATTTACTCAGTATAAATAGTACATTGCAAAACTTGTTTAACGCGAGCGAACAAGAATTCTGCGCACAAAAGGGCTTAGGGGCGGCTAAGTATGTTCAGTTGCAAGCGGTACTTGAATTAAGCCGGCGCTATATGCTTGAGCAATGTAAACGCGAGGCATTATTTAATTCGCCGCAAGCCGTGTATGACTATTTAACTATTCAGCTGCGAGGCTTACAGCAAGAAGTATTTATGGTGCTGTACTTAGATAGTCAAAACCAGCTAATTAAAGACGAAGTGCTTTTTTACGGCACTATAAATGCAGCTTCTGTGTACCCACGCGAAGTTGTTAAAGCAGCACTGCGTAATAATGCGGCGGCACTCATACTTGCTCATAACCACCCAAGTGGGGTTGCTGAACCTAGTCAGGCCGATAAATTAATCACTACAAAATTACAGCAAGCCTTAGCCTTAATTGACATAAATGTGCTGGATCACATCATAGTGGGAGGTGAAAACTGTGTTTCGTTTGCTGAAAGAGGGCTTATATAGAGCTAAGTGTATAAGAGAGTGTGTTAAAAATGAGCAGTTTAGGGCGATTTTAGAAATTAGTTTAATTTAAATGCAGTTTTTACTTTCCCTAAGGGCATTCGATCTTTATAATTAGCCGCTATCAAATTTACACATGAGCTGATTGGATAAGATCTGTTACTTGATCTTTGCCTGTATAAGCTGTATAAAGAGCGCCCTTCGATTTATCCCGGGGCACAAATACTGGCCTAAGGGAAAATTAAGCTCGAGCGAAGTTATTGGAGATATATAGACATGTCTAAAGTATGTCAAGTTACAGGTAAGCGTCCAGCGGTTGGTAACCACCGTTCACACGCGAGAAACGCGACTAAACGTCGTTTCCTACCTAACCTACAAACTCACCGTTTTTGGGTTGAAAGTGAAAAACGTTTTGTAACACTACGCACTACTACTAAAGGTATGCGTATTATCGATAAAAAAGGCATCGACGCGGTTCTTACAGAAATCCGTGCTCGTGGCGAAAAAGTTTAAGGAACTGAATCATGCGCGATAAGATCCGTTTAGTTTCAACTGCTGGTACTGGTTTTTTCTACACTACCGACAAGAACAAGCGTAACATGCCTGAAAAAATGGAAATCAAAAAATACGATCCTAAAGCTCGTAAACACGTGATTTTCAAAGAAGCTAAAATCAAGTAATTTTAGTTTTCAGAATCTCAAAAACCCAGCCTCGGCTGGGTTTTTTGTTTTTAGCGCTTAGAAAATCTTATTAGAGCACAATTATCTAGCTTGGCTTGCTGTTTTATCTTGCTTAATTATCAATCTAAGCGTAAAATGCGCGCTCATTTCGGCTTATTAAATTTAATTCCTTGCCTTAAACCGACTGGCCGAAACGGTAGAAGGCTCTATTAACCGTAAGGAATATCCATGCGTCATTACGAAATCGTATTCATGGTTCACCCTGATCAGAGTGAGCAAGTAGCTGGTATGATCGAACGTTATACTGGTTCTATCACTGAAGCTGGTGGTACTATCCACCGTCTTGAAGACTGGGGCCGTCGTCAATTGGCTTACCCAATCGACAAGCTTCACAAAGCTCATTATGTTCTTATGAACGTTGAAGCACCTACTGAAGTAATCAGCGAGCTAGAAACTACTTTCCGCTACAACGATGCAGTGCTTCGTAACTTAGTTATGCGTACTAAAGACGCTGTAACTGAAGCATCTCCTCTTGCGAAAGAAGAGAAGAAAGAAGCACCAGCTGCTTAATCGTTTTGAGTTCAAGCATGGCGCTTGCAGTTGAGACAAAAAGATGAGCCAACCGCTTAATCCTTATATGAATCAGCTGACACTATCTGGGGTTGTATGTAAAACCCCAAAATATAGTCAAAGCCCTGCTGGTATACCGCATTGTATTTTTGTTCTTGAACATAAATCGATGCAAGTTGAAGCAGACCTTAACCGTAATAGTTATGTCAGGCTTCAAGTTGTTGCCAGCGGCACGCCATTGCAACAACAGACTCAACAATTGCACGTTGGGCACCAAGTGCAGGTGACGGGGTTTTTAAACCGTCACGAAGGTCGAAACGGCTTAAGCCAATTGGTCTTGCATGCTCAACATATAGAAAGAATTTTTTGAGGAATTTTACTCATGGCACGTTATTTCAGACGTCGTAAGTTCTGCCGCTTTAAAGCGGAAGGCGTACAACAAATCGATTATAAAGATCTAGCTACTCTTAGAAACTATGTTACAGAAAGTGGCAAAATCGTACCTAGCCGTATCACAGGTACTAGCGCTAAATATCAGCGTCAGCTAGCAACTGCTATCAAGCGTGCTCGCTACTTAGCCCTTCTTCCATACACTGACTTACATAAGTAAGCAGCGGATTAACAGTTTTTAAAAGGTGTAGAGACATGCAAGTTATTCTACTAGACAAGATCGCAAACCTAGGTGGCCTAGGTGACCAGGTTGTAGTTAAATCTGGCTTCGCACGTAACTTCCTTTTCCCACAAGGTAAGGCAGTTCCTGCAACTAAAGCTAACATCGAAACTTTCGAAGCACGTCGTGCTGATTTAGAAGCTAAGATCGCTGAAGATCTAGCTGCTGCTCAAGCTCGCGCTGACAAGTTAGAAGCATTAGCTGAAGTTACACTAGTTTCTAAAGCTGGTGACGAAGGCAAGTTATTCGGTTCTATCGGTACTCGCGACATCGCTGAAGCTATTTCAGCTGTTGGCGTTGAAGTTGCTAAATCAGAAGTTCGTTTACCTCTAGGTACTATCCGTGAGACTGGCGAATTTGACGTAGCAATCGCAGTACACTCAGACGTATCGGCTACTATCAAAGTAATCGTTATCGCTGAAGCTTAATAGCAATATTAAGTAAAAAAGGCCGCACTTAGGTGCGGCTTTTTTGTGCCTGAAATTTATAAATTGTAGCATTTTGTACCGCTATTGCTTCTTCTATGATCATTCAATAGCATTGCTTTCTACATTTTAAACACATAAATACCAATCCTATAATCTTACCTATTTTACAAACATGCATTCTTTTTTCTTAATTTTATTTTTCTTATTAGTATAATCGAATGAGTAAAAGTAAATTGGTTAAAATTGACACTGACAACGCTGTCATTTATATTGTGCTGGTTAAAAAGTATTAAGGGGTTGAGGTTGAAAAGTGCATTAGTACCACATGGAATGGGTAAACAAACAGGCTTTACATTAGTAGAAATTCTTATCGTGATCGCTATTTTGGGGATTCTGTATAGCGTAGCACTTCCTGCTTACACTGAGCACATGCAACGTAGTCGCCGTGCTGACATTCAACAAGAGTTACTGCAATACAGCGCCAGCCTTGAACGTATTTATTCACGAAATGGCGGCTATCCCAATGCATTTGCAACTCAAAATACTGACTATTACACCTTTACCTACACAGCAACAGATAAAGTATCAGGTGCTGTAAGCGATTTTAAAAATCGTGGCTACAGTTTAAAAGCCGCTCCTAAATCGGGTTCGGCGCAAGCAAGTGATCGCTGTGGTGACTTAACCGTTAAACATGATGGTAGTTATAGCGCTTCATTTAGTGATTGCTGGGAGTAACACAATTGCGTCGAATTGCAGGGTTTACCTTAATTGAGTTAATGGTTGTGCTGAGTGTTATTGGCATTATGGCAGCCCTTGCTTTTCCGTCTTTTAGTCAGCAAATTTTGCAAGATCGCGTGGTAACAACTGCAAATCAATTAAATAGCGCCTATAAATTTGCACGTAGTGAAGCGGTCAAACGCGACAAACCTATTAACCTAGTTGTCAGTAATAATAGTTGGCAAGTGACCTTCAACGAGGGCGGGGTAGACACGGTTTTAAAAGAATTTTCGGTCACAAAAAGCGGTGTTACCGTCAACTTAGTCGCATTGGCCATTACTGCCAGTGGCGAAGTTGATAAACAAGCTGAAATTCTAGTTAAAGATGAGCATACAAATACCACAGATTACGTGATGTGTGTGCTTAAAAGTGGCCAAAACTGGTTAGTAGAAAATTCACAGCGAGGATGTGCATGAATAAGCAGGCAGGCTTTTCATTATTAGAAGTGATGATTTCAGTGGTGATTGCTGGCATTGCATTACTGGGGTTGGCGGCAGCGCAGCTGAAATCGCTGCAATATGCAACCAATAGCTTTAATTACACCGTGTCACTTATTCAAGGGCAAAATACCATTGAGCGTTTGTGGCCGCGTATTTGTGAAATTCAAAAAACCAATACCACACTTTTTCAAGACGCGACATTTAGAGCTTCGCTCGCGCCACAAGTCAGTGATTATCAGCTGACGATCCCAGCTACTTACAGTGATGATATGCAAGTGAATGTGGCTTGGGTCGATAAGCGCATGACAGACAATGCAGAAAATCAAATTAGTCTAAATGCCAGTTTCCCTGATTTAACGGCGGTGTGCTCATGAATAAACGCGTTCAGGGTTTTACCTTAGTAGAATTGATGGTGGCATTGGCAGCTGGCGCGTTTTTATTAGCGGGAGTAAGCTTGTCTTACTCAGCGATTAAAAGCACGATTGAAGTGAGTAAAGAGCTTGAAAACGCGCAAGAAGTAATTCGCTATACCAGTAAAGTATTCAACCGCAGCATAAAGCAAACACAACTAACACCGATCATCAGTGCAGATAAAAGCACGATTACTATTACTCAGCCTAGCGGGGTCATTGCCTGTGATGGCTCTGCGACAACTGCGCAGGTGGTTGAAGTATATAGCTTAAATGGTGGCAACTTAATGTGTTCACTCGATGGTGCTGCCTCAGAGCGATTACTGACAGGTATCGAAACTTTGTCATTTGATATCACCGGGGAGCTTGTAACCGTTACTGTAAAGCCAAATGATTTACCTGCTCAATTTGGCAATGGCATTAATATTGATATTGCCTTAACCAATGCAATATTAGTCAAAGCATACGGAGCTGGCAGTGTATAACAAGCAAAATGGTTTCACCCTAATTACAGTGTTGATCTTAACCAGTATGGCCAGCATTGTGGTGCTTAGTTCGCTGCGTGAAAACATTGTTCAAGAGCGCTTAAGTGGTAACTTTCAAAAGAAATTAAACAGCCGCTTATTGGCAGAAAAAGGTGTGTTTGAACAAGCTAAGTTATTGCAACAAACCTTGAATGACGAAGGTGTATTAGCGGTTGAAGATTTGATCAGTAAAACCAGTAACGCATCGGGCTCTGGTGTTATCGCTGATGATGCCATTTTTAATGCCAGTTTAAGTCAAAATGCTGCCGGTGAGCTTGAAATTGCAAGCTTAGGGCAACGATTTGATGGTGACGCACAAAGTAACTTAGTCGCCCGTTTTGCAGTACAAGGCGCGAAAGGCAGCTCTATTTTCACTAATGCGATGGTGGGCTGTAAAGGGGTTAACTTGTCGGGTAGTGGCAGTATCGATAGTTACGATTCGAGCAAAGGCACCTATGAAGAAACCAAATCTAATGATGGTGATGTTTCAACGATTACTGGTGATTCAGATGTGGTGCTATCGGGCCATTCACCGATAAAAGGCGATGTAAAAGCAACCGGGGTTATCTACTTAAATGGTTCATCACCAATTATTGGTAATATCCATTCAAATACCGGCGTTTATATTTCTCCTGGCAGTGGTTTACGTGTTGACGGTAATGTCTATACCCGAGGTTATTATACCCATCGCGGCGGAACTGTTTCGGGGGTTGTGCGAGCGAATGGTGATGCAAAAATGCAGTGGTCAACATTCATCACTAATAGCCAAGACGAAGCGTTGGATATTATGTATGGCGGCTCAGGCGATTTTAAAGACACCTACAATAATCAACAAGATGGTGTGCACTACAGTGATAGCAAGTTTAACGTAAACCCGAATGTTGAGCCTATAACCGTTGCTGACCCAACCGCGCCCGATTATGACCCTACAAATCCAGACACCAGCTGCGACCCGTTAATTTTGCCAGAGAAAATGACAGACATCACAGACCAAGTGAGCAGTTATAGTTCTGTTTCGATTGGTCCTACGCAACAATTTAAACTTAATACTGAAAGGGGCTTTTTTAGTAGCGGTGGTAGCCAAGTTATTTTGCCAAGCCTTGCCGATGTTTTCTTGTTTAACTCTAAAGCGCAAAACCAAGCTAATGGCAGTAACAGTAAAGAGTATATCTTTGCACTTGATAGGCTCAAAATGACCAGTGACGGCAAAATGGAAGTTTCTGGTGGTGATGTTATTTTACTGATTGATGGCGACTTTTCGATGGAAGGGGATACCAGTTTAACAATCAAAAAAGACAGCAGCTTAACAGTGTTATTAACCGGAAAAGTAAATATTGGTGCAGGAGCAAAAGTCATTACTGAGCAGGAAGGATTAACCACCAGTGGCCATCCGTCGTTATCATTTTATTCATCATTTAATGGTGTAAATGGTGTGCAATTTAGTGGTGCTGCGAATTTATATGCGGCTATTTATGCACCTTTGACAACAGTGAAGCTATCGGGCAGTGGCGAGCTGTTTGGTAGTGTACGTGGCTCAACAATTACTGCATCAGGGGGCAGTGGTGCTCACTATGATGCAGGTTTATTACAAGTACAAAATGGTGGCTCGCCTGCTTCTTCGGCACGCATCGTATTTTTAGGTTGGAGCTACAAAACCACAGAAACAACTGAAGAAGAAAGCGAAGCATCACCTGGAGAATAACGCAAAGCCCCAAATAAAATTGTGTAAGCTCAATTATTTGTAGCTTACACAAAAAAATTTAATTTCATTTAAACCTTTTGAATCCCTCCTTACGTCTAATACACTAAATTCACAACAATAATCATAAAGGACAACATCCAGGATGTTGATAGATGCAGAACAAGCGTTCGCCCAGCAAAGTGAGCATGCCTTGATAGAGCGCGTAAAAAGCGGTGATCAAGCTGCCTATGCAACACTTTATGAGTTGCATGTGAAGCGGGTTTATAGCCTTTGTTTGCGATTGCTTGCAGACAAAGAGCACGCCGAAGATGCAACACAAGAAGTGTTTGTACAGTTGTGGCATAAAATCGCTAACTTTGATGGACGCTCACAATTTTCGACTTGGTTACATAGTGTTACCAGCAATATTGCGATTAGCTACATTCGCAAACATAAAAGCTGGTTTCAAAAAGTAGTGAGTTTTGAACAAAGCGGTATGGATGAACAAAGCGCCGCAGATTGCGACGGCTTTAACGGCCTCGACAAATTAGTACTGAGACTACCTGAGCGAGCACGTATGGTGTTTGTACTTCATGCAATTGAAGGTTATCGCCACGAAGAGATAGCAAGCATGCTTGATATGGCGGTCGGTTCAAGTAAATCGCAATTTCACCGTGCAAGGCAGTTATTAAAAGAGTGGTATGAAAATGAGTAAGCCAGAATTTGAACAATTTTTAAATGACTCGCTTAACCAGAAGCAAGATATTAGTCCAGACAAAGATCTCTGGCCCGGTATTGAGCGAGCAATTGCAACAGGGCAACCAGAGCAAGTTGATAAGCCAAACCATGGCTGGAATAAACTCGCTGCAGTTGCCGCTTGTTGTATTGCCGCACTATTGACCGTACAGCTTTTTGTTGGCCAAGGTGAGCCAAATAGCATGATGGCAATGAGTGACTATTTTACCAAGCAAAAGCAAGGTTTGTTGGTGCAGTATCAAAATCAACCTGCATTAACAGACAATTGGCAGCAACAGCTAAAAGAGTTAGAAGAAGCCGAAAGCGCCATTAAGCAAGCACTTGAGAATGAACCTGAAAACCCAGCTTTATTACAAATGCTATCGCAGGTTTATCAGCAACAACTGGACTTAATTAACAAGGTGCATGCACCTAAGTGGCAAACGATTTAGGAGTGACAATTATGAAATTACTAGCCTTAACTTTAGGATTACTGCCACTGATGGCAATGGCAGGACAAACCATTAATGAACAAATTGATGTACCTGCGAATAAACGCATTTTTATTGAAAACCAACGTGGTGATGTACGCATTGAAGGGTGGGATAAACCACAACTTAAAATCGAAGGTGAGCTTGACGATAAAGCACAAGGCTATCGTTTAGAGGTAGAAGGTAGCCGTGTTGAATTTATCGTAAAAATGCCGCGTAACTTAGGTGGCTGGAATAGCGGTGACGGCTCTCGATTAACCATTTACATGCCAAAAAGCAGTGAGCTTGAATTTGCTGGGGTGAATGTAACCGTTAGTGCTAAAGAGCTTGAAGCAGGCGCAGAGATTGATACCGTCAACGGTGATATCACAGTGCAAGATATTAGCGGCAACATGAGCTTTGAAACGGTCAATGGCGATGTAAATGCCCACGACTTAAACGGTGATATTCGCTTTGAAACAGTCAATGGTGAAATTAACGATAAAAACTCGCAAGGTGCTTTACGCTTTACCGCAGTGAATGGCGACATTAAGTCAAAAACCAAAGCACAAGATGTTCGCCTTGAAAACGTAAACGGTGATATCGACTTTGCTTTTGATGCAATTAAAAAGCTGCGCATCAATACCGTAAATGGTGAAGCAGAAGTTCACATCAACAAGTTACTAGCAGATGCCAATATTCGTTTTGAATCAGTCAGTGGTGATGCAGAATTTTACTTCCCTGCAGATGTATCGGCAACGTTTGAAATTGAAGCTCACGCTAACGGTAAAATCGTTAATGAGCTTAGTGATGACAGAGCAACGAAGGCGAAATACGGCCCATCTAGCGACTTAGAATTTAGTATTAACGGTGGGGATGCTGATATCGAAATGGATACGATTAGCGGACGCATTGAACTTCGTAAACAGAAATAGCGATTAGAGTACACTCAATTACAATAAAGCGGGAAGTTTTCCCGCTTTACTATTTGCACAGCCTTTGCAAGTCGATAGAATAGAGCCATTCAATTTTAGTTTTGTGATGTTATGGCCAAACCAGATAAGCAAGTCGATACGTTAAAAGTCCCTCCCCATTCAATAGAAGCTGAGCAATCTGTTTTAGGTGGTTTAATGCTTGATAATCAAGCGTTTGACCGTGTTGCTGAGTTAGTGGTTGCACAGGATTTTTACACCCGCACCCATAAGCTGATTTTTGAGGCTATGGTTAGTCTTGCTGAAGGCGGTGATCCAATCGATTTGATCACTATTTCTGAGAGCTTAGAGAAAAACAATCAGTTAAGTAGTGTTGGTGGTTTCGCCTACCTCGCTGAAATTGCTAAGAACACGCCAAGTGCGGCAAACATTGATGCCTACGCAAATATCGTGCGTGAGCGTGCTGTTATTCGTGAAATGATTGGTGTTGCGAACGAAATTGCAGAAGCCGGTTTTAGCCCAGAAGGGCGTACCAGTCATGACTTGCTCGATTTTGCTGAAAGTAAAGTATTTAAAATTGCAGAGCAACGCACAAAAAGCACCGAAGGCCCACAAAACTTACACAGTATCTTAGAAAAAACCGTTGATAAGATTGAAGAGCTTTATCAGTCGCCACAAGATGGTGTGACGGGTGTAAGCACCGGCTATGCTGACCTAGATAAAATGACGGCAGGTATGCAGCCTTCTGACCTTATCATTGTGGCGGCACGTCCATCGATGGGTAAAACAACCTTTGCGATGAACTTAGCCGAGCACGCAGCCATGACACAAGATAAGCCTGTACTTATTTACTCACTAGAGATGCCTTCAGAGCAAATCATGATGAGGATGCTGGCATCGCTAGGTCGTATTAACCAAACTAAAGTTCGTACCGGTCAGCTAGATGATGACGATTGGGCGCGTCTGTCGTCAACCATGGGCTTGTTGATGGAAAAAGGTAAGATGTATGTTGATGATGCATCGGGCCTAACACCAACAGATGTGCGTTCACGTGCTCGTCGTATTGCCCGCGACCATGGCGGTATTAGTATGATCATGGTCGATTACTTGCAGTTAATGCGTGTGCCAAGCTTGTCGGACAACCGTACCTTAGAGATCGCTGAAATCTCTCGTTCATTAAAAGCACTGGCAAAAGAACTGCAGTGTCCGGTTATTGCACTATCGCAGCTTAACCGTACCCTAGAGCAACGTGCCGATAAACGCCCAATCAACTCCGACTTACGTGAATCAGGCTCAATCGAGCAGGATGCCGACTTAATCATGTTTATTTACCGTGATGAAGTGTATAACGAAGACAGTACAGAAAAAGGCGTGGCCGAAATCATCATAGGTAAGCAACGTAATGGTCCAATCGGTAAAGTACGTTTAACCTTCCAAGGTCAATTCTCGCGTTTTGATAACTACGCGGGTCCAGCTATGGACGACGAATACTAATGCGCTTAGCCATTGCCGAAATCAACCTAAAAGCACTTGCTCATAATTTAGCACAAGTGAAGCGCTTTGCGCCTGGTTGCAAAGTAATGGCAGTGCTTAAAGCCAATGCTTATGGCCATGGCTTAGTTAAAATTGCTCAATACCTAAATGATGCCGATGCATTTGCGGTTGCTCGAATAGACGAAGCGTTAGCGCTACGTGCAGGTGGACTGACAAAACCGATTGTATTGCTTGAAGGTTTTTTTCATAAAGATGATTTACCTATCTTACTTGCCAATAACTTTCAAACCATTATTCATGATGAAAATCAGCTCGCAACGCTTGAAAATACAAGCCTTGATGCACCAATTGCGTGTTGGTTAAAGGTGAATACGGGTATGCATCGATTGGGTATTGCGCCATCGCAATTTGAGTCTTTCTACAGTCGCTTAAAAGCAAGCCCAAATGCCCGTGATGACATTAAGTTAATGACGCATTTCTCGTGCGCCGATGACATCAATGATGAAAAGACCGCTCAGCAAATTGCCTTATTTGATTCACTGGCAGATGGCAAAAGTGAGCAGCATTGTCTTGCAAACTCTGCTGGCATTATTGCTTGGCCAAAAGGCCATGGTGAGTGGGTGCGCCCTGGCTTGATGCTGTATGGCGTATCGCCAATGCTCAATGGCGTAGGGCAACAGCACGGACTAGAGCCTGTTATGCGTTTAACAACGCGAGTTATCGCGATACGCGATGTCGATGCCGATCAGTGTGTTGGCTATGGTGGACGCTGGCACAGCGATAAACCGACTAAGCTTGCGGTAGTTGCGATGGGCTACGGTGATGGTTATCCACGTCATGCTGAGCAGGGCACACCGGTTATTATTAAGTCGCAGCGCTATGGTATTGTTGGCAGTGTGGCGATGGATATGATCACGGTCGATATTGGTGATAACCACGACAATATCAAAGTAGGAGATGAGGTGATCATGTGGGGGCCTGAGCTTCCCGTTGAAGAGATTGCCCAGTGCGCAACTACCATTCCTTACGAGTTACTGTGTAATATCACCCCACGTGTAAGCTACGAGTATAAAGAGTAACTTTGTTACTCTTTAATAAAATACACGTCACTGAAACCCATTCGTGCGAATTCTTGGTCACGAAAGTTACGTACTGCTGCAGAGCCTTTTGAAGTCATTTCGACTTGTTGTTCCATCTTTAAGTAATTAGTTAAATCAATGCCTTCAGCCGCAGCAATGGCATGGTACATATCGCGGTATTTATCTTTTGCAAAATTGATTTCGCGAGGCTGGTTCTTAAATTTGTAAGTGATGCGGCGTGCCATAATGAATCCTCAATGTTTATCGGGGCTGATTTTACACTAAAAAATAACCATAGCCATGACTTGTTAGTATAAGCGGGTTACAATGCAATACTTTTCAAAGACTCGGTAAATCATAATGAAACTTTCAGTAGAGATCAGTAAGTACCCACTACATCAAGACTACATTCCGTTTATCAAAGGTTTTATTGACCGTGTAAACAGTTACGAAGGTCTTAAAGTGATCACCAACACCTTATCTACTCAGATTTTTGGTGATTATGATTTAGTGATGTCTGTACTTAATACTGAAATCAAACGTTCTTATGAAGAGTTTGGTAAAGCTATTTTCGTCTGTAAATTCTTACATGGTGACTTGTCGCCTAGCGAAGACTAAACCCTAAAGTAGCGCGTGTTATGGAATTTTTAAGCGAAACCTTCTCTGGCTTTACTGCCATGTCGCATTGGGAATATATTGCTGTTGCCTTATCGATGGCGTATTTACTGTTAGCGATTAAAGAAAGCTTATGGTGTTGGCCAGCCGCGTTTGTGAGCACCTTTATTTATACCGTAATGTACTGGAATGGCGCACTGTTGATGGAGTCGCTACTTAATTTTTACTACATGTATATGGCGGTATATGGTTGGGTGGTTTGGCGCAGGGGCATGAATAATAAAGATCATTTGCCCATTATTTCATGGTCGTTACAGCGTCATGCGGTGATTTTGCTTGCCACCTCATTGGCCTCAGTTGCCATTGGTTTTGTGATGACCAATTACACGCACGCTGATTTTGCTTATTTAGACAGCTTTACTACCTGTTTTGCGGTGGTGACAACCTACCTTGTTGCCAAGAAGGTACTGGAAAACTGGTTGTACTGGATTGTGATTGATGCAGCATCTATGTACCTATACTTTGAAAAAGGGTATTACCCAACCTTAGTACTTTTCGTGTTTTACACCATTATGGCCGCGTGGGGCTTTAAAACCTGGTATGAAGAATACGAGCAGCATCAGGCTAAGCCGCTTGCACAGCTATAGATGAAAACTGAGCAACAAATTTACGCGCTTTTTACGCGCTTCAACTCACGTTTAGTTATCACCTCAATCAGCCCGCTGGTTGAGGGACTAAGCAATGATAACTACCTAGTTAAAACAGCAAGCCAAGATTTTTTGGTTAAGCACTATCGCGACCACTGGCCGGCGATTGGCCTTGCAGCGCAAGCGCATTTTGCAAAGCAAAGCTGCTGCCCAGCCCCTATTTGGTTAGAACAAGCAACCGATACGGCTATTTTCGAATACGTGGCAGGCAGCATTGCCAGCGGTGAATTTTGTAGTAGCTTATTGCCCGACTTAGTTAATTTACACCGTTACCCTGTGCTTACTGAACCGATGGATATTGCCTACGAAATTAATTATTACCAGCGAACAGCGCGCTATCAGCAACATGCTGAGCTAATTAACCAGTCACTGGCTTATATTGCTTCAGCGCCTAAAGACATGGGCTTTTGTCATAATGATTTAGTGAAAGAAAATATCATTGTGAATGAGTCGGGTATGTTTTTAATCGACTTTGAATATGCCAAAAGTAACGATGTTTACTTTGACTTAGCTGCGTTGGTGGTGAGCTTTGCGTTAAATGATGAGCAGCAACTGGCGTTACTTAAACGTTACCAAGCGTTAGTGTGCGAACATCACGAGTTTTACTTATCAGTTGAAAAGCTCGCGGCATTTCATGCGCTGTTTTTGCTTTTATGTATTTGCTGGTATGAACAACGTGGTGCGATGGATAAAGTGGCGCCACTGCTAACACAGCTTAACCACTTCATAGAAAAAGCTAAAAATTAAAGACCGCCAATTCGCTCGGCAAGTTCTTTATATTTTTTTACGTCTTCTGGATCAAACAAAGGTTCACCTTTGTCATCTTGTGATTTCGAGATCAGTAAATGCTCGCGGGCAAGACGTTTTACGCGTTCGACTTTTACACCTAAAAACTCCGCGACTTGCTCTGTAGACATTAAACTCATGATCAAATTCCCCTTACATGGCAATACTGCCACCTTGTTATTAATTTTATTAAGTATACGTTAATACCTTGGTTCTGCACGAAAGTGAAGTGTTTTAATGCAAATTGCTGAATTTATGTGCATATAAAGGCCTCGATGCTAGCATTTAGCGCAAGATGCCATTATCATTGCCGGGTTGTCATGCTGATATCGCGAGTGAGTATTGACGACGACAAATGTGCTCTCGTGGTGAAATGGATATCACGTGGCCCTCCGGAGGCTAAGTTGCAGGTTCGATCCCTGCCGAGAGCGCCATTTGCTCTGATAAACATTAAGCTAGTTTCAATGGCTATGTAAAGAGGTTAGGGCAATGGAATAAACTCCTTCTCATCACCAACCACGTCTGGAAATTCTTTACTTTGCCAAGCTTTTTTAGCCTCTTCTATACGGTCTTTGCTTGTAGAAACAAAGTTCCACTCAATGTAACGTTTACCTAAGCTTTTGCCGCCTACCATTGCTATACGGCTGTTTTGGTTAGCTGTTAGTTTAATACCCTGTGGGCTATCAAATACTGCCATCGCATGCATAGGTATATGAGTATCTCTACATTGCATATCCCCTTTAACTACGTAGACACCAAGCTCACTTGTATTAGGTAAAACAAGTGATTGCCCTTGTTTTATTTCCGCTTCAATATATAAAGTCTCTGAA
This sequence comes from Pseudoalteromonas shioyasakiensis, assembly GCF_019134595.1. Taxonomy (NCBI): domain Bacteria; kingdom Pseudomonadati; phylum Pseudomonadota; class Gammaproteobacteria; order Alteromonadales; family Pseudoalteromonadaceae; genus Pseudoalteromonas; species Pseudoalteromonas shioyasakiensis. The sequence continues at coordinate 3,182,672 of NZ_CP077770.1, read as the reverse complement.
AAAGTTTTTACTGGTGATTCAACGCCATAAGCTGCTCCTATCATGACAGTAACTGAGACGTCGTCTATAACTGTTTTTGGGATACTAGTGGCAGGGTAATGATGAAATTCAGGTGAGGTTTCTTGAGCTACTTCAGGAAGTGCCAACCAAAGCTGTAAGCCTTCAATATTATGTGTCGAGTTACGTACCTCATCTCGTTCTCGTTCTGAGTGTACAATACCACGACCTGCTACCATCAAGTTTATATCACCGGGTTTGATAGACTGTTCACTACCTAACGAGTCACGGTGCAATATGTCACCAGAAAATAAGTAGGTAACGGTAGCAATACCAATATGTGGGTGAGGACGAACATCAATGCCAGTACCTGCTTGAAATGTTGCAGGCCCCATATGATCAAAGAAAATCCATGGGCCAATGGTTTTAAGTTTTGCCGTAGGTAAGGTTCGCCTTACAGAGAAACCACCGAGATCTTTATCTTTTGGCATTAATACCATTTTAATGGCGCCACATGAGTCTAGCTGTTTGCAATCACTTATTACATGCTCTGATTGGATACTCATATTTTACCCTAATGAAGTTGGTTGTTATTCGAGATTCATAGGTTGGATTTTAAAAAGCTTGAGCTCTGTTAAGTGTCAAATAGTTGCGCGAACGAAGACAGAGTTCACATCATGATTAACCAAGCTATAAAGCTAATTAAAGTTCTTATTTAACAAAGCATCAAACTTAAAGTGTTGAAACTATGAATCAATAAGTAGTTTTTCTTTATTTTATTTACTTATACAGCTATTTTTTACTAATTAAAGAATAACGGCGCCTACCTACTAGCAAGGGTATGTTCGATACTCTAGTTTCAAAGTTTGATTAAAGAGTTTTTTTGAATATTGGAGTAAAGCCTCAGACAATTTAGCGGGCAGAAAAATAGTATGATAAAAGCCAACATACCTAAAAATGAAAAGCAAAGGTTAGAAGCCCTTTACGACTATGAAATCGTAGACAGTGAAGCCGAAAAAGTATTTGACGACCTAACTACATTAGCATCTGAAATTTGTGAAACCCCTATATCATTGATTAGCTTGATTACGCCAGATCGCCAATGGTTTAAATCAAAAGTGGGCTTAGACGCTGATGAAACAAATCGAGAAATCGCTTTTTGTTCGCATGCGATTTTAGAGGATGATGTGTTTGAAGTATCAAATGCATTAGAGGATGAGCGCTTTTCAGATAACCCGCTAGTTTTAAGTGATCCTAATATACGGTTCTACGCAGGTGCTCAGTTGGAGACTCCGGGTGGGTTTAAAATAGGTACTTTGTGTGTTATTGATAAAAAACCTAAGACACTGAATGAGCATCAAAAAGTTGCTCTAAAAATTCTAAGTCGAGAAGTCATTAGTCAATTAGAGCTCAGAATAAAGAACAAACGACTAATTGAAATGAGTGAGCGTAAAACTGAGTATCTATCTAATATTTCACATGAATTAAGAACTCCACTCAATGCTATTGTCGGCTTATCTGAGCTAATTTTAATGCATGAAAAAATTGCCGATGTTGATGCTGAAATTCGTTCGCACGTGGATCACATTTGTTTTAGTAGTAAGAATTTGTTGGATATTATTAATGCTGTGCTTGATATAAGTAAAATCGAGGCCAACAAAATGGAGTTAAATGAGGAAAATATCAATTTAACCGATTTACTAACAAACATCATAACACTTCTCAAACATAAAGCTGAGCAGTCGGGTGTCACTTTAAATGAGCACTTTAACTTTGAATCTTGCACCTTAATAAACATTGATAGTCAAAAGCTCTCGCAGATCCTTATTAATGTTATTACCAATGCGATTAAATTTAGTGGCGCTGGCAAGTGTGTAGATGTGACAGCTTTTTTGCGAAATGAGCAGCTATGTATTGAAGTTAAAGATCAAGGGATTGGGATTTCAGAGGCAGATTTAAAATTATTATTTAATAAATTTGCGCAAGTTGGGAAGGCTAGTACATCACAAGAGGGAACAGGGTTAGGGCTTTCGATTACCAAAGGACTGGTTGAGTTAATGGCTGGCAACATTTCTATTTCTAGTGATGAGGGGGTTGGCACTACTGTAAATATAACACTTCCGTATTTACTCGAAATATCGAGTGCTCCTATATTGAAAAGTAGGTCAATAAACCAAGTCACTTTAAGCCAACGCAAAGCGTTAATTGTAGAAGACAATAAAGTGAATCAAGTTGTAATAGTTTCAATGCTAGAAAAGCTCAATATGACGTATGAAATTCTTGATGATGCAAACAATGTGCTTTCGAAATTAAAGAACAATCATGTTGATATAATTTTAATGGATATTAATTTACCTGGGATTAGCGGTGTTGAGGCTGCAAAGCTTTTAAAATCTAATCACATTGATATTCCTATTCTAGCTCTTACTGCTGATGTATTCTTAAGTTCAGAAGATAAGTCGGTGTTTAACGGCTTTTTATCTAAGCCCCTGCAATTAGAGTTGCTCGAACAGGCGTTGCTTAGAGTGTTTAATCAAGAGACTCAGTAATAAATGCATTGTGTTATTCATAATGTGCTGAATCTCAGAGCATAAATAAGGGGGCGGTATGCCTTATCAGCCTATCGCCTGTGGCGACTATGATAAATACGAATTATGGTGCATGCATAAATCGCTATTACATATTGCCTTAGTATCTGGTGAACAATTAGAAGGAAAAGCTGAGACCCTTAAGATACTCAATCCCGATGGCGAGCACCTGATTTTGGCTACAAAAAAAGGCGAACATGCCGTTCGCCTTGATTTAATTAAAGAGGTTGTCGAGTTATAGCCACTTCTTATTTTTAAAGTAAATGCCAATCCCGACGGTAAGCACCACCAAGAAAATAATAAAAAAGCTAAATGCGTAAGGGCTTTCAGTGCCCGGTATACCGCCTACGTTTACACCTAGTAAGCCAGTTAAAAAGCCAAGTGGTAAAAACAGTGCTGCAACCACCGACATCACATACATGCGCTGGTTTAGTTGCTCAGACACTTGGCTAGTAATCGCTTGTTGAATAATTTGCGCGCGTTCAATTGAGCTATCTAGCTCTTCTAAGTAACGGATCAACATATTGGTTGTTTCGTTTAAGCGTGCCTTATCGTCTTCATCTAACCACTTATACTTGTTGTTTAACAAAGTAATAAGGGCTTCTTTTTGTGGCCTTAGATAACGTTTTAACGCGATTGTTTGGCGGCGAATTTGCGCTAATGATTGATGATCAAAGCCCTTGTTTGGTTCATCAATTTCATCTTCAAAGCCATCGAGTGTGTCATCTAAACTGTCGATAACAGCTTGCATACGCGAGGTTAGGTTTTGTGCCAATTGGCAAACTAGTTCAGAAATTGAGATTGGGCCATTACTGTCAGCAAATGATTCAACAACATCTTGCACCGATAGTAAACGGCGTTTGCGCGTTGTTATGAGTATATTTTCGTTGATAAATAAGCGTAACGAGACCATGTCTTCAGGGCTTTGCGCAGGGTTTAGATTAACTCCACGCAAAAACAGCATATTACCATTAGTGACTTTGCTTAAACGCGGACGTGTTTCATCGGCAATTAGGGACTCAAGCTCGAAATCAGTTAATAAATTACTTTGCTCAAGCCACTCAACGGCTTCAGCTTGGCTGTAATCCATGTGCACCCAAAGTTTTCCGTGTTCGGGTTGCCAATTTTGCAGCTCAGTACTATTGTCAATAGCACGTGCACCGCCTTGTTCGTCTAAAATTAAGACATGAAGTAACCCATTGATCATATTGAACTCTCGTTTTACAAATAGTGGGATATGGTTGAGTATATACATTAGTATAGTCAAGACTATATTAATGAAATCGACTTATCGAGTGGATAAATATATTTCGTTGGTGTTTCTAGCTCTGTAGCGTATAAGACACTTTTTTAAAGAGGGCACATTAATGAGCGCAAAAATTATTGTTGGCTGGCGAGAATGGCTTGGCCTGCCTGAACTGGGAATAGAAAAAATCAAAGCAAAAGTTGATACCGGAGCAAGAACTTCATGTATTCATGCTTTTGACATTGAGGAATTTTCAGAAAATGGCGAAGCATGGGTGAAATTTACTACCCATCCTCTACAAGACGATGTAGAAACAACGGTAGAGTGTCGCGCCAAAGTAGTTGAGCGTAAGTATGTGACCAGTTCAAGCGGTCAGCGTGAGCTACGCTACTTTATTGAAACAAAATTAGTCGCAGGAACCCAAAGCTGGCCTGTAAAGGTGACTTTAAGTAACCGTTCAACAATGAAGTTTAGAATGTTGTTAGGGCGTACAGCAATGGAAAATCGCATAGTCGTTGATCCGGCTTTATCTCATTTATTATAGGAAAAGGACTTATCACACGTTGCTACGTGTATGAGTTTATCAGTTAAGGTTTTTAACTTATGAAACTTGGTATTTTATCTCGCAACCAAAATTTATATTCAACACGTCGCTTAATTGAAGCAGCAGAGCAGCGTGGCCACGAAGTGAAAGTAATTGATGCACTTCGTTGTTATATGAACATCAATTCAGAGCAGCCTGAAATCCATTACCGTGGTGAAAATTTAAAGGATTTTGACGCTATCGTGCCGCGTATTGGTTCGTCAGTGACTTTTTATGGCTGTGCGGTATTACGTCAGTTTGAAATGATGGGTGTATTCCCTGTCAATGAATCTGTGGCGATCACTCGCTCACGCGACAAGTTACGTTCACTTCAGCTACTCTCTCGTAAAGGTGTGGGTATGCCAGTGACAGGCTTTGCAAGTAAACCAGATGACGTAAAAGATTTATTAAGCATGGTGGGTGGCACGCCAGTCGTTATTAAGCTACTTGAAGGTACCCAAGGTATCGGTGTGGTATTAGCTGAAACACGCAAAGCTGCAGAAAGTGTAATCGAAGCGTTTATGGGCTTAAAAGCCAACATCATGGTGCAAGAGTATATCAAAGAAGCGGGCGGTGCTGATATTCGCTGCTTTGTATTAGGCGATAAAGTAATTGCCGCCATGAAGCGTCAAGCGCAAGAAGGTGAATTCCGCTCTAACTTACACCGTGGTGGTAGTGCGACTTTGGTTCGTATTACTCCAGAAGAAAGAAAAACAGCTGTTGCTGCAGCTAAAGCGATGGGCTTAAACGTAGCGGGTGTTGATTTACTTCGCTCTGCACGTGGTCCATTGGTGATGGAAGTAAACTCATCACCTGGTCTTGAAGGTATTGAAGTTGCAACCGGTAAAGACATTGCAGGCATGATTGTCGAGTTTATTGAAAAAACAGCGGCATCAAAGAAAACAGCAACTCGTGGTAAAGGTTAAGCCTTTACCCATAGGAAAATAAGCGCTCTATTAAAAGGAAAAGTGCGTGGCTAAGGTTAAGAAAAATACACCGTTTTCAATTTTAGGCGATACGGTGGGTGTTGGCGAACGTAAAACATTTGCAATTGAAGCTGCCAAGCTTTACACCCACTCGCCGTTAAATATTCCAATTGAAGTCGTCAATGGTGTGCAGCAAGGACCTGTATTAATGGTGTGTGCTGCAATTCACGGTGATGAGCTCAATGGTGTTGAGGTTGTTAGGCAGTTGCTTGCTAAAATCGATCCTGAGCAATTGCGCGGTACTATTATTGCGGTACCGATTGTGAATGTGTTTGGTTTTATTCATAAGTCACGCTACTTACCAGACCGTCGTGACATGAACCGCAGTTTTCCGGGCTCAACGCGTGGCTCGTTAGCTGGGCGAATGGCGAATGCGTTTTTTACTCAAGTGGCGATGCATTGTACGCATATTATTGATTTACACACAGGGGCAATTCACCGAACTAACTTGCCGCAAATTCGCGCTAATTTGAGCGACCCTGCAACGGCAGCCATGGCAAAAGCATTTGGCACTCCAGCAGTGATTGATGCGTCACTTCGAAATGGTTCATTACGCAGTGAAGCGGCCAATTTAGGCATACCCGTTATTACCTACGAAGCCGGTGAAGCGCTGCGCTTTGACCCAATTGCTATTGCTGCAGGTGTGCAAGGTGTTGACTATGTGATGCGCCATTTAAAAATGGTGCGCGGTAAGCGTGCTAAAAAGCTACCAGAGCCGATTATTGCAAGCTCGACGAGTTGGATACGTGCCGAAGTTGACGGTATTGTTCGTGCACAAGTATCACTGGGTGAGCGAGTAATGAAAGGGCAGGTTCTCGCTTATATAAGCAGCCCACTTGGTGATGCTGAACTTGAACTACTCGCGCCGCGAAGTGGTATTGTGATTGGTCAGCAAACTATGCCGCTTGTAAACGAGGGGGATGCCGTATTCCACCTTGCTTACTTTGCTCACGCTAACAGCCTAGTTGAGCAACAGCTCGAAAACTTTATTGATGAAATAAGTGATATTGAAGACGAGTTAAAGACCGCAGATTTAAATAACTAATAGCCTATTCTGTAATTCAAAAAGCCAAACTATCTGTTTGGCTTTTTTGTATCTGCCTGCCCGCATCTATTACTTGACCTTAGAGCAAGTACAAGGTTTATAGTTTTTTTACTTATACCAATCCGCAATAATACTTAATCATTTTGAGGGATTAAACCTGTCGCTACCTGCGTTAAAAATTTCTCATTTAGAACAACTAAATAACGAAATTTTTGCCTTGTTATCAACAAGGTTTTCTTGCCTCAAAATAGACTACTTAATTAAGCGAATTGGTATTACTGAATTGTCGCAACAATGACTAAAGGATCAAAGATGAAAATATTTCTATTTTACACAGGCTTAATTACGCTTGCTGTTTCACTTACGCACGGCTTTTTTACTGAGCAAAGTGTTGTTCATACTTTGTTATTTCACCCTTTAGTCATTTTATTTAGTTTTATATTAATCGCCTATGGAAGCAGAAAAATAGCACCTTTTTAACAAGCATCTCGTTAACTTTAAGCCGTTACTTTTTGGGGCCTAAAATACGTTTTATGGTTGGCGCTTTAGTCGCTGTAGGTGGGGTCTTTAACACCATTACAGGGCGGGTGACAAAGATGTTGTTTGGGTAAATCACTTTGTGACCATCAACATGCTCAAGTACGACATTCATCAAGCCCATTTCGATAATGCGGCCTTCTAAGAAATTTGCACCGTCAATTACTCTCACCCAAAAGCCAACACGGCAGTCGTTTTGAATAAACATCAACAAGAAGGCTGTTAGGTTACTTAGTAACGACCAGGCGGCAAAAAGCGCGACACCTAACATGGCAAAAATTGATGAGCCAAGTACTAATAAGCCGCGTAATTCTATACCCCAAAAAACTAGCACTAAACACAGCATAACAATGGCAAGAATGATATTGAGCAACAGCTCAGCGCGGTATTCGCGATGCGGATCAGCCTTGCCTTTAATTGCTTTTAACAGCAGCTTTTTGGTGGTTTTACGCAGTAGCGGGTAGAGCAAAACCGCGATAACAGTCACGATTAAATGATATTGCTCGTTAAAGAATTCGACGAAGTCCAAAAGGGTTCCCAAGTTAATAATTGACGTATCGATTTTAGCTTTTTAGCTAAACAATAACACTACTTTAAAAAGTATTTTTAACCGTTACTAGCCATTGCACAGAGTCAATATCGTCATCTTGTTTGTTAATAGGTGCGGCAATATCTAGGTGAATAACCGTACCGGCATTGGCACGGCTTGGTGCTAAGCGCAGGCCTACGCCTACATTTTGTAGTACGTTACCATTGGCACCATTGTCTTTGTCGTTATACCAGGCTCTACCAATATCATAAAACGCGGCACCACCCACTTTAAACAATTGCAGTAAGTCATATTCCCAGTAGTAGCGTTTTTCTAAAGTCACTAAAAAGCTGCGGTCGCCTACTTGGTAGTCAAGCGGGTAACCACGCAGGCCATTTTCACCACCAATAGTCAGCTGTTTATCAGCAGTGAGGTTTTCAGCATATTGTAAGCGTACTTTGGCGTACCAGCTTTGCCTTAGTGTGGTATTGAGATAATACTGTAGCTGCGTGCTAGCGAATAGGTTTTCGACATCATCGGTTTCTTCATTCCAGTAGCCATCAAGGTCTGCTTTAAAGCGCCATAACTGGTTATCTCCAGAGTAATGCGCTTTTGATAAAGATAACGAATAAATAGTACGGCTAGCATCGTCGCTAAAATCTTTACTCGAATAACCGAGTAAGGCATGGATATTCCAACCAAGATTTAAATCTTCAGTACGGTAGATACTATCGAAGTTTCTAACCTTAACGTAGTGATCTTCAAACCATTGACCACTAACATAAGGATAGCTCAGCGTTCTATCTTCAGCGATAGGGAAGCGCGTGAATGACGTTTCTCGAAAGGTTTCTTCGCGGTTTTCGATGCCAAGCTTAATACGCTGAGTCCAACTATTACCAAGTTGTGATGAATGACCAAAGTAAGCGCGGTTTAATAAGGTTTTTTGCTCAAATTCGCTAACTACATCGCCGCGATAGTAAAGTGACTCTCGGCGCTGATCTGAGTAACTTGTAACACCGTAACTGTAGGGCGTATCAATCGAGAAAAAAGGATAGCTTACATCGAGATAATGACGTTTACCGTCATCGTTATCTGAATATTCTAAACGGCCTTGATAACGGCTAGAGAATATATGCGGATCGTCATACACAAACAGGTAACCTGTGCGGTCAGCATCACGGGTGCGACTAAACGACACTCGTTTACCCCAGCCTAAAAAGTTAGATTCACGAAAGCCAATACTCGACTCATTTTCTCCGCCACTGCGGCTAAAGCTTATTTCAGGTAATAAGGTCCACAGATCGCGCGTAATGACTTTTACATGCACGTTGCCATCACAATCGAGCTTTGCGTTGATACGTGCATCATACAAGTAGCCTTGTTTACGCAGTAATCGCTCTGACTCTAGCAATTTACGTGGATTGTAAGCATCACCTTCTTCAAACAATAAAACGCTGTGTATTACATTAGGCTCTGTAGTCATGTGAGCGCGATTGGCAAAGCGGAATAAAAAGTTGTTTTCCTCTTCTAGCTCAGTGTTAAAGACGTTCAGCTGTTCAAGTTCAATAGAGACTATTTTACGGTTATTAGCGGCATCGGGGAGTGGGTTATCGGCATCGAGCTGGCGGCGTAAGTTATTATCTTGTGATTTAAGCGTGCGTTGGTTTTGACAATAATTATTATCGTCAGTGAATAACTGCTCTGCATGAACATTGGCTGCTATACAGATTGGTAATAGTGTTATTAACCTAGCAACAAAGTACGACTGCTTAAATCCCATTTACACCCTTAGTTGAGTATGTCCTGTGCAACTACTACATACTAAGCGTGGGAAAATGTCTAGCTTATTATTGTAATTGCGCGACTAAATACTGATGAAGTTGTGGTAAAACTGCGCTGGCTTCAACGCCCTCAGCATTGATCCAAATACTTTCACTATAATGTTCAAAGTTTAGATTAAAACTATGATCTGTAAAGTGAAAGCGTAATTGATGACGATCAGCACCAGCATCAAAGTCGGCGGTTGTTATGGCTGGCGCGTGCAAGAAAAGGGTTGCCCAAAGTTCAAAGTCTTCATCGTGTGGAAGCTCACTCGACGTTATGAGGATAATCTCATGCTCGGCATCATAGGTTAGTTCAGTCATAGCAGTCCTAATTGGTGGCAAGATAGTCGCGAATGGTATTTAAAAACGGTGCGCCGTACTTATTGAGTTTAGTGAAACCAACACCTGACACCTTTAAAAACTCACTGTCGTTGGTTGGCATGAGCTGCGCCATTTCAGCGAGGGTTTTATCATTGAATACCACATAAGGTGGTACATCATCGGCATCTGCCAACTCTTTACGTAAAGCGCGTAATTTCGCAAATAGCTTTTTATCGTAATTAAACTGAGCGAGTTTGTCTTGGTAAACGTGCTTAGCTTGTAAGCGAGGTTCAGCAAGTTGCAGTGCATATTCACTTTTAAGAACCGCACGAGCGGCTTCGGTTAAGCGTAATGAAGAACCTTGGGTAATATCTTGGCTTAATAATCCTTGATGGATAAGCTGCCTTAAAATACTCAGCCAAAACTCTACACTGTGCTCTTTACCTATGCCATAGGTGCTTAGCTGGTGGTGATTGTTATCTCGAATGCGGCTAGTGTTTGCACCGCGAAGTAACTCAACGATATAGCCAATACCAAAACGTTGCTCAGCACGATACACACATGACAAGGCTTGTTGCGCGACAAGTGTGCCATCAAAGCTAGTAGGTGGGTTTAAGCAAATATCACAGTTGCCACAGGTTTCGCGCTTATATTCACTGAAATAATTGAGCAAAATTTGTCTGCGGCATGTTTGTGCTTCGGCGAAGCTTGCCATCGCATTAAAACGCTGCTCTTCAACGCGGCGTCGCTGCTCGTCTTCAATGTCTTCAAAAAAGCGGCGTACGCGGCCTATGTCTGCCGGATCAAAATACATAATCGCTTCTGCAGCCAGACCATCACGGCCTGCACGACCGGTTTCTTGGTAATAGGCCTCAATGCTTTTTGGAATATCGTAATGCACCACAAAACGTACGTTTGGTTTATTAATCCCCATGCCAAAGGCAACGGTCGCAACCACAATTTGAATATCGTCTCGGGCAAAGCCCGATTGCACAAATTGGCGCTGCTCGTTACTCATTCCTGCATGATAGGCTGCGGTATTAAAACCTGCATCAGCAAGTTTTTCAGCAACATCGTCAACCCGTTTACGACTGGTGCAGTAAATAATGCCGCTTTGATTCTGCTGCTCTTTTAAATAGCGAAGCAGTTGCACCATAGGTTTGAATTTTTCTTCTATGGTGTATCGAATGTTAGGTCTATCGAAGCTGCCTGTGTGCACGTAAGGGTGGTTAAGCTGAAGCTGTTCAATAATATCGTAACGAGTTGCTTTATCTGCTGTTGCTGTAAGGGCCATCATGGGTACATGCATAAAGCGTTGCTTTAACTCGTTGAGCCGACAGTAATGTGGCCTAAAGTCATGACCCCAATGCGACACACAGTGGGCTTCATCAATTGCAAAAAGTGCGAGTTTTAGATGACTTAAGCGTTCTAAAAATTCGTGTTGCAGTACTTTTTCTGGTGCAACATATAACAGCTTAATTTGCCCATAGTGCAATTGCTGATAAACAGCTTGCTGCTCTTCAAAAGGCAGGCTGTTATTGATATATGCCGCTTGCACGCCAAGTGCTCTTAGTTGGGCAACTTGGTCTTGCATCAAGGAAATAAGCGGCGAGATAACCACAGTCACACCATCAAGGATCAATGCTGGTACTTGATAGCATAATGATTTGCCTCCACCCGTTGGTAGGAGAACAAGCGAGTCTTGTCCGTCTAGCGCTGCGGCTATAATCGCTTCTTGGCCATCACGAAAGTCCTTGTAACCAAACACTTGTTTGAGTACGGCTTGTGGTGATCGAACGGGTGTGTTGGACGTTGCGGTATTGGTATTCATCGCCGAGCATTTTAGTGGTTTTTTATAGCGATGTCTTTAGCAATATACCCAAACCACCTCAAAATGCAGAATTCAGCGTTTCACAGGTGCTTAATATTCAGGCGTTACTTTGCAACAATGGCAGTCCCTTTTAAGAAGTAAATACACGGGTTTATTTAGCGCGTTTTGGTTGCGTCACTGCTTAGGGGGCGTAAAATAGCGTTTTTAAACTATAAAGCCAAACTTATGCCTACCAACATTGAGCAGCGAAAAGGCGTTATTTTCGCTTGTTTAGCCTTTTTTATGTGGGGCCTTGCGCCCATTTACTTTAAGTTTCTACAGCAAATTTCTGCTTTTGAAATCTTAATGCACCGTGTTATTTGGTCGGTGTTATTTTTACTTCTTATTATTGCTGCTCGTCATCAATGGCAGCGTATTCGTGTGGTGCTCGGACAACCTAAATTACTTTTGATGTTGGTAATAACAGCAAGTTTACTAGGCTTTAACTGGGGGTTATTTATTTGGGCAGTGAACAATAATCACATGCTCGATACCAGTTTAGGTTATTACATCAATCCACTGCTCAATGTATTACTCGGTATGTTGTTTTTAGGTGAGCGACTGCGTAAGTGGCAAGGCGTTGCGGTTGGCTTAGCGCTTTGTGGTGTGTTGCTACAGCTTGTGAGTTTTGGTTCATTCCCTGTGGTTGCTTTCTCATTAGCAGGATCGTTTGCTATTTATGGTCTACTACGTAAAAAGTTACCAATAGAATCATTGCCAGGGTTATTGCTTGAAGCACTTATTTTATTACCTGTTGCACTTATTTACTGGTGGTTGATGGCGCCTTCTGCAAGCTCTGATTTAACTGCAAACGATTGGCACATTAATTTGTTACTCATTAGTGCCGGTGTGGTGACAACCTTACCGCTGTTATGTTTTACTGGTGCAGCAAAGCGTCTGCAATACAGTACGCTTGGCTTTTTTCAGTACATAGGCCCAAGTTTAATGTTTATGCTTGCCGTGGCGTTTTACGGTGAGGTATTTGATGCTGAGCGAGTTGTTACTTTTGCGTGTATTTGGAGTGCTTTAGCATTATTCAGCTGGGATTCGTACCGTCAAAGTCGTAAGCAACGCAAAGCGCGATTAGAAGCCGTAACTAAGCCTGTATAGGCTTAGCTTACTAATTTGTTGCGTCCAGATTCTTTTGCTTGATAAAGCTTTAAATCGGCCTGTTTTATTAGTTCATCTAAGCTGTAAATAGGCCCATTATGAAAACCAATCGACAGCGTAAATTTGATATGGTCTTTGCTAAATTCAGAGCTGTGCTTTTCAACAAACAAGCGGAATTTCTCTAAACGTTGCAGAGATTCTTGTGGGTCTTGATCAGCAAAATAGACCGCAAATTCTTCACCACCAAAGCGGCCTACTAAGTTATCTTCAAAATACTTTGCCATACATTGCGATAATCCCTTAAGAACCTCATCACCGGCATCATGGCCGTAGTTATCGTTTATTGATTTAAAGTGGTCAATATCAATCATGGCTAAAGCGACTGAGGTATCTGCTAGTTTTGCAGCTTTTAGGTGGCTGTTTGCTTCACCAAAGAAATAGCGGCGATTAGGCAGTTTAGTGAGGTAATCAGTGTTTGCTTGTAAACGAATCGTTTTGATGTTTTCAAGCATGTCGACGTTTTGGCTGAGCCGACAATAAAACTCTTCATTGTTGAATGGCTTGCGAAGGTAATCGTCTGCGCCAGATTTCAAAAAGCGCGTCGAAAGGTGTAAAGTATCGAGTGCAGATATGCCAATCACGGCTTTTTCATCATTAGAATATAAACGACGAATTTCAACACAGAGCTCATCCCCATTCATGTTAGGCATTTCGTTATCGGTAATGATCACCGATATTTTGGGGTTTTCAGCCAGTACTTTTAAAGCATCAACACCATCAACAGCTTCGATGGTTTGGTATTTATGACGGTTTAATAAGTGACAAATATGGTGGCGTGTTGCTGCTGAATCATCGACTACTAATACTAATATTTGCTCATTACGAGGTAAGCGAGCAAGTTGTTTTTCTAGATATTGATAGGCTTGTTTATTTTCTTTGGTGATGTAATCAATGATGGGGTGTTTTTCAACGATATTACGCGTTGTTTCGTCAAGATTACCGGTCATTACAATGGTCGGTATGTCGGCAGCGATAGTGCAAGGAACTGCTTCACCGGCTGGCGCATCAGGCAGAATAAAATCTACTACGGCACAAAAGTAACTGTGCTTGCTAATAAGCTCTTTTGCCTCAGCTAAGCTACCAGCTATGTCAGCTTCATAGCCAACTTTCTGCGCGATGTGTTTTTGCACCCGCGCAATGGTTGGCGTATCTTCAATTATTAATATTCTTCGAGTCACAGCTTGCCTTGTAATAACTTATTGGCGAAACAAAAGTTATTACAAGTTTTAACCCTAAAAGGGTAAAAAAGCAAATTCTTATAGGCTGTCTGGCTCAGAATAGTATTCAACACTTTGTGTTGTTGGGTTCGCGATACGAGAGCGCCCAAATAACGTGTGAAACTTGGTTTTACAGGTTGTTTGCTTAAGGTATTTGATCCAAGCGCGCTCAATTGGATTGGTCGCTTCAAGGTTACCGGTAACAACTTGAACAAATTGAGTTTGAAATTCATTTTGTGGTTCTAGGGTTTTGTTGTATAAACCCTTTAGAACAACACCATGCTGCTCGAGAATGTCGGCTTCTAGCAAAGTGAAGTGACCACTACGACCAAAACCGCGTGGGAAATTTTGATCATCATAGAATTGACGTTGGCTTGCAAATGCCTGACGAAGTGATGAAATGTCATTGCTCATGGCTTTATCCTCATGCCCTAATTTCTTGCTGGAGTATGGATCAAGTTGTCGATTTTATTAAACAAATTATTTTTATCGTAAGGGTAAAAAATGGATATCGATTTATTGAAGACTTTTGTTGAAGTGGTTCGTACGCGCCATTTCGGTAAAGCAGCTGAAAATTTATATATTACACAGTCTGCGGTGAGTTTTCGGATCCGACAATTAGAGCAAGGTTTAGGCGTTAACTTATTTATTCGTCAACGAAACAACATACAGTTAACGGCGCCGGGTGAGCGGCTACTGCCACACGCACAAATGATCATAACGGGTATGCAGCGCGCAAAAGTTGATGTGGCACTTGCTGATAATATGCATAAGCAAATTAGCTTAGCGGGAACACCTAATATTTGGGATGCATTTTTACAGTTTGGTATTACTAATATTGTTTCTGCTATGCCGGGTGTGTCGTTAGTTGCCGAAGTCAAAGCACAGCAAGAGAGTACTCGCTTGTTATTAGAACGTACTTTGGATTTGGCGGTGTTGTTCGATCCCCCTAAAGTAGATGAACTGGTTGTACAGCGAATTTGTGAGCTACCTATTATTCCTGTGAGCGCCTTTGAAACTGCAGATAGTGAAAACTTTTTCGATAATCAATATGTCTATGTCGACTGGGGTACCACCTTTTCTTTATGGCATGCTCGTGAGTTTAACGGCCACGCTCCTCCTTATTTCAGAACCAGCACAGGTCGTATTGCGCTTGATTTAATTTTGAAGTGCGGCGGTAGTGCGTTTATTCCTCAGTTATTAGTTGAAGAGCAGCTTGAATCTGGTGAGCTTTATCATGTTGAAGATGTTGCGCATACCTCGCGCGATGTGTTTGTGGCTTACCACAGAGATAATGAGCAAACCCCTTTATTAGAGAAGTTAGTGACCTTATTAACTGAACTACAAATAAAAGCTTAAAATTAATTTAATTTAGCTTTCATAAAAAATTAATGCTGCAACAGTAAGTTACGTTTTTATTTCAAAAATAATTACATTTTATGAAGCTAAATTGACGCTTTTGTTTCAATTGTCATCTTTCTGTCATTTTTCGCTGTCAAACTGCGCACATTGAAACACAACATGTGTTTTTTGTTGCGATTATTGAGGAAACGACATGAAATTTGCAAAGTCTAGCTTATTCCTAGCTTTATTTGGTGGTTTATCTTTTTCTGCATTAGCTGATGTAGATGTATATGGTAAAGCAAACGTGACTGTTCAATCATCAGATGATGGCGAAGGGTCTTTCACTGAAATTAAAAGCAATAACTCACGTTTTGGCTTAAAAGGTTCAGAAAAAATTTCTGAAGGCTTAGAAGCTGTTTATAAATTTGAGTTTGGTGTAGACGTATCTGACGCTGATTCAAAAGGCGACAATGACGATAACATCACCGCGCGTAACCAATACGTGGGTGTTAAAGGTAGCTTTGGTCAAGTTGTTATCGGTCGTAACGATACAGCAATGAAGCAGTCTCAAGGTAAAGTTGATTTATTCAATGACCTTGAAGGTGATATTAAGAACGCATTTAAAGGTGAAAACCGTTTAGGTGACACAATTTCTTATGCCTCTAAAGACTTCAGTGGCTTCAAAGTATTAGCAACTTATGTAGCTGAAGATGATGTAGATGCTGATAACGGTTACTCAGTAGCGTTAACTTACGGCGATGCAAAACTTAAAGAAAGCAAACTTTATGCATCAGTTGCAGCTGACAGCGAAGTAAAAGGTTACGACATTGTTCGTGCAACAGTTCAAGGTAAACTAGGTGACTTTAAACTAGGTGCTATGTACCAAACACAAGAAAAAGTGGATGGTAGTGCAGAAGCTGATGGCTACTTAGTAAATGCTGCTTACCAAATGAATAGCAATACTTTCAAAGTGCAGTACCAAGTAATTGACTTTGATGAAGGCGACAAGAAAACAGCTATTTCTGCAGGTGTTGATCACAAGCTTAGCAAAAACACCAAAGTATTTGGTTTCTACTCAACGTTTGATACAGACAATCAAGTTGACCAAGACTACCTAGGTGTTGGTATTGAATACAAGTTCTAATCCAACCTTTGGATAACTCCCTGACTTGTCAGCCCAGCTAATTAGCTGGGCTTTTTTGTTCTAGCAGAAAAGTTAGATTTGCGATTAAGCTTGTGCGTAGTTTGATTTGCCAGCAAGCCAACGTTGAATCAATTTATCGGTAAGCTCTGGATAGTCGTTCAAAATTTTGAAGGCAATGGGTCTTACATGATCGAGTGTTTGTTTATCGCGGTTTAGGTCGGCGATTTTAAATTCGGCTAGGCCTGTTTGTTTGGTACCAAGTACTTCACCAGGGCCACGAATTTCGAGATCTCGCTCAGCAATCACAAAGCCATCATTACTTTCACGCAGCACACCTAAGCGTTTTTGCGCTGTAGCTGATAATGGCGCGTGATAAAGTAAAACACAGTGTGATGCCGTTGCCCCACGACCAACACGGCCGCGTAGCTGGTGGAGTTGCGCAAGCCCCAACCGCTCAGGGTTTTCAATAATAATAAGGCTCGCATTAGGCACATCAACACCCACTTCAATCACCGTTGTGGCAACGAGTACATGGATATTGCCCGCTTTAAACTCACTCATAACGGCTTGTTTTTCGGCGGCTTTCATCCGGCCATGCACTAAGCCAACGTTTAGCTCTGGCAGTGCTGCTTTTAATTGCTCTGCGCTATCTTCCGCTGCTTGGCATTGCAGTACTTCAGATTCATCAATCAGAGTGCAAACCCAATACACTTGACGACCTTGCTCTGTACACGCTGTTCTCACACGTTGAATTATTTCGTCTCGGCGTGCATCAGGAATAGCCACCGTTGTAATAGGCGTTCTACCGGGTGGTAACTCATCAATCACTGAGGTTTCTAAGTCAGCGTAGGCTGTCATTGCTAGCGTTCGTGGAATAGGCGTTGCCGTCATCACTAATTGATGCGGGTAACAGTCACCAAAGCGGCCTTTTTCACGCAGTGATAAGCGCTGATGAACACCAAAGCGATGTTGCTCATCTATGATGATTAAAACGAGATTGTTAAACTCAACCTGCTCTTGGAATAATGCGTGGGTGCCAACAATCATTTGCGCTTCCCCAGAGGCGATTTTTTCCAAAGTCGCTGTGCGCTCTTTACCTTTACTTTTGCCACCTAACCAAGCGACTTCAACACCGAGTTGATTAAACCATTGGCTAAAGTTGATGCCATGTTGCTCTGATAAAATCTCAGTTGGTGCCATTAAAGCAACTTGGTAGCCTTCGCTGATCGCGGTGAGCGCACTGAGTGCTGCAACTAAGGTTTTACCAGAGCCGACATCGCCTTGTACTAGGCGCATCATCGGAAACGGGTGTTGTAAGTCACTTTTGATCTCTGCCACAACACGACTTTGCGCGTTGGTTGGGCTAAAGGCTAAATTAGCTAAAAATTGCTGCTCAAGTTGGTTATGAGGCTTTAAAGCAACCGCTTTTACCGTTTGCCCTTTTTGGCGTAGCTTTAAAAGGCTTAAGTTTTGCGCAAGCAGCTCTTCAAACACTAGCCGTTGCTGGGCAGGGTGCATACCTTGTTCAAGGGCAGTTAAATCAACATCGTTTTGTGGACGATGTAAGGTCATTAAAGCATCGGCTAAACGCATTCCGGTTGGCTGAAACTGTTCTGGCAGTAACTCTTCGACAGGGTATTTAGTTAATAGTGCAAGTGCTTGATCGCTAAGTGCACGAATAGATAACTGTTTAAGCCCTTCGGTAACAGGATAAACCGGCGTAAGCGTGGTGTTCGTTGGTTGCTCAGAAGGGGTATCCGATAAGCTGTATTCCGGATGTGTCATTTCAAAGCCAACACGGCCACGGCGGATCTCACCAAAGCAGCGAATGATTTTACCTGTACTTAAGGCATTTTTTTGAGCTGCGCTAAAGTTAAAAAATCTGAGCGTTAAACGGCCCGTGCCATCATTTACTTGGCAAACCAGCATGCGTCTTTTACCAAAGGTAATTTGGCTGGTTTCAATAGTGGCTTCAACACTAACATGGCTGTGCGGTTGGAGTTCGCAGATTGGGTGAATGCGGGTGCGGTCTTCATAGCGGTGAGGCAAATGAAACAGCATGTCTTGCACCGTATGAATATTTAGCTTAGCAAGGCGCTCGGCCATTTTCGGGCCGACGCCTTTTAATTCTGTAATTGGGTATAACGCTAAGCTAGGATGACTCAAAGGTAACTCAAATTATTAATTAGTAGACTGTTTTTCAGTTTACTTGCACTCGTTAGTGGCTTCAAGCGGTTGCGTGTGTTTTAAAATGTTCCAGAACCTTTCATCAGCAACAATTTCACCATTTTCATCGAGCTCAGGGTACGGTAGCTCTTTTTCGCGACATTGTTCGGCAATGATAGGGTGGCAGCCTTCAAACAAGATGCGGTGCTTAATTTTCGCATCAAGCATATCGCGGTTGTAAAGTCCGGCTTCTTCACGTTGGCGCTGTGCTTCAAATAGAATAAGTGCAGCAGCAACAGATACATTAAGAGATTGCACCATTCCTTGCATTGGGATAATGATATTTTTATCAGCATGAGCGAGGGCGCGTGGTGAAATACCATCACGTTCTTGGCCAACAATAACAGCCGTCGGTTTGGTGTAATCAATTTCACGAAAGTCGACTGCGTCGTCGCTGAGATGAGTAGCTAAAATTTGTACTTCAGGATTTTGTGCACGCATCATGGCAACAGCTTCATCGATATTACGATGCAAGTGAGTTTCGAGCCAGTTTTTACTACCACCTGAGGTATTGTTAGTTAACCATTTTTGATTCTCTGGCCATACAGCATGAACATGATGGCAGCCCGTCGCGTCAGCTGTGCGGGCAATGGCTGATAAATTATGATGCTTATGTACTTCTTCTAAACAAACCGTTAGGTCCGTTTGGCGGCGGTCTAACACGCGCTTAACACGCTCAAAGCGAGTTGTATCCATAGTTGTGTGCTCGTTGACGGATTCTAATTGGCGCTGATTATACCCTAGGGAACAACAGCACGGCTAATAGGGTTTTGTAATGAGATCAGCGTTTCTGTTGATTGAATAGCTTCGATGGCTTGTATTTTGTTAATTAACACATCTTGTAGATGATCAATTGAGCGTGTCATCACTTTGATAAATATACTGTAATTACCCGTGGTGTAATAGGCTTCGACAACCTCTTCTAGTTCTTTTAAATGCAGTAAAGTTTGTGGGTAATCACGGGCATTGTTGAGGTTAATACCAATAAAACAGCAAACATCGTAACCAAGCTGTTTGGCATCAATACTGACTTGGGTGCCAGTAATAATTCCAGCCTGTTTCATCTTTTCGACCCGAACATGAATAGTTCCGGCACTTACTGCAAAGCGTTTAGCGAGTTCTGCATACGCTGTTCGCGCATTTTCCATTAACGCATTAAGGATGTTTTTATCGAGATTATCGATTTGATAATTTTCCATAGTATTTTTTAGTGTTAATTATTGAATCAATAAATTTTATAGCATTATTTTTATGAAAATTTCAATGTTAAGTTCTTTTTATTGCGGGTTGTTGAAAATTATCTTTGTTTAGTTGAGGATTGTTTTAACAGGAGGGGCCAAGCAGCGGGTTTCTCTAATTAAGCAAGTAACAATAACTGGGAATGAGGCCAATTATTATGAGTTCACACTACCTGCAGCAACAGCAGCAAATTAGTAAAGTAAAACAGTTTTTTTCAAGCCAATTAGAACAACAATTAGGGTTAGTTGAAGTACAAGCGCCGATCTTGGCAAAAGTAGGCGATGGTATTCAAGATAACTTAAGCGGTACTGAAAATGCTGTATCGGTAGCAGTGAAAACAATTCCGGGTAGCCAATTTGAAGTAGTCCATTCATTAGCTAAGTGGAAACGCAAAACCTTGGCTGATTACGATTTTTCGGTAGGTGAGGGGCTCTATACGCACATGAAGGCGCTTCGCCCTGATGAAGAATCTTTAAGCCCAATTCACTCGGTATATGTTGACCAATGGGACTGGGAAAAAGTGATTTGCGAGAGTACAGAGCGTACCTTAGACAAGTTAAAAGAAACCGTGACATCACTTTATCAGGCGATTAAAGCAACAGAACGCTTTGTCGCAAGCGAGTTTGATTTAACGCCGTTTTTGCCAGAGCAAATCACCTTTGTACACAGTGAACAGCTACGTCAGATGTATCCTGACTTTACAGCGAAACAACGTGAAAAAGCGGTAGCACAAGAATACGGTGCGGTATTTTTAATTGGTATAGGCGGCACACTTGCAGATGGCAAAATTCATGACGTACGAGCACCGGATTATGACGATTGGTCAACACAAACCTGTAGTAAATTTGCAGGCTTAAACGGTGATATTTTAGTTTGGAACCCAGTACTTGAAGATGCATTTGAAATCTCTTCAATGGGCATTCGTGTAAGTCCTGATGCCTTAGCTACTCAATTAGCGATTACAGGCGACCAAGCTCGCCTAGAGTTTGATTGGCATAAACAGCTACTGGCGAAGAAGTTTCCGCAAACAATAGGTGGTGGAATTGGTCAATCACGACTCGCTATGTTGTTGTTACAAAAACAGCATATCGGGCAAGTACAAGTTGGTGTTTGGCCTGAGCAGCTAAAACAGCAAGTGGAAGGAATTCTTTAAATTAAGATTTAATGACCCTGGTAAAAAGAGGCTTTAAGCCTCTTTTTTATTAACTGGTTTTAAACTCTACCTCAACCTTGTTTTCTTCAAGCTTTACCTTACACGGTGGGTATTGGCGGTTAGTGAGTAATACTTTTTCGAAAATGTGAATTTCGACCCCTGAATGCAGTTTTTTATTAACGACCAACTGCGCATCTTCCAGTAAATCATGCAGGTGATGCTCTAAGCTAGAGAGCTTTTTCTCAAGCATTTCAGCTTGCTCGCAATAGTGCATTTGTGTGGCACCAATCTTTGCGAGTAACTGTTTTTTCTTTTCGGCGTCTTTTACTTGATCTGCTTTTTCGATAGCTGATTGTAATGTATCAAGTTGCGCATCTGTTTGTGCTAAGTCTTTTAAGCACTGATCTGTTTGCGCGGTGACATCAGCACCCGAAGTTGCTAAGTGAATGACCATTTTAGCACCCGATTCATTGCCGATTTCGCCGGCAATTAACATTTGTGCGTCTAAGATTTCTCCGCCGAATAGCTTGCCTTGCGGATTATCTTCTTGGCCTATTTGCAGTAGCTTAGTGGCTTTCATTATGCAATGGCTAGCTTGGCGTTCAATAAGAATATTATTGGCTTCAAGGTAGCAGTATTGACCATGTGATAAGTGAATATCACCTTGGCTGATAATATTACACGACAGTTTTTTATCTTCGAGCTGGTGGCCAATTACACCTTGTTTTATAGTGATATCGCCAGCTGCTGATAAATGACCAGACTCCACTGTGCCCATAACTGTGATATCGCCTTTGGCATTAATGCGCATGCCTGGTTCAACGTTATGAGTCACAATAACGCTACCTTCAAAATCTACGTGACCACTTTTTACGTTTACATCGGCAATAGTAAAAATATCATCGACACGCATACCGTTGGCAATATCAACGGGTACGCCAGCGATCACAGAAATTAGCTCAAGCGGGTTGTTCTTAGATATCTCAGTCCCTTCACCGGCCACTAATGTACTGTTTTCCCCCGGTTTAGCGGGTAGTACATCACCAGTAACGGTAAAGCCTTCTTTGCCAGGAGTAGCAGGAATTTGTTTGATGAGTAATACACCAGGTTCGACACTGGCGAGCTTACCAAAGTCACGCATATCGGCCGTGCCGTCTTCACGTAGCTTAGGTTTTTTTAAGCGATCTTTTAATGTCTCAACCTGTGGTACAAATTTGGATGGCTGGCCATCAATCGGTAACCGGCCTTTTGCGAGCACACCTTTAGCAACTTCACCCGCAGGTAACTCAAACTGTTGTTGTAATAACTTTTCTAAGAAAGCTTGCTTATAACCGCGGGCAACACCTGCTTTGATAAGCTCTTTTTTAGCATCGTCAAGCGTCATGACTTTGCCACCTTCAGCTAAAGTCAGCTCGCCTGTAGCCATCATTTTATCATCACTCAGGGTGACAACTAGGCTCGCATCATGTTTAGAGGCAACAACAAGCATGCGCTCATTTGAGTCGCTTTTAAAGAAATTATTGATAGCTTCATGATCCACTCTGCATTCGCAAAATGGTGACTTTTCTAATGCTTCGATAATAAACGCAGCACTAGGAGGCGAGTTTTCATGAACATCTAATAAAACGTTGCCGTTGTGAGCGAGCTTAAACACCTGGAGATCCTTTTTTACTACATTAGCTAAAGGTTTTACTTGTTATAACAACAGAGTGCTAGAGATTTGCTATTGAGTCAAGAATTTCGGTTGAGGGAAGTAATAACTTTTTCTAAAAAAGTGCCAGCAACTTTGCGTTGCTGGCAGGGCTGATTAGTTTGTTGAAGGTAGCTCCATGATACCGTCAATTTCAACTTGAACACCTTTTGGTAGCGCACGTACGCCAATTGCGGCACGTGCAGGGTATGGTTGCTTAAAGTACTGGCTCATCACTTCGTTAACAATCGCAAAGTTAGATAGGTCAGTTAAAAAGATATTCACTTTTACCATGTCTTGAATTTGACCGCCAGCAGCTTGGCAAACAGCTGTTAGGTTTTTGAATACTTGGTGAGTTTGCTCAGTAAAGTCTTCAGAGATCACTTCCATTGTTTCTGGTACAAGTGGAATTTGACCTGATAAATAAACTGCCGTGCCTACTTTAACTGCTTGGCTATAAGTACCGATTGCTGCTGGTGCATTATCAGTAGAAATAAAAGATTTGTTCATGATTATCCTTGTTACTTTTTACGATAGACTCTTTGCACATCAGGCATAACGCGAATGCGGCGCATAATGTTAGCAACATGAACGCGGTTTTTAACCGTGATGCCTAAATCTATCATGTATAAATTACTTTCTTTTTCGTCAGTTGCTATTTCAACAATATTGGCTTGGGTTGAGGCAACAACATTGGTTAATTTAGCCAGCGCACCTTGGTGATTGATAATCTCAATACGAAGGGCTGCAATATATTCTTTCTCTGGGTTATCGTCCCATTTTACAACTAGGTATTTTGAACGCTCTTTTTCCCAACCACGAATGTTTTTACATTCTTGGCGGTGAACAGTAAGGCCTTTACCTTGGCTGATATAAGCTGTAATAGCATCACCTGGGACTGGTCGGCAGCATTTAGAGTAATTAACTAACATGCCTTCAGTACCGATGATGGTCGCTTTTGCTTTTTGTGCTAGGTCGTCTAGGTCGTCTGCATCAACTTGCATCAAACGTTTTGCTATAAGCACACTCATTAGATTGCCTGAGCCTATTTCGACTAATAGCTCAAGTACGGTATTTAGTTCATGCTCTTGAAGTACACGGCGAATGTTTTCATCTGGAATATCATCGAGTTTGGTTTCACCAAGTGCTGAGTCTAGTAAACGTCGACCGAGCAGCATGGCTTCTTCATGCTGTTGGCTCTTCAGGTAATTGCGAATACCTAAACGTGCTTTACCTGTTACAACAAAGTTTAACCAAGTTGCATTAGGGTGCGCTCCAGAGCTGGTAATGATTTCGACTGTTTGCCCTGTATCAAGTGCTTTGCTTAGTGGGTGAGGTTTACGGTTAACGCGTGCACCTACACAGGTATTACCTACATCAGTATGAACTGCATAAGCAAAGTCGACTGCTGTCGCACCCATAGGTAGCTCAACGATACGACCATCAGGGGTGAAAACATAGATCTCTTCAGGGAATAGCTCTGTTTTAACGTTTTCAACAAACTCAAATGATGAGCCCGCACTTTGCTGAAGCTCCAGTAAGCTTTGCATCCATTGGCGAGCACGTTGTTGTGCTGTATGGCCTGCGCTATCACCGGCTTTTTTATACATCCAGTGAGCAGCCACCCCTTTATCTGCCATATGATCCATATCGTGGGTACGAATTTGAATCTCAACAGGAATACCATGAGGGCCAACTAATGAGGTATGAAGCGACTGATAACCGTTGGTTTTTGGTACAGCAATATAATCTTTAAAACGGGTTTCGATTGGTTTGTAAAGGTTATGAGCAACACCTAATACGCGATAACAGGTATCCATATTATCAACATTGATACGGAACGCGTAGATATCCATCACTTCGTTAAACGACAGCTCTTTATTAAGCATTTTTTTGTAAATGCTATAAAGGTGCTTTTCGCGACCAGATATAGTTGCTTCGATGCCAGACTCTTCTAAACGCGCTTCAATTTCAGTCTTAATATTACTGATAACTTCTTTACGGTTACCACGTGCTTTGACTACTTCTGATCTTAATGCGCGATGACGCATCGGGTATAACGCTTGAAAGCCTAAATCTTCTAATTCATTTTTAATATCATGAATACCAAGGCGGTTCGCAATTGGCGCATAAATCTCTAGGGTTTCACGGGCAATACGACGGCGTTTGTCAGGACGCAGTGCGCCTAAAGTACGCATGTTGTGAGTGCGGTCAGCCAGTTTAATTAAAATCACGCGAATATCTTGAGTCATCGCCATGATCATTTTGCGGTAGTTTTCGGCTTGGAATTCTTTTTTATCTTTAAAGCTGAGTTTATCTAGCTTACTCACCCCTTCAACAAGCTCGGCAACCGTGTCGCCAAAAATTTCAGCTAAGTCTTGTTGGCTAAAGTCAGTGTCTTCAATCACGTCATGCATCAGGGCAGCCATCAGCGTTTCGTGGTCTAAGTGCATGCCGGCAAGTATTTGTGTCACTTCGACAGGGTGGGTGATATAAGGCTCGCCACTTGAGCGTGTTTGGCCTTCGTGGGCTTCGCGAGCGACCACGTATGCTTTTTGTACCAGCTCAATATCAGCAGGTGGTAAGTATTCGGATATTTTCTTTTTGAGGCCTTCGAATAGATACAAAGTCACACTCCAATGCGCAAATGAAGTAAATCGGTAACGGTATGAATAGAATATACGATGAAAAGAAGGGCTTGCCAACGGCTAGTGTAGAAATACTAGCCGTATAGCTAAATCAAAGCGGGGAGCTTGATTACTGGTTGCCACCTACGATAGCAGCCACAGCAGCCATTTCTGCTGCTTCTTGATGTTGTTGTTCTTCACGATCAATTACGTCCATAGAAGAGCTATCTACTAACCCTTTCTCAATTTCACGTAAAGCAATAACCGTTGGTTTGTCATTTTCAGCATCAACGAGTGGATCTTTACCACCAACCGCGATTTGGCGGGCACGACGAGCCGCAACTAAAATTAAGTCAAAACGATTACCAATTGCATCTACTGCATCTTCAACAGTTACGCGAGCCATCTTAGCACTCCAAATAAATTCTTAAGCAAAGGCGTAGTTTACTGTACCAAGTTAAATTCGCCAATAGCTTGTGGTTAATTTTTATCTTATTCTTAAAAAGTATTACTTAAGTAAGTTCTCTAATAACGCCTGATGGCGCACAGTTTGGCTTTTTAACGATAAACGTTTAGCCATAACGATAGTTTCGATTTCTGTAAGTGCAGTATCAAAGTCATCGTTAACCACAACATAATCATACTCATTATAGTGTGATGTTTCTGATTGTGCTTTTGCCATTCTTCCTGCTATTACTTCAGCTGAGTCTTGGCCACGGTTATTTAAGCGTGATTCAAGTTCTTCTTTTGATGGTGGAAGAATAAAGATAGTCTCAACATCATCAACTAATTTGCGGATTTGCTGAGCACCTTGCCAATCGATATCTAAAAATACGTCAATACCAGCTGCAAGTTGGCTTTCGATTGCTTGCTTAGACGTACCATAGTAGTTATCAAACACTTGCGCCCATTCAAAAAAGTCATTTTTCTCAATTAGCGCTTTGAACTCATCCACAGAAACAAAATGATAGTGCACACCGTTTTCTTCGCCCGGGCGAGGTGAGCGAGTAGTGTGCGAAACTGATACTTTCATATCGCTGTGTTTCTTTAGTAAAGCACCAATTAAGCTTGATTTACCAGCCCCTGATGGAGCTGACAAGATAAATAAATTTCCGCGAGTTTGCGCCATGATCTGTCTCTAATAAAAAATAAACAGGCTCGGACTATCGCTAATCCAAGCCTTTAATTAAACTATTGTACTTTATTTCACTAAAAGTGCTCAAGTTTGCCCGCTTTTAGACTTTCAAAACAAAAGACCCAGCAGGTGCTGGGTCTTGTAAAAATGCTGTAAAGTGCGTTTATTCAATATTCTGAATTTGTTCGCGCATCTGCTCGATTAACACTTTTAGCTCTACCGCAGCGTTTGTGATGTCACTGTTGATAGACTTTGACGCTAACGTGTTTGCTTCACGGTTAAACTCTTGCATCATAAAGTCTAGGCGTCGGCCACATGCGCCGCCTTTAGTTAAGATTTTTTTGGTTTCTTTAACATGCGACTTTAAGCGGTCAAGTTCTTCAGCAACATCTTGCTTTTGCGCAAGATAAATAAGCTCTTGCTCAAGGCGAGACTCATCGATGTCAGTTTTTAGTTCTTCAAGCTTTTGGTTTAGTTTTTCGCGCTGCCATTTAGCGATTTCAGGTAAGTGAGCTTCAACAATGGTTACTTGCTCTAAAATAGCATCAAGGCGAGTTGCTATCATTTCTTGTAAGTTTGCGCCTTCATCGCCGCGAGCTTGTTTAAAATCTTCAATTACTTGGTCAAACCCTGCAATTAGCGCAGTGTTTACGCTATCCATGTCGAGCTCTTCGGCTTCCATAACGCCAGGCCAACGTAAAATATCAACAGGGTTGATGTCACCATTGCTTTGGTTTTGCACCCATTGTGCGCTTTTTATTAATTGCTCAGCGAGTGATTCGTTAATTGTTAACTCACCAACATGCGCTGGATTTGCAGCAAACTTTAAGAAAACTTCAACCTTACCGCGTTGTAAATGTTTACGTAAACGCTCACGAATAACCGGTTCCATGCCACGAAATTGCTCAGGTGCGCGGATAAAAGTTTCAAGGTAACGTTGGTTTACTGAACGAATTTCCCAAGTGCCAGTGCCCCATTCGCCTTTAATTTCGCGGCGCGCATAAGCTGTCATGCTGTGGATCATGGATGATTTCCTAGTGTTATTAAATTTACAAAGTTGACTGATTATACCGAATCAGCTTTTAACCTCTAGCGTAAATTTTCTGAAATGTGATTTTCTGATGCAGTTAATTATGTAAATGAACATGGCATCTGGCACCACATCGACTTATAATGTGGCAAATTCAGAATTAAGGGGATCGTTAATGCGTCCAAGCGAAAGAACACCTAACCAAATTAGACCGGTTACATTTACACGTAATTACACTATGCATGCTGAAGGTTCAGTATTAGTAGAGTTTGGAAATACTAAAGTTTTGTGTACAGCAACTGTTGAAGCTGGTGTACCACGCTTTATGAAAGGCCAAGGTAAAGGTTGGGTTACGGCTGAATACGGTATGTTACCTCGTTCAACACATACTCGTAATGGTCGTGAAGCATCGCGCGGTAAGCAGGGCGGTCGTACTATGGAAATTCAACGCTTAATCGCACGAGCACTTCGTGCTGCGGTTGATTTAAAGGCGTTAGGTGAAAACACCATTACTATCGATTGTGATGTTATTCAAGCTGATGGCGGTACGCGTACAGCATCAATCAGTGGCGCATGCGTTGCATTAGTTGATGCGCTTACTTACATGCGTAGTAAAGGTATGATTAATTCAAACCCACTTAAGCATATGATTGCGGCAATTTCAGTTGGTGTATATAAAGGTCAACCAATTAGTGACCTTGAGTACCTAGAAGATTCTGAAGCCGAAACAGATATGAACGTGATCTTGACCGAAACTGGCAAAATCATCGAAATTCAAGGTACAGCTGAAGGCGAACCTTTCTCATTCGACGAACTTGATGAGCTACTTACATTAGCTAAGCACTCAATTCGTGAAATTATCGACGTTCAAAAGCAAGCATTAGCTTAATAAAGAAGTAGGTTTATTAGTTATGAAAGATTATCAAAAAGAGTTTATTGAATTCGCACTTGAAAAGCAGGTGCTAAAATTTGGTGAGTTTACTTTAAAGTCTGGCCGCACTAGTCCTTATTTCTTCAATGCTGGTTTATTTAATACCGGTCGTGACCTTGCACGCTTGGGTCGCTTTTATGCCGCGGCACTTGAAGATTCGGGCATTGATTACGATGTATTATTCGGCCCTGCTTATAAAGGTATTCCAATCGCAACAACGACAGCAGTTGCTTTAGCTGATCATCACGACAAAGATGTACCATATTGTTTTAACCGTAAAGAGAAAAAAGCACACGGTGAAGGTGGTACATTAGTAGGTTCTGAACTTAAAGGTAAGATCATGTTAGTTGATGACGTGATCACTGCGGGTACAGCTATTCGTGAATCTATGGAAATCATTGCAGAAAATGGTGCAGACTTAAGTGGTGTTTTAATTGCACTTGACCGCCAAGAGAAAGGTAAAGCTGAGTTATCTGCTATTCAAGAAGTAGAGCGCGACTTCGGCACTAAAGTTATCTCGATTGTAAAACTAGCTGACTTAATTAGTTACCTAGAGGCGAAAGGCACAATGGATGAGCATTTAGCCGCAGTAAAAGCATACCGTGATCAATACGGCATTGCTTAACGCCTAGAAATGCGAATTTTTAAAAGCCCAGCTATATTGCTGGGTTTTTTTGTTTTTAGAGTATTGTACTTTTATGGCCTTAAATACGGTTAAAAAGTTATTGAAGCGTTAATAAAGTTTCTCTTTTGTGGTGTTTAGACTAAAAAGGATACAAAAGGCAGATTTTTTTAAGTTTTCTCAAAAAAGTGCTTGCGTTAATTCGCGGCATCCCTATAATGCGCATCCATCGACACGGCGGACTGCTTACAAACAAGCAAAACAACGAGTCGATTGAGTCAAGTAAAACTGAGTTTTGAAAAAATAAACTTTTCTCAAAATTAAGTGTTGACAAAAATAACGGCTTGCGTAGAATGCACAGCCCTTGAGACGCAAAAGTATCTCAAAACGTTCTTTAACAATATAAAGCAATCATCTGTGTGGGCACTCGTACAGATTGAGTTCTAACAGCAGATTCTAGTTCGCTAGATGACGCAAACAAATTTAGAGTCTCAATTGAACTGAGTGACCAACGGAAACAAGTTTACTTGTTTCAGCACAGTCAATTCGATATCGAAAGATATCAAAATTCAGAATTCATTGAGCATGTCCTTCGGGACAGAAAAAACTTTTAATTGAAGAGTTTGATCATGGCTCAGATTGAACGCTGGCGGCAGGCCTAACACATGCAAGTCGAGCGGAAACGAAGAGGTGCTTGCACCTCTGGCGTCGAGCGGCGGACGGGTGAGTAATGCTTGGGAATATGCCTTATGGTGGGGGACAACAGTTGGAAACGACTGCTAATACCGCATGATGTCTACGGATCAAAGTGGGGGACCTTCGGGCCTCACGCCATAAGATTAGCCCAAGTGGGATTAGCTAGTTGGTGAGGTAATGGCTCACCAAGGCGACGATCCCTAGCTGGTTTGAGAGGATGATCAGCCACACTGGGACTGAGACACGGCCCAGACTCCTACGGGAGGCAGCAGTGGGGAATATTGCACAATGGGCGCAAGCCTGATGCAGCCATGCCGCGTGTGTGAAGAAGGCCTTCGGGTTGTAAAGCACTTTCAGTAAGGAGGAAAGGTTAAGTGTTAATAGCACTTAGCTGTGACGTTACTTACAGAAGAAGCACCGGCTAACTCCGTGCCAGCAGCCGCGGTAATACGGAGGGTGCGAGCGTTAATCGGAATTACTGGGCGTAAAGCGTACGCAGGCGGTTTGTTAAGCGAGATGTGAAAGCCCCGGGCTCAACCTGGGAACTGCATTTCGAACTGGCAAACTAGAGTGTGATAGAGGGTGGTAGAATTTCAGGTGTAGCGGTGAAATGCGTAGAGATCTGAAGGAATACCGATGGCGAAGGCAGCCACCTGGGTCAACACTGACGCTCATGTACGAAAGCGTGGGGAGCAAACAGGATTAGATACCCTGGTAGTCCACGCCGTAAACGATGTCTACTAGAAGCTCGGCTCTTCGGAGTTGTTTTTCAAAGCTAACGCATTAAGTAGACCGCCTGGGGAGTACGGCCGCAAGGTTAAAACTCAAATGAATTGACGGGGGCCCGCACAAGCGGTGGAGCATGTGGTTTAATTCGATGCAACGCGAAGAACCTTACCTACACTTGACATACAGAGAACTTACCAGAGATGGTTTGGTGCCTTCGGGAACTCTGATACAGGTGCTGCATGGCTGTCGTCAGCTCGTGTTGTGAGATGTTGGGTTAAGTCCCGCAACGAGCGCAACCCCTATCCTTAGTTGCCAGCGATTCGGTCGGGAACTCTAAGGAGACTGCCGGTGATAAACCGGAGGAAGGTGGGGACGACGTCAAGTCATCATGGCCCTTACGTGTAGGGCTACACACGTGCTACAATGGCGCATACAGAGTGCTGCGAACCTGCGAGGGTAAGCGAATCACTTAAAGTGCGTCGTAGTCCGGATTGGAGTCTGCAACTCGACTCCATGAAGTCGGAATCGCTAGTAATCGCATATCAGAATGATGCGGTGAATACGTTCCCGGGCCTTGTACACACCGCCCGTCACACCATGGGAGTGGGTTGCTCCAGAAGTGGATAGTCTAACCTTCGGGAGGACGTTCACCACGGAGTGATTCATGACTGGGGTGAAGTCGTAACAAGGTAGCCCTAGGGGAACCTGGGGCTGGATCACCTCCTTATACGATTTAGAACTTATTTGTTCGTAGTGTCCACACAGATGATTGTTAGTTAGCTAAACCGCTTGGTTTAACTAATTAATATGCTCTTTAAAAATTTGGAAAGCTGATATTAAAATTCTTATAGATAACATTGTTATTTATAAAGAGTTTTCAAAAGTAAAAATATGCCATTAATCGAAAGATTAATTGGTATCTACTTTAGTATTCTCATCATTATTTGATGAATTAACTTCTGGCGAAGTTAACAGCTGTCACTAACAAAGACCCGTTTGGGTTGTATGGTTAAGTGACTAAGCGTACACGGTGGATGCCTTGGCAGTTGGAGGCGATGAAGGACGTATTAACTTGCGATAAGCCTAGTCAAGCTAGTAAAAAGCGCTTGAGACTAGGATTTCCGAATGGGGAAACCCACCTGCTTGCAGGTATCTTACACTGAATACATAGGTGTAAGAGGCGAACGCGGAGAACTGAAACATCTAAGTACCCGTAGGAACAGAAATCAACCGAGATTCCGGAAGTAGCGGCGAGCGAAACCGGACCAGCCCTTAAGCTTATTATGTGTTAGTGAAACATTCTGGAAAGTTTGACGATACAGGGTGATAGTCCCGTACACGAAAATGCATCTTAAGTGAAATCGAGTAGGTCGGAGCACGTGAAACTTTGACTGAATATAGGTGGACCATCATCTAAGGCTAAATACTCCCAACTGACCGATAGTGAACCAGTACCGTGAGGGAAAGGCGAAAAGAACCCCTGTGAGGGGAGTGAAATAGAACCTGAAACCGTGTACGTACAAGCAGTAGGAGCCCTTCGAGGGTGACTGCGTACCTTTTGTATAATGGGTCAGCGACTTATATTTTGTAGCGAGGTTAACCGATTAGGGTAGCCGTAGGGAAACCGAGTCTTAACTGGGCGTATAGTTGCAAGGTATAGACCCGAAACCCGGTGATCTAGCCATGGGCAGGTTGAAGGTTGAGTAACATCAACTGGAGGACCGAACCCACTAACGTTGAAAAGTTAGGGGATGACCTGTGGCTAGGAGTGAAAGGCTAATCAAACCGGGAGATAGCTGGTTCTCCCCGAAATCTATTTAGGTAGAGCCTCGGACGAATACTTACGGGGGTAGAGCACTGTTAAGGCTAGGGGGTCATCCCGACTTACCAACCCTTTGCAAACTCCGAATACCGTAAAGTACTATCCGGGAGACACACGGCGGGTGCTAACGTCCGTCGTGAAGAGGGAAACAACCCAGACCGCCAGCTAAGGTCCCAAAGTCATAGTTAAGTGGGAAACGATGTGGAAAGGCCCAGACAGCCAGGAGGTTGGCTTAGAAGCAGCCATCCTTTAAAGAAAGCGTAATAGCTCACTGGTCGAGTCGGTCTGCGCGGAAGATGTAACGGGGCTAAACTATGCACCGAAGCTGCGGATTCAAACTTTGTTTGAGTGGTAGGGGAGCGTTCTGTAAGCCGTTGAAGGTGTACCGGGAGGTATGCTGGAGGTATCAGAAGTGCGAATGCTGACATGAGTAACGATAATGCGGGTGAAAAACCCGCACGCCGGAAGACCAAGGGTTCCTATCCCATGTTAATCAGGGTAGGGTAAGTCGACCCCTAAGGCGAGGCCGAAAGGCGTAGTCGATGGGAAACGGGTTAATATTCCCGTACTTGGTATAATTGCGATGGGGGGACGGAGCAGGCTAAACAAGCATGGCGTTGGTTGTCCATGTGAAAGTGAGTAGGTTGAGAGTTTAGGAAAATCCGGACTCTTAAGACTGAGACACGAGACGAGCACCCAAGGGTGTGAAGTTGTTGATGCCATACTTCCAGGAAAAGCCTCTAAGCTTCAGATTATACCGAATCGTACCCCAAACCGACACAGGTGGTCAGGTAGAGAATACTAAGGCGCTTGAGAGAACTCGGGTGAAGGAACTAGGCAAAATCGTACCGTAACTTCGGGAGAAGGTACGCTCCTATCTGTGATGAGACTTGCTCTCTAAGCGGACGGGAGCCGCAGTGACCAGGTGGCTGGGACTGTTTATTAAAAACACAGCACTGTGCAAAATCGCAAGATGACGTATACGGTGTGACACCTGCCCGGTGCCGGAAGGTTAATTGATGGGGTTAGTTTTCGGACGAAGCTCTTGATCGAAGCCCCGGTAAACGGCGGCCGTAACTATAACGGTCCTAAGGTAGCGAAATTCCTTGTCGGGTAAGTTCCGACCTGCACGAATGGTGTAACCATGGCCACGCTGTCTCCACCCGAGACTCAGTGAAATTGAAATCGCAGTGAAGATGCTGTGTACCCGCGGCTAGACGGAAAGACCCCGTGAACCTTTACTACAGCTTGGCACTGAACATTGAACCTACATGTGTAGGATAGGTGGGAGGCTTTGAAGCAGAAACGCTAGTTTTTGTGGAGCCGTCCTTGAAATACCACCCTTGTAGTTTTGATGTTCTAACGTTGGCCC
The DNA here is from genome assembly GCF_019134595.1 of Pseudoalteromonas shioyasakiensis. Taxonomy (NCBI): domain Bacteria; kingdom Pseudomonadati; phylum Pseudomonadota; class Gammaproteobacteria; order Alteromonadales; family Pseudoalteromonadaceae; genus Pseudoalteromonas; species Pseudoalteromonas shioyasakiensis. Next base: position 3,149,000 of record NZ_CP077770.1, on the reverse strand, counting down.
CTAATCGGGGTTACGGACAGTGCCTGGTGGGTAGTTTGACTGGGGCGGTCTCCTCCCAAAGAGTAACGGAGGAGCACGAAGGTTGGCTAAGTACGGTCGGACATCGTACGGTTAGTGTAATGGTAGAAGCCAGCTTAACTGCGAGACAGACACGTCGAGCAGGTACGAAAGTAGGTCATAGTGATCCGGTGGTTCTGAATGGAAGGGCCATCGCTCAACGGATAAAAGGTACTCCGGGGATAACAGGCTGATACCGCCCAAGAGTTCATATCGACGGCGGTGTTTGGCACCTCGATGTCGGCTCATCACATCCTGGGGCTGAAGTCGGTCCCAAGGGTATGGCTGTTCGCCATTTAAAGTGGTACGCGAGCTGGGTTTAGAACGTCGTGAGACAGTTCGGTCCCTATCTGCCGTGGGCGTTTGAGAATTGAGAGGGGTTGCTCCTAGTACGAGAGGACCGGAGTGAACGAACCGCTGGTGTTCGGGTTGTCATGCCAATGGCATTGCCCGGTAGCTACGTTCGGAACTGATAAGCGCTGAAAGCATCTAAGCGCGAAGCAGGCCTCGAGATGAGTTCTCACTAGACTTTTAAAGTCTCTGAAGGGCCGTTGAAGACTACAACGTTGATAGGCAGGATGTGGAAGTGGTGCGAGCCATTAAGCTAACCTGTACTAATTACCCGTGAGGCTTAACCATACAACGCCAAACGCGTTTTGTGACATCGTAACAGACAGAAGTTAAGAAACTAAAGTAGACATTTACTGATATCAGAATTCCGAATTTTAGTTAATTGCCAAGGCGATTAACGAACCAAATTTGCTTGGTGACAATAGCGTTTTGGACCCACCTGACCCCATGCCGAACTCAGTAGTGAAACGAAACAGCGCCGATGATAGTGTGGCATTTGCCATGTGAAAGTAGGTCATCGCCAGGCTCCAAATAAGAGAAAGCCCGATTCGAAAGAGTCGGGCTTTTTTGCGTTTAGAGCTGTCAGTTGAACTGTGGGGTTGTCCTGTACAGAGTCGTCCTCAGCACTCTCCTTGCTCACCCTTGTAGGATTTGCAGAGCAGAGCGAAACCCAACACGAGTTAGCGAGTTGCAAGTTAGCAAGGGTAAAGTTGAACTGCAGGGTTGTTTAGTACAGAGTTACCTTCAGCAACAACCCCCCGTAGGAGGCACTTCAGTGCCGAATCTAGACCTTTACAAACACATTCATGGCTAAAGCCATTCCTACAAGTACACTTTGCCTAGAACCTAGAACCTAGAACCTAGAACCTAGAACCTAGAACCTAGAACCTAGAACCTAGAACCTAGAACCTAGAACCTAGAACCTAGAACCTAGAACCTAGAACCTAGAACCTAGAACCTAGAACCTAGAACCTAGAACCTAGAACCTAGAACCTAGAACCTAGAACCTAGAACCTAGAACCTAGTACTCTTTCACATATATTTTGATCAGTTGCCCCTACTTAAATTCAGGTAACTGATCTTTTTCAATCAATAATTCAATACTCCTGCTTTTTCCAGTAACTGATGTTATAAATTTCTTCTTCTTAAGAACTGAAATCATTGAATGAACACTTGAAGATGCGGTTCCAAAGTAGCGCTCAAAATCACTTTCAGCAGGCGCAATCCCATTCACTTTTGTGTAGTAATAAATAAATGCTAAATACTGACCTTGCTTTGCTGTAAACAGTGGCGACTCTTCTTTATTCATAATGAACTTTTACCCTAATCAACGATCCTTTAACTCATATAAACTTACTTAATATTGTTATGAACCGAAAGTATATTGTTGAATTATCAGAAGAAGAAAAACAAGAATTAATAGACTATTGCAAAAAAGGCATGGTCAATGTTCGAAAGTACAAGCGTGCTGCTATTTTATTAAAAGCTGACCGTTGTAGATATACAACAGAGCAAATATGTGAAGCAGTTCAAGTGAGCTCTTCTACCGTATTTCGAGTCAAACGCCAGTTTGTTGAAGAAAATCTAGCGGCAGCTTTGAATGAAGGTGCACGAAGTGGTGCAATGAGAAAAACTTCTGCGAAAGATGAAGCAACCTTAATCGCCACAGCTTGTACTAAGCCACCAACAGGTCACGCTAGATGGACATTATCTTTACTTGGAGAGCGATTAGTTACACTAACAGATTTAAATAGTATCTCGTATGAAACAATACGGAGGCGTCTTAAAGAGAATGCACTAAAACCATGGCAAAAAAAGATGTGGTGTGTGGCGACAATGGATGCCGAATATATCGCGCGGATGGAACATGTGCTCGAGTTGTATGCTGAGCCAGCAGACGAGTTAAGCCCCATAATTAACTTTGATGAGGCGATGAAACAACTTGTAGATGATACTCGACCGGCACAACCAATGAAGCCGGGGCAGACTAAGCGGTTAGATTATGAATATAAACGTGTAGGTGTGGCCAACTTATTTGTATTCTTCGATCGCCATCGAGGGTGGCGGCATGTTAAAGCAACAGAAAGAAAGACGAAAATTGACTTTGCTAATTGTATGAGGGATTTAGTTGATCTTCATTATCCACATGCGAACAAAATAAAAGTTGTGTTAGATAACTTATCAACTCATACAGAAGGAGCGTTATATAAAGCATTTTCTCCACAGGAAGCACGCCGGATTTTAAATAAACTAGAATTACATTACACACCAAAACACGCGAGTTGGTTGAATATGGTCGAGATAGAAATTGGTAATATGAATAAGCAATGTTTAGATAGACGTATAGCAAGTATGGAAGAACTAAAGACAGAGCTCGCGGCCTGGGAATGGAGCAGGAATAAAGAAAGAACAAGTATAAACTGGATGTTTAATGTTGAATTAGCTCGTGAAAAACTTCAGCGGGCTTATGGTGCCCTCAACTAGTCAGAACTTGTGTGATGAAGTACTAGAACCTAGAACCTAGAACCTAGAACCTAGAACCTAGAACCTAGAACCTTCGTTAGAGGGAGACGCAGCACCAAACACCCACACTGTGCGGCTGATAGCTGACGGCTGAAAGCTGATAGCTCTGTGTTTGGTTTCGCTTCGCTCTACCCAACCTACGCCAGACTTCCAAACTTTCCCATCGCAAACTTTAATCTCGCTAACTCTCGTTTATAACGCTCATTCCCCTTGCCTTTGCTCTGCTTTGGCTAGTTGAATGTATTTTGTTTCGACTAGTTGTGAGAGGGGAACAAGTTCGAAGCCTTGTTGCTGTAGTTCTGGAAGGGCTTGTTGTAGAAAAGCAACGGTTTCTGGGTAGGGATGGGCAATGGCGATTGCGTAGTTGAAGTGTTCAGCTTTGCTTTTTAGTTCTTCAAGTTGATGTTGTAGCTGACTTTGGGTGACATTGTTATCAAGAAATACATGACGAGATACGTTTGCAACACCATACAGGTTAGCAACATTTTGTGCTTCACTTTGACTCGTTGTACGGCTATCTAAGAAGTACAAACCGCGTTTCTTTAATATTTCCATCGTCCATTTCATTGGCTGTGTAAGTTGTGTTAACTCAGAGCCCATGTGGTTATTTACCCCTTTTACTTGTGGTAGAGAGGCTAACGCATGACCAAGTGTTGTTTGTAACTCTGACTTACTCATAGTATCAGTGAGTGCACCCGGACCAAGTGCTTTAGTTTTATCAAGCGCTTGCATTGGTACATGTAAAAGTAGTTCTTTATGAGTTCTACTAGCACGTTCAGCAAATATTTGCGAATAGGGTGTATGGGGCAAGATTGAGAAGCTCACTTGCCCTGGTAAGTTTAATATTTCAAGATCTCGCTGATGGTTGCCTATATCATCAATTACTATGGCTATTTGCTTTGCTTGGCAAAATAGCGGTAGGCAACATACGGCGAGTAATAAGCCTGTTTTTAAATTCACTTTTTGTAATTATTATATCCGTTGTGAGCATTTACTTACTGCATAATAAAGAGCTGCTTTGCTGTAAGTTGCTTTTTGTCTTGTCCATCTAGAAGTGAGCTAAAAAGCGCCAATTCTTGGATGTTTTTTATTATAACGCCTTGGTCAATTTCTGAAAGCATTGTTTGATTAATACTCACATCTGGGGTGATCCCCTTCCCATCGATAGATTGACCCGAAGGTGTGTAATAACGTGCTGTAGTCAGTTTCAATGCGGTATTACCGTTACCGAGGGGTATCAAGGATTGCACTGAGCCCTTACCAAAAGAAGTTTCGCCAATTAGCACCGCTCGTTGATTATCTCTTAATGCTGCTGCAAGTATTTCAGCCGCAGAGGCAGAGTTTTCGTTAATCAGTACAGCAATGGGAGCGCCACTGAGTATGTCGCCTTTATGGGCTTTATACTTCTGATTAGCTTCATTAAAGCGGCCTTTGGTTGATACTATGGTGCCTTTATCTAAAAACAGATCTGCAACTTCAATGGCCCCTTGTAATGTACCGCCTGGGTTATCACGTAAATCAATAATTAAACCTGAAAGAGGGAAACTATTGGTAACCTGCATTTTTGCAAGTTCCCGAGCAACATCGTGTAATGTGTGGTTATTGAATGAGTTGATACTGATAAGCGCAACGCCTGTATCTGCTAAATGGCCATGAACGCTTTGTAAGTTGATTTGTTGGCGCTTTATCGAGAAATTTAACTCAGTATCTTTCTCTCTTTTAACTGCGACATCGACAGCACTTTGACCGCTTTGGCGAATTAATTTAGCCACTTCTTCGATACTTTTGTCTAAAATAGGTTGTTGATTAATCGCTATAACTTCATCATTTACCTGAAGACCCGCAACCGCCGCAGGTGAGTTATTAATAGTGTTAACAATATACACGCGACCATCTTCAACTTTTACTTCGATACCGAGTCCCGTGTATCTACCATTAGTGCTACTGAAAATCGCATCGAGCTCAGTTTCGTCGAGGTATTTTGAGTATGGATCAAGGCGTTCGAATAACGCTTCGACTTGTAAGTTATCAGGCTGGGTTACAAATGTGTTTTGTAGTTTCAGATCATCAACATAATATGTATGGATATTAAATAGAATTTCGTTTAGTTGCTGATGCTGTAGTGACTGTAACGAGGGTTTTGCAACAGCCTGAAACGATTGCAGTATCAGGCATAGCAAGCTGACAAGTAATAAAAAAGACAGCTGAGTAAAAAACTTAGCTGGGGATAAATGAGCTTTGTAAGAGTAAGTTGTGTTTAGCATCAGCTGCTCCTCATAGAGTGCAGCTATTTAATCAATTAAATGCGTCTGCACCATTTTACAGGATTTACTGCGCGTCCTTTGTGGCGTATTTCAAAGTATAGACCAGGATCCGGTTGTCCGCCGCTTTGACCGACTAATGCAATTGTTTCGCCTTCTCTAACAAGGTCGCCAACATCGCGAAGTAGAGTTTGAGCGTGACCATATAAGCTCATAAAGCCATCGCCATGATCAATAGCGATAACCCAGCCAAAGCCATTTAGCCAGTCTGCGTAAACAACTTGGCCGTTCTGTACGCTTTTAACATTACTGCCTTCTTTAGCGCTGATAAGTACGCCTTTCCAATCTATGTTGCCGTGCTTGCGCTGCCCAAAGCGGTGGCGTAATGCCCCTTTGGTTGGCCAGTCGAGTTTGCCCTTACTACTTTGTAAGCCTAGTAATTCAACCTTTTCACTTCGCTCTTGTTCAAGCTCTTCAATAGCGGTGATCAGGGTTTGCTCATTTTCTTTTAAGTAATCAATAGAGCTTTTAGTTTCTTTTAACGCTGACTGGAGTTTATTGAGGTTAGTTTTACGCTCTTGTTGTGCATTGACCAGAGCTTGCTGGCGTCTTTTTTGCTCATCATATAAGGCAACTAGACGTTGTTTGGTTTTTTCAAGCTCAGCTTGGTTGTCTGCAATTTCTTGCTGTAGTGCTTTGAGCTCTTCAATTTGCTCAATACGTGCTTTATTTAAATAATTATAATAACTTAGTGTGCGCTCAATTTTGGCTGTATCTTGTTGGTTAAGCAACATTTTTGAGTAGTCATGGCTACCCGCCATGTAGGCGCTTTTTAGTTGTGCGGCTAATAAGGTTTGGCGCTCTGCTTGCTGGGCTTTAAGTTGCTCGGCTTTAGCTTGTTGTTCTCGCTGTTGTTGCTCATTTTCTTTAACAGATTGGGCGGCAAGGTTTAATGCTTTGGCATTTTGAGCTATGTCGAGTTCATGGGCGCGCAGATCTTTACGCATTTGGGCAATGGACTTGCGTTGACCTTTAAGCTCAGCCTCTGTTTTTTGTAAAGCTGATTGAATGTCTGATAAGTCTTTTTTGGTTTGATCTTCATTAGCAACAACCGAAGTTGCTACTAATGAAGTCAGTATTAAACCAGTTTTAAGGAAGTGGTTAATACATTTACTCATAGCTTATTTCAGCGTCATGATTGGTTTACCAGTCATTTCACTTGGCTGCTCTAAGCCGAGTAGGTGAAGCATAGTTGGAGCCACGTCACTCAATGTTTTACCATCATGTGGTGTTGCATTACGGCCAACATAGATAAATGGCACTGGCTCACTGGTGTGTGCGGTATGTGCTTGGCCCGTTGCTGGGTTAGCCATTTGTTCAGCATTACCATGATCGGCTGTAATAAGCGCTTCACCACCATGTTCTTCAAGTGCTGCAACTACACGACCAATACAATGATCAACTGCTTCACATGCTTTCACTGCTGCTTCGAATACGCCAGAGTGACCTACCATGTCTCCGTTAGGGTAGTTACAGATGATAGCATCGTATTTACCGCTAGCGATTGCTTCAACCAATTTATCGGTCAGCATTTCAGAGTTCATTTCTGGTTGCAGATCGTATGTTGCAACTTGTGGTGATGGAATTAGTTCGCGAGTCTCACCAACAAATTCATCTTCACGACCACCGCTGAAGAAAAAGGTCACGTGTGCGTATTTTTCTGTTTCAGAAATACGTAGCTGTGTTTTACCTTGCTTCTCTAACCATTCGCCTAATACATTTGTTAAAGGCTCTGGGGCAAACGCAATCGGCGCTTTAATGTCTGCTGCGTACTCTGTCATCATCACAAAAGCGCTTAACTGTGGTGATTTTTTCTTATCAAAACCACTGAAGTCAGCATCAACAAAGGCACGAGTCATTTCACGTGCTCGGTCTGCTCTGAAGTTAGCAAAGATAACAGTGTCGCCGTCATTGATCTCAGCAGCTGCTTGGCCTTCTGGCACAACAGTTGTTGCTGCTACGAACTCGTCGTTCTCGTCACGTGCATAAGCCGCTTCTAGTGCGGTTACACCGTCAGTGTAGCTGTATTCAGCAATGCCACTAACCATAACATCATATGCAAGCTCGACACGATTCCAACGGTTATCGCGGTCCATTGCATAGTAACGACCAACAAGCGTTGCTAAGCGGCCACAGCCAAGCTCTGCAAATAAGGCTTCGATGCGCTCAATTGATGCTTTTGCACTACGTGGCGGTGTGTCACGGCCGTCTAAGAAACCGTGGAAGTAAACTTCTTTTGCACCGCGCTTAGCAGCAAGTTCAATCGTTGCCAAAATGTGGTCTTCATGACTATGAACACCACCTGGGCTTAAAAGCCCCATAATATGCACGGCTTTGCCTGCATTTACAGCTTTGTCGATATTATCAACAAGCGCTGGGTTGCTATCGAACTCACCATCATCAATGGCTTTTGTGATGCGAGTAAAGTCTTGATAAACGATACGGCCAGCACCTAAATTTACGTGGCCTACTTCAGAGTTACCCATTTGTCCTGCAGGTAAACCAACATCAAGTCCCGAACCTGAAATTAATGTATGTGGGCGGGTTGCCCAAAGGTTGTCGAGTACTGGGGTATTAGCAGCAAGTATGGCGTTACTTTCTGTGTCTTCACGGTATCCCCAACCGTCTAAGATCATTAATACCAATGGTTTTTTATGCTCTGTCATTATAGCTCCTGAAGATTGGCACTTATATATCACTAGCATACCGTGTTTTATGGTTTTGATCAGCTATCAATATGTCATATTAAAATATTTCACGCCCTAGCATTTTCAATTCAAGCACGTATACTTGCGTGGCAAATTTTAATTAACCCATGGCTATGCGCTGTGGTATCTAAATTTCTTAGTGGAAAACGCATGGATCAATATATTGAATTTATCTCAAATCATCCGGTTTTGAGCATTATCTGGTTAGCATTAGTCGCTATGCTGATCAGCAGTTGGTTTAAAAGTAAATTTTCGGCTATCCGTCAAATCAACCCACAGCAACTTACCTTGCTAATTAACCGTGATGATGGTCAAGTGATTGATATACGTGCACAAAAAGAGTTTAACTCTGGCCGTATTGCAGGCGCAACTCACTTAAATCCGGAAAAAGCAAAGCAATCTGATTTTTCAAGCCTTGAAAAGTTTAAGACTAAACCCATTATACTAGTATGTACCACGGGCATGACTGCCTCAGGTATCGCAACTGCAATGCATAAAGCAGGTTTTGAGCGTGTTTATGTATTAGCGGGCGGTATGGGCGCTTGGCAATCAGCTAGCTTACCTACAACGACCGGTCGTTAATAAGGCTCACTGCCCGATAGAGGAATTATTATGAGTAATGTTGTTCTTTACACAAAAGCATACTGTCCATTCTGCCAACGTGCTTTGGCGTTATTAGACAGTAAAGGTGTAGACTACACGAATATCGATATTGGTGTTCACCCTGAGCGTCGTGATGAAATGATCGACAAAGCAAATGGTGGTTACACAGTTCCGCAAATTTTCATTAATGATGAACATATCGGCGGTTGTGACGACATGATGGCAATTGAAGCGCAAGGCCTTTTAGACGCAAAGCTTAACGCTTAATAAATTTTAAATATAAAAACGAATACAAGTTAGGAATTACAATGAACGAAGAAAATCAAAACGCAGCAGCAGAACAAGCCGGCGCTCAATTCTCAATCCAACGCATCTACACTAAAGATGTTTCTTTTGAGACGCCTAACTCACCTGCTATTTTCCAAAAAGAGTGGACTCCTGAAGTTAAGCTTGACTTAGATACTCGTTCTAACAAATTAGAAGAAGGTGTGTTTGAAGTTGTTCTTGCTTTAACAGTAACGGCTTCAATCGGTGAAGAAACAGCATTCCTATGTGAAATCCAACAAGCGGGTATTTTCACAATTGGTGAAGTTGAAGAAGTTCAACTTGCACACATGTTAGGTGCTTTCTGCCCGAACGTACTTTTCCCTTACGCACGTGAAGCAGTATCAAACCTAGTTAACCGTGGTACTTTCCCACAATTAAACTTAGCGCCAGTTAACTTTGACGCACTATTTGCTCAATACATGCAACAACGTGCAGCTCAAGATCAACAGGCAACTGCAGACGCATAAGCTATGAGTACAGCACAATCAGCTGTTACAGTATTAGGGGCGGGGTCTTATGGCACCGCCCTTGCTATTTGCTTTGCCAGAAATGGCCACCCAGTGACCTTATGGGGCCGCAATAGCGATGACGTTGCTACGCTTGCAGCTGAGCGAAAGAATCAACGTTATGTTCCAGATGTTAGCTTTCCTGAAACCCTCCAACTAGAAGCCGATTTAGAAACGGCAGTTAAAGCAAGCAAGATCATTTTGGTTGTTGTGCCGAGTCATGCTTTTGCTGGCACGCTGCAAAAAATCAAACCTTGGTTGTCAGAAGGTGCTGAAGTTGCATGGGCTACCAAAGGTTTAGAGCCAAATACAGGGCGTTTACTGCAAGAAGTAGCGGTACAAGAGCTAGGCGATGATGTTCCTCTGGCTGTGCTTTCAGGGCCTACTTTTGCAAAAGAAATGGCAATGGGCTTACCAACCGCTATTTCGGTGTCGTCGACCTCGAAAGACTTCGCTAAGCAATTAGCTGACCTTTTACACTGTGGCCGCTCATTTAGGGTTTATAACAATGATGACTTCATTGGTATACAGCTTGGTGGCGCAGTTAAAAATGTGATTGCGATTGGCGCAGGTATGTCTGATGGTTTTGGCTTTGGTGCCAACGCACGTACTGCCTTAATCACTCGCGGTTTAGCTGAGCTTTGCCGTTTAGGGTGTGCATTAGGTGCCCGTTCAGATACCTTTATGGGTATGGCTGGCCTTGGTGACTTGATCTTAACCTGTACAGATAACCAATCTCGTAACCGTCGCTTTGGTCTTGCTCTTGGCAAGGGGGAAGGCGTAGAAGCTGCAATTGAATCTATTGGTCAGGTTGTTGAAGGCTATAGAAATACCAAAGAAGTGTATTTACTTGCTGAGCGCACAGGTATTGAAATGCCAATAACGGAGCAAATTTACCAAGTACTTTATGAAAATAAAGATGTAAAAGAAGCTGCGATGGCACTACTTGGCCGTGAGCAAAAATCTGAATAATTTAGATTGTGCACTGTTAAATAAAAAACGCGATTTATTAATCGCGTTTTTTATTTGATGTACCGTTGCAACCACTAGCTAGATTGCTGTTTTTCTAGCGTGTCATTAATAAACTCGCTGACTTGGTTGGCTTTTAATGGCTTGCAGTAATAGTAACCTTGTTGAAAATGACAGCCCATAATATGCAGCATGTAAGCTTGCTCTTCAGTTTCTACTCCTTCAGCAACCACATTTATGTCCAAATACTTAGCTAGCCGCACTATGGTGGCGGTGATATTACGATCTTGGTCGTTTTTATCGATATCTTTTACGAATGACTTGTCGATTTTGAGTGTATCGATTGGAAAACGCTTTAAGTAACTGAGTGATGAATGACCCGTGCCAAAGTCATCCAGCGCGATATGGACACCAATCGATTTAATACGTTTCATTTGCTGCTCTGCAAATTCAGGGTTATCCATCATGGCGCTTTCTGTGATCTCGAGTTCTAAGCAATGTGCCGGTACGTCAAATTTAGCTAAGTTGTCGATGAGTGTTTCAATAAGGCTACTTTGCTGAAAGTGTAAGGCTGAAATATTAATAGCGACATTACCAAATGAAATGTTTTGTTTTCGCCACTGGGCCAGTTGATTAAGCAGCTGCTCCATCAGTAATTGGGTGAGCGGAATAATGGCACCATTTTGTTCGGCAAGCGGAATGAACTCATCGGGGTTAATAACACTGCCATCTTCTTGAGGCCAGCGAACTAATGCTTCAAAGCCGTATAACTGATTATGCTGGGCATCAAACTTAGGCTGAAAATAAAGCTCAAACTCATTGTTGGTAATGGCTTTAAATAAAGCGCTCTCTTTGGTTAACTCGGTTGGGTCGAGAGTATGGCGCTCTTTATCAAAAAATTGATACGTATTACGGCCCATTTTTTTTGCATGATTCAAAGCACTATTTGCGCTGCGCATTAAGTATTCACAGTTGTAGGCGTTGTCTGGATAGATAGCAAGACCACAGCAGGCCGATAGCGAGGTCTCAAAACCATCTAACATAAATGGGGTTTTAAACTGCTGAAGGATGATGTCTGCGGTTTTTTTAGCAAAGAATACGGTTTGACCTGAATAAAGATAGGGCGGCACGAGTACCGCAAATTCATCTGCACCGAGCCTTGCAATAGTAAAGCCTGAATTTAGTGAGTCAGTTAAACGACAGGCCACTTCTTTTAGCAGTACATCGCCAATTGTGTGACCGAGCGAGTCGTTAATCTTTTTGAAATTATCTATGTCGATAAAGATGATTAGTAGGCTAGGGTAAGTGTCGTTACAAGCATTGATTGCTTTTTCAAGGGACTCTATAAAAATGGCACGGTTTGATAAGCCTGTGACACTGTCTTTGGTAGTGAGCTTGAGCATAGTTCGCTCGTTATTCTTACGAGCAGTTACATCAGAAAACATACCAACGTAACGTACAGAGCTTTTTGCAAAGCGTGGTGTGGTCACTTTTGTAATACACAAATCAATGGCGTAGGGTTGCCCATCTTTGCGTAAATTCCAAATTTCGCCAGACCAATAACCATCATTACTCAGCTCTTGTTGGATGATTTCTTCGAGTTGTGTATCACGACCAGCTTGCGTTAATGCTTTGAATTTTTTACCAAGTACATCGGCTTTTTTATAACCCGATATTTCACTAAATGCGTTATTAATTTCTATGATCCTAAACTGTTCATCGGTGACCCAAATACCATCTTTAGACTGGGAAAGTAGAGCATCCATCAGCGTCATCTTTTGGTTTCTTTGATAATAGATAACCGCACCAATGAGGATGACAATCGCTAGAAAGATTAGTAGTAATAGGGGAGTCGTATTGGGGGCTTGTGAGTTAGAGGGATTAGACACAGCAGCAGAAGCAGCACTAGAAAAGTGCTGCATCAGCAAAATGATACTGCATACTCGGGCAAAAAAGCGCATTAAATCCATCTTTAGGAACAAACTCACCTATTTAGGTTAGTCCATAAAAAATGGTCGTGCTAAACAATTAGTGAATATTTATTACAAGCGCTTTTTCAATGAGTTATTGACCGTTCACAAAACCCAGCTGACGCCAAGATTCATAAACAAATACAGCAACTGAGTTAGATAAGTTCATACTACGGCTGTCTTTTTGCATTGGAATACGTACACGTTGCTCTTTAGGCAACGACTGAATTAGATCATCAGGTAAGCCACGTGTTTCAGGGCCAAACACTAAACAATCGCCGGGTTGGTATTGTGCTTGATGATGAAATTGGCTGCCCTTAGTGGTGCAAGCATAGACTTTTTTCGGTTGGCATTTTTCTAGATATGCTTCAAACGAGGCATGGCGCTGTACATGACTAAACTCATGATAATCAAGACCTGCACGTTTTACGCGTTTATCATCCCACTCAAAACCAAGGGGTTCAATTAGGTGTAACGCATAACCTGTGTTTGCGCATAAGCGAATGATATTACCCGTGTTTGGTGGAATTTCTGGTTGGTACAACACAATATCAAGCATGTGAATCTCATTTATAAGGATTTGATCTGCTGCTGAGTATACACGAACTAGAATTAAAAGATGATATACTCAACACAGTTACTCACTAAAGGTAAGTTGTTGTGCAGCATCGTAGTTATGAGTTTTGGGTTAAAACAGCCAGTATAGTCACCATTGTTATGGTGAGTCTGATGATCGCGGCAAAAAGCTGGGCATGGCTTGCATCTGGCTCGGCGTCAATGCTGGGTTCATTGACCGATTCGTTAATGGATATCACCGCATCATTGATGAGTTTTTTAGTGCTAGGTTATGCACTACGCCCTGCTGATGACGACCATCGCTTTGGTCACGGTAAAGCCGAAGCATTAGCCGGGCTTGCACAAGCTGCTTTTATAGCTGGATCAGGTTGCTTCTTAGCGTTTCATGGCATTGAGCGCTTATTTAATCCTGTTACTTTAAAACATTCAGATCTTGGTATTTGGGTCAGTATTTTCGCTATTGTTTGTACGCTCGTGGTGGTATTTGTGCAAACTAAGGTGATAAATCACACCGAATCAATCGCCATTAAAGCAGACTCGATTCATTATAAAGGCGATTTAATCTTAAATTTGGCCGTACTACTGGCAATTGTGTTAGCGAAGTACGGTGTCGCTTATGCCGATCCATTGTTTGCTATTGGGGTGGCTGTTTATTTACTTTATAACAGCTGGGATATTGCTCGCGAAAGTGCTGATCACTTAATGGATAAAGAGCTCCCAGATGAAGAAAAACAACAAATACTAGCCATTGTGAATAGCCATCAAGACGTATTTGGCGCCCATGATATTCGCACCCGCCAAGGTGGTAAAATTAAGTTTATTCAGATGCATTTAGAGCTGGAAGACTCATTATCATTGATAAGAGCCCATCAAGTTGCTGATGAAGTAGAGGCGTTAATTCAAACGCATTTTGATTGTGAAATGGATATTTTGATGCACCTAGACCCACTTTCTGTGGTTAACAAAACACGTCAAAGCTCAGCACAAAATTGATAAAAATCGCTGAGTATTGTTTGTCTGATCTCGTCGCGTTCACACAATAGTTCGTGGCGAGCGCCCGCGTAGCTTTTTAGTTGTGCTTGCTTTTGCCTATGGGTAAGTGCAAATTGCGCAGCGTTATCGACCACAGTATCTTGCTCGGCGCTTGCGATAAACAAAGGAATATTGACTTTTTTATCGACTAATGAGGCAATAAAATCAAACGACGCATTGAGCCAGCCATAGGTTACACCACCTAGTTGTAAATCACCTTCTGCTGCATAAAGCTCTCTGAACAGTTTATATCGAATTTCACTACTGGTTAGTTCATTAGCTGCAAAGTCGACTGGTAAATAATCGCGTTGGCCAAATGCGTAACTGCGGCCAAGACCAAGTAAGGATGCAATTTTAGCAGCCAGTTTTGCTACAGGCTTTGGCGTGCCTTTGGTATAGATATCAAACATCGGCGCTGATAAAAAAGCACCCGCAAATTGATGCTGATAGCGCGATAGGTAATCATAGGCAATGGCACTGCCCATAGAGTGACCAAGCAAAACCTGCTTTCCTTGCCAGTGTTGATGCACCACTTTTTCTATAAATACAGCAAAGTCATCTGCGTAGTCAGTAAAGCGGTTTACATAACCCTTATGAGTGTTTTTTAAATGACGATAAGAGCGACCTTGCCCCTGGTGATCAACACTAAAAACTGCAAAGCCATTTTGATATAGCTCCCAAAGCAACTCTTTGTACTTAATCAAAGACTCTATACGTCCAGTACTGATAACGATGGCCGTTTTTGCTTGTTGAGGAATTGCATAGCCGTAATAAAGCTTGCCATGAGCGGTGCTCAGAAAGTCTTGCTGTAATTGCTCAGAAAAAAACTGATTAATATTAGGTAGGTTATTAACAAGACTTGCTTCGCTACTATAAAACATTTACTCACTCTTATAAGGTAGGCGGATGTTTACGCACAGTCCGCCATGTTCTTGGTTTTTAAGTGTTAGTGTACCATCATGTGCTGAGATAGCATTCTTTGCAATAGCAAGACCTAAGCCCGTGCCACCTGTGCTTCTATCACGAGCATGCTCTTGGCGAAAGAAGGGTTCACACAGCCTTGCTAGGTTTGCTTCATCAACCCCTTTACCGTCATCACAAATAGTGATGTAGATAGCATCTGATTCAACTAAGCCTATTGAGATTGAATGTTCTGCGTATTTAATGGCATTGCGAAGTACATTCTCAAGCGCGCTGGCTATTAAGGTTTCATCGCATTTTAAATCGGCTGTTAGTGTACCATTTACAATAAGCTCTTTATTACTTTGCTTGGCCTCAAATTGAGCATCGTTGAGTACATGATCTACAATCACTTGTAAGGATTGTGTACTCAACGCCAGAGTCTGGCTTTTGGCTTCTAAGCGTGAAACTTGAAGTACATCGGCAATCATTTTATCGAGCTGATTGGCCTCTTTTTCAATACGCTCTAAATAAGCGTGTTGAGCATCATCGGCTTGCATTTGTGCAAGGCCTGTGGCCATTTTTAAACGCGTTAATGGTGAGCGTAGTTCATGAGAAATATCTGCTAGCAGTCGTTTTTGAGCGCTAATAAGCTGCTCAAGTTGCACCGCCATGGTATTAAAGTCACGACCAAGTACACCTAACTCATCTTGACGAGTAGGAGATACATCGGCACGGGCAGTTAAATCGCCATGAGCAAGCTTTTTTGCGGTTTCTTTTAAGCTATTAATAGGTGCAATTAAGTTACGGCTAAAGAAGAAACTCAGCATCAAGGATGCAACTAAAGCTATCAGTAGTTTAAGCCAAACAGGCATTAGCCATAGGCTGACAAAAAACGGTTTCTTGCGTTTTTCATCGATTTCATAAAGATAAAACTTACCTTCAGGCACATTCAAAGCTACCGGTCCATAAGCTTGGTATTCATCGGTAAAAATAATTTGCGGACGCATATATTTGGTAAAGTTCAGCAAGCTTAAATCAATGTCTTTGGATACAGGTTCGCTAAGCATTTCAACACCATGAACCTCACCGTTTAAGTACAGTAATTTATGCTTTGATAAGCGCGGATGAGATAAAACCTCTTGAGTTGGTTTACCGTGCTTAGCAACAATACGCTCAATACTTTTAGCAGTGTACTCAAGATTTTTCAGCATGGGTCCACGCAGGTCGTCATTGCCGACATTGCTCGTTAACTGGCTTAAAAACACCAGTATTGTGATAGTCGCTATGACAGTAACCCAAAACCAAGCAAATATTTTTAAAAACAAATAATGGCGGGGATGCTTTAGCCAGCTTGGAGTTTGCATATTATTCGCCTTGTATTAATACATAACCACTGCCACGCATGGTTTTGATCCGTTCGTTACTAACGTGCTCTGCTATCTTTTTACGGATATTACTCACATGCATATCGATCGAACGGTCAAAAGGAGCAAGGCGTCTACCTAATACTTGCTCACTTATTTGCTCTTTGCTGATCACTTCACCAGCATGTTGCACTAGCATGGCAAGAATCTCATACTCAGTGCCGGTTAGGCTGAGTACATTGTCATTAACAGAAGCCTCACGAGTTGCGAAATTAACATTGATGCTGTTAACACTCAATGAGCTGGCTTGTTGGCTCGATAAGCTATTGATATGTTCGATGCGACGGGTAATTGCTTTAACGCGAGCTAGTAGCTCTCTGTGGTTAAATGGCTTAGGAATATAATCATCTGCGCCTAGCTCTAAACCAAAGATACGATCAAAATCTTCGCCTTTCGCGGTTAACATGATCACCGGTGTGAGCTTGTGTTGCCTTAATTGTTTTAGCACCTCAAAGCCATCCATAGATGGTAGCATCACATCAAGCAATATAAGCTCGTAGTTATGCTTAATAGCTTGCTTTAGGCCTTCAGCGCCATCATGAACACACTCTACCGTAAAACCTTGTGCTGATAAGTACTCGCTGAGTAATTCGCACAATCCTGTATCGTCGTCGATCATTAATAGTTTCATTCTGACACCTAGCTATTTATTTCTTTAAGGTTATTTTACTCAGTAAATTGTGCAAAAGTGAATCTTTACACAACCTTTACACTGGTTTGCGTTCCTTTGCATTGAATTAGTTATAGTTAACCCATCAGTCGGAAACGACAACAGAGCACAACCCAACAAAAGGTAATGATTATGACTATTTCAAATAAGCTTTCTAAATTCGTACTTGTTTGTGGTTTAGCAGCAGCCAGTGTAGGTGCTACATCAGCAATGGCGAAAGGAGACTTTAACCGTGGTATGAACCCACAGGCTCGTTTTTTACTTTCTGAGCGTGGTATTGATAAATTACAACTTACCGAAGAGCAGCAAACGCAACTTAAAGCGATTTTTGCCGAGCAGAAAACACAATTTGAAGCACTGCGTGGCGATAAAGATGCAATGAAAGCCGCTCGTGCTGCACACAAAGAGAAAATGGATGCGTTATTAGCAACAAAAGCATTTGACGAAAATGCCGCATTAGAGCTGATTAATGCGCGCCAAGAAAAAGGTCAGCAGTTTGCAATGCTAAAAATGAAATCTGACCATGCGATTTGGCAGGTTTTAAATGATGAACAGCGCGAAAGCTATCAAGAGATTAAAAAACACCTGCGTAAAAAAGGTCACAAGAAGGGCCACCATGGTCATCGAGGCGAACGCAAAGCTGAGCGTTCTGAAGGTTAAAAGTGATAGGTTATATTAAAAAATGCGGCAAATGCCGCATTTTTTGTATTTGACGCTTTATTCTTTAAAGAATGAATCATCGTTCTTAGCCAGCATTGCTTCGATATCTTCAATCATATCTTGGCTCAAATCATTAGCATTGCTAATTGGGCTAGAAATTTTATTGTTCTCAAACGACCACTCGCCTAAATCAATTAGCTGGCAGCGTTTTGAGCAAAATGGACGATGCGGGCTTTGCTCTGACCATTCAACTTTGGCTTTGCATGTTGGGCAGTTTACAACTGTTGGCATGGAATAACTCTCAAATAAGCACTTTTGTCAGATCTTACTGAACAGTAAACTGATAATCCAGTAACGAATTTGTTTAGAAACTCGTTACTCGGTTTATTTCTGCTAGAGAGGTAACACCGTCGGCGGCTTTTTTCAGGCCTGATAAACGCAGATCATTAAAGCCTGAGCGCAGAGATACTTCAGCGATTTCGAGTGAGTTACCACCACGCATAATAATTTGCGCTATTTCAGGGGTAATTTGCATTACCTCGTAAATACCAACTCGACCTTTATACCCTTCAGTACAGCTGTCGCAGCCTTTTGGAGCGAATAACTGAACTTCATTGAGCTTGTCTTTATCAAAACCTTGGCGAATTAACTCTTCATCAGGCAGTTTTTCTGGTGTTTTACACTTAGGGCAAAGTCGTCTTGCTAGACGCTGCGCAATAATAAGGCTGATTGAACTTGCAACGTTATAAGCAGGAACACCCATATTTAAAAGACGAGTAAGGGTCTCAGGCGCAGAGTTTGTATGCAGAGTTGATAATACTAAGTGACCAGTTTGCGCCGCTTTAATTGCTATTTCAGCGGTTTCAAGGTCACGGATCTCACCAACCATTACTACATCGGGATCTTGTCGTAAGAAAGCCTTTAATGCATTGGCAAAGGTCATGTCTGCCTTTGGATTAATTTGTACTTGGTTAATCCCTTCAAGGTTGATCTCTACCGGATCCTCGGCAGTACTGATATTGCGCTCTGGCTGGTTAAGAATATTCAAACCTGTATAAAGTGATACCGTTTTACCAGAGCCCGTTGGACCAGTTACTAAGATCATACCTTGTGGTTGCTCAAGTGCGTCCATGTAGAGTTTTTTCTGCTCAGGCTCATAACCAAGCACATCGATACCCAGCATGGCACTTGATGAGTCGAGAATACGCATAACGATTTTCTCGCCCCAAAGAGTAGGCAATGTACTGACACGGAAGTCGATACTTTTACGTTCAGTGATTTTAAGCTTTATACGGCCGTCTTGAGGTTTACGTTTTTCTGCTATATCTAGTCGTGACATAACCTTGATACGCGCGGATAAACGGCTCGCTAAGGTATTTGGCGGACTTGCCATTTCATGCAAAATACCATCGATACGAAAACGAACGCGGTAGCGGTGTTCATAAGGCTCAAAGTGTAGATCCGATGCGCCTTTTTTAATTGCGTCCATCAAAATTTTATTGATGTAAACGATAATAGGGGCATCGTCTTTATCTTCATCTTTGCTAGTTAAATCGCGAGGGGCTTCTGTTTCAAGCTCACCAAGTTCTTTAAACTCATCTTCACTTAAGTTTAGGCCTCCTGCGGCATCAAGTAATTGCTCGATTTTGTTTTCAAGTTGCGTGTAATCAACAACGACCACTTCGCATGAAAGGCCGGTACTAAATTCAAAGTTTTCAAAGGCACCGTAGTCGGTTGGATCTGAGGCTGCAATGTAGAGCTTACGACCTTTTTTAACTAGAGGTAGAATGTGGTGCTCACGAATTAGTTTGTCTTTAACTAGTTCTTCGCTAATGTTCGCAACGTCAAAGTCTTTGATGTCAAAATAAGGCACACGAAAAAGGTCTGTACATTGCTCTGCGAGCTCATGGCCAGCCATTCCACATGTTTTAGAAATAAGCTCTGCAGTAGAGTTATATTCGCGCTGCTTTGATTTTACGGTCTCTGCATCAATGCGACCGAGTGTAATAAATTTTCGAAGTAGCGGTGAGTTTATATTCATTGCGCACCTAGATTGATCCTTTATTGCCACAATCTAACAGAAAAAGTAAGGCTATTACATCAGTCTTGTCTGATTTTAGAAAAATTGCAAAAAAATTAACCTAAAACTCAGTTGTTTAGAGTTCGAGTTGGTACTTTTGTATTGGTTTCGGGGGGCTTCTATTGAATAAGAATCTATAAATAAAATCAATAGCCTAGTGAGAGTGTATTAGATACTTTTCATGCAGTTTTTGCACATCCGTTTTTACTTCTTCAAGAGGGCGGTTATTATCTAAAATATCTCCTGCTTTTTGTTGTTTATCAGCTCTGCTCATTTGAGAAGCGATAATTTGCTTAGCTAATTCTACAGAGACATTATCACGGGCTGTAGTTCTTGTAATTTGTACATCAACCGGAACATCAATTAGCAAGGTATGGTTGCAGTATTTTTCTAAGCCATTTTCAAAAAGTAAGGGAGCAACTAAGATGACATAATTGCTGGTGGCTTGCTTTAATTGGCTCAGCATTGATTCTCGAATAAGTGGATGCAATAAGTTATTTAGCCATTGCTTTTGTGATTCATTGGCAAAGATAATTGCTCTTAGTTTTGCGCGATCAAGCGTGCCGTTATTCGTGAGTATTTCATCACCAAAATGTGCTGTAATTTTTGTAAGGCCGACAGAGCCAGGCTCAACGACTTCTCTGGCAACTATGTCGGCATCAACCACTTGAATACCAAGCTCTTCAAACATGGCGCTTACTGCACTTTTTCCTGAGCCAATACCACCGGTTAGCCCTAAAACCCAGTTTGCCATAATTAGTAACCTAAATAGTTAAAGTAATAACTTTTAATTTGCTCACCCCAAAGTAAGGTGACCCATCCTGCGATGGCAAGGTAAGGCCCAAATGGGATTGGCGTGGTTTTGTCTTTACCTTGAATAATGATTTGCGCTATGCCGATTATGGCACCTACGACACTTGATAACAGCACGATAGTTAAAATATCTTGCCAGCCAAGTAGCGCACCAAACACGGCTAACAGTTTAAAGTCGCCATAACCCATGCCTTCTTTACCTGTAGCAAGCTTAAACAACCAATAGACACTCCATAAGCTTAGGTAGCCAACTGCTGCGCCGATAATGGCATCGCTCGGTGCAATGGTAATATCCATAGTGGCAGCAATCAGCGCTAACCAAACGAGTGGCAGGGTGAGCTGGTCAGGCAATAACATCTGATCTACATCGATAAAGGTTAATGCAACTAAAAACCAAGTAATCAATATATATAGAAGAGCTAGCTTTGTCGGGCCAAAAACAACGGCGACAACTAAACTTAGAACCGCAGTAAGCATTTCAACAATAGGGTAGCGCACAGAAATCGGTGTTTGACAATTTGCACAGCGACCTTTTAGCAATAGCCAACTTAAGACAGGGATATTTTGCCAAGCTTTAATCGGTGCTTTGCATTTAGGGCAGGTCGAATTAGGTTTTACTAAATTAAAGGGAGCTTGTTCTGTTTGCTGTTTTGAGTTGAGCTCATCGGCCAATACAATACGGCACTCAGTTTGCCATTCTCTTTTCATCATCAGTGGTAAACGGTAAATCACCACATTTAAAAAGCTACCAATACACAGGCCTACTAAGCCTACAGTCAAAAAATAAAACCACTGCTGACTTTGCATCGTAGTGGTTATATCAAGAAAAAAGTTTTCCATTAAAATACCTAACATCTGGCCATTTAGAGGCCGATTTTACTTCGCTGTATTGAACTATTCTTATTATTTATTTTATGAAGCAAGTAATCAATCAGCTTTTAGAGTTTTGCTTACAGCTATGTGTTAAATCACCGAACCTAATTGGAATATAGGCAAGTACATAGCAACAATTAAACCACCAACAAGCACACCTAATACAGCCATAATCAGTGGCTCAAGTAAGCTCGATAAACCATCTACGGCATCATCAACTTCTTGTTCATATATCGTTGCCACTTTAGCAAGCATACCATCAAGTGAACCAGACTCTTCACCTATGGCCACCATTTGCACCACCATATCAGGGAAGATTTTAGCGTTTTTCATCGCCCAGTTCATTAAGTTACCCGAACTTACCTCGGCTTTTATTTCTAAAATAGCATAACGATAAACCGCATTCCCGGAGGCACCAGCAGCTGAATCAAGCGCATCAACTAAGGGCACACCGGCAGCAAAGGTAGTTGAAAGCGTGCGAGCATAACGTGCAACCGCCGCTTTATTTAAAATCATACCAATAACAGGCAGTTTTAATATAGCTCTATCATTTGCATCTCTGAGTTTTTTACTTTTAAGTAGTGCTTCTTTGTAAACATAACCTGTAGCGACAACAGCAATAAGTATCATCCACCAATATTCCTGCATAAACTCAGAAATACCAATCACCATAAGGGTAAATGCAGGTAATTCAGCACCAAAACCATTAAAAATATCTTGGAATTGCGGTACCACGAATATAAGCAGAATTGACGTAACGATTAAAGCAACCACTAACACCGCAACGGGGTAAAACATGGCTTTTTTGATTTTTGACTTTAATGCCTCAGCCTTTTCTTTATAAAGTGCTACTCGGTCAAATATTTTATCGAGGGCGCCTGATTGCTCGCCAGAGGCTACCAGATCGCAATATAAATCATCGAAGTGTCGTGGATGTTTGCGAAGAGCTTGAGAAAGTGGCACACCAGCTTTTACTTCATCGCCAATTCCTTCCATTAATTTGGTGACACTTTTATTCTTTGCGCCAGAAGCAATCATTTCTATTGTTTGTATTAAAGGAACACCTGCAACGAGCATAGTTGCGATCTGACGGGTTATTAGAGCAATGTCTTTTGCTGTTATCTTCTGTACTCTTGTTCCAAATAATGGTTTCGGTTTACGCTTTACTTTAGAAGGCGTAATACCTTGCTTTCTAAGTTGAGCTTTTACAAGAGCAATGCTTTCACCAGATAGTTCACCTTCTAATTTTTTTCCTCGCGCACTTAAGCCAACCCATTGGAAAGTGTCCAGTTCTTTTGAGTTTTTTTCTTTCATTGATTCTTACCAGTGGACATCATATTTGTATGAAAAAGATATTTAACTACCTGATTATTTTCCCTTCTCCACATTCTACTATCTAAAAAGTAATGGTGTATATTTATAAAAAATATTACAGATATCAAAAAAGTGTGATTCGATATTTCACCGAATTTTATCATTGAGTCTAATTCAGTAGGGATTATATAAAAAATTAGGGCTGAAACTACAAATGGGACTGACCAAAAAAAATTCAAAAAGCTTACTCTTTTCTCTTGTTTTTTATTTTTATTATATGCGTATGTAAATAAAATGTATTGCAAAGAGTGGAAAAAAGGAATCATATAAAAGAAAACTTCATTTTTTAAAGCAGGAGACAGCCAAATGAAGACGCACACAAGAGGGGTAAGGGATGTAATAGACAGTCTATTTTTCTCTCTAGCGTAGAATAGTATTAAAGTTACAATAATTGGAGCGGCACACATTAACGTAATCAAACTTAACTGTTGAGAAATTTGTGATAAAAATCCATAAGTTTTATATTGTAAGCCCCAATAAGATTTTATGCTATCTGAGGTGAATATATTAAAAAAAGAACTTAGCCATAAGGCGTAAAGTGATACCTTAATTAAATTGATTTGTTGTTTTGTGAAATTAGAGCCACGTAAGCGGGAATATATCAGAAAACAACCAAAGGATTGTTTTATATAATGCCAGCCAACGGTAAAAAACATTAGATATAAAAGAAATACGAAGACATATTTGTTATTATTACGCAAACCCAAGAAAATAGTTAGCATTAAGAATGCTGGTACTAAATTTCCAACAAAGAAAAATGGAAATGACTTGAATATGTTGTTTTTAAACTCAAAATAAAAAATCTTATAACTCATTATAAAGTGTGGACCATTTACAAAGAAACTGAGTACCCACATAAGAAAAACATAATCAAAATCGATGAGGGAAGTATTTGAAAAAAAAACTAGAGAATAGACTATTAAAGAGAGCCCTCCAATGAACATGAAATCGGTTACAGGGGATATTAAACAACTTTTTTGAGTAACTGTCATTGAGGGAAGTAAGAGGTTAAAACCTCTTACTGTATCCTAAAGTAAAATTAAGGCGTAGCAGGAACGGTACAAGAACTTGGTAACCAACTAGCTTTCGCAGAACCTGAAACTGAGCCAGTACATACCCACTCAGAAATAGTGAATCCAGTTGTAAAGTTTGCAGCAGTAGCATCATTTGCACCATTTTTTGGCGTTAGAATAATCTTAAGGCCTGCCATGTCATCTTGTCCTGTTGCTTCGATTACACCAGCAGCAGATACTGTAGTGCCACTAACATACTTAGTTGCAACAAAACCTGTATCACAGTCATCAGGAGATTGACCAACTTGAGCCTTTTCTGATGCACAAGTTCTTGCTGTACTTGCTGCTAGCATTAGTTCTGTGCCCTTCGCTCTGGCTGTGTAATCTTGATAAGCAGGCAGTGCTACTGCTGCCAAAATACCGATGATTGCAACTACAATCATTAATTCAATTAGGGTGAAACCCTGTTGCTTTTGTTGTGTCATTTGTTCCTCTCCTAAAGGATATGATGATTTAGTAAGTTTAGCTGTAACTTCAGCGTTGTAAAATCAAGGCTTAATTTACAGGATAAATCTTACAATTTTACTTAAAGTTAGTTTGAGTAAAGCTTGATTATTAATAAAGTTTTACTAGAACGTACTATGTTCAGAGTTCATAAAATTACTTTAGCATTATTAAGCGTTTTTGGAAGCCATTTTCCTGTTAATAAAGTAATTTTTCAGAACTTTCCTACCTTTGTTTGATGTAAAATAAGCTTAGTTCTACATAGTTGTACTATTTATAAACACCGCACCCGCTCAGGAACTTATTGAATTGATTGCAATCTTGAGTAGGTTCAGGATGTGGGTATACAAAATAGTCAAAAGCGCTAAAAAGATATTGATTTTTTGTTATCTTCTCAGGTTTTTAACGTATTTAATGCTTTTTTTATTTTCTTGTCAACGAATTAGGTAAAGCATTAAATACGTAAGGGGAGGGGGTTAGGCGTTAAATCGCATTGAAAGATCGATTGATTGTAAATTTTTTGTAAGTGCGCCACTTGAAATAAAGTCAACACCGGCCTGTGAATAGGCTTTTAAGGTTTCAAGTGTCATGTTGCCAGAAACTTCAAGCTTTGCTCGCTTATCTGTAAGCACAACTGCTTGTTGAATTTGCTCTACTGTAAAGTTATCGAGCATTATGATATCAGCACCCGCTGTGATCGCTTGTTCAAGCTCATCAAGTGACTCTACTTCTACTTCAACAGGTTTTGTAGGGTGGTTGATTTTTGCTTGAGCAACGGCTTTATCAATACCACCGCAGGCAGCAATGTGGTTTTCTTTAATTAGGAATGCATCAAAAAGGCCTATGCGATGATTAGCACCACCACCACATTTTACAGCGTATTTTTGCAGCGCACGTAAACCTGGAATTGTTTTACGTGTGTCGAGTAGCTGCGTAGTCGTGCCTTCGAGCTCTTTTACATAATGAGCGGTTGTTGTTGCTGTACCAGAGAGTGTTTGTACAAAGTTAAGGGCAGTGCGCTCTGCGGTTAAAATTGCGCGAGCTGAGCCTGATGCTGTAAAGAGTGTACTATTTGCAGCTACTTTGTCGCCGTCATTTACGAGTACTTCAACGTTTACTGTAGGGTCAACTTGCTTAAATACTTCTAAAATAATGTCTTTACCACAAAATACACAGTCTTCACGGGTAATTACTTTGGCATTGGCTAGCTCATTTTCTGGAATTAGTTGCGCGGTAATATCACCGTCATTTGCGCTTTGGTAATCTAAATCTTCATCAAGGGCGAGTTTTACCAGTTGGCTAATTAAAGTGTGAGGGACTGACATGTCGAAAGCTCATTGTTTATTAATAAATTGGCGAAATTTTACTATGTTTAACCCCTTAATAGAAGACAAAGATCGACCACAGTCAAGTACCCTTACTCTTACTTTAAGTGATTGAATCAAAGCAACTAGACCCTGAGATTTTAACCCTTTACACTATTTAACTTTATTGTCATCGTTAGTTTTTAATATGCATATAAATGAATTGGGTCAACTAAACAATGTGTTACAAAGACCCTGTACACATTACGATGAGCGTCCTGAGGGCGAGGTGTCATTACTTGTTATTCATAATATTTCATTGCCAGCAGGGCAGTTCGCCACGCCTTATGTTGATGATTTATTTATGGGGGCAATTGATTGTACGGCACACGAAAGCTTTGCAGATTTAAAAGGCTTAAGAGTCTCTGCGCATTGCTTTATTCGTCGTACCGGTGAAGTTATTCAGTACGTGCCTTTTGAAAAACGCGCTTGGCACGCCGGTATCTCAACGTTTGAAGGCAGAGAGCGCTGTAATGACTTTAGCGTGGGCATTGAGCTTGAAGGTACAGATACGCAAGCGTATACCCAAGCCCAGTATAATGCATTACACTTAGTGACTAAGGCGTTGATGGCAAAGTACCCTGAGATAAACCGTTCACGCATTGTAGGCCACTGTGATATTGCACCGGGCAGAAAAACTGACCCTGGTGCGAGTTTTGATTGGCAATACTATTTTGATTTAGTGTTTTAGTTAAAGGATATAGGTAAAAGCATGATCTTAATTTCAATAATTATTGCTTTAGTGATTGAGCGCTTAGGGGCTCGCGCTAATTATTGGCAAATCGGTTTTTATGCCAATACCTATCTTAAGCACTCGCAAAAACAACTCTCAGAAAAAGGCTTATTTAATTCACCAACTGGTTTTTTAATTTGGTTAATGCTGCCTGTCGTTGCCGCAGGTTTAGTTTATCAACTCTCTGATTTTATTATTTGGCAGTTGGCTGTGAATGTTGCTGTGCTGCTGGTTTGTTTTGGCTGTGCTAAGCAACGTGCTCTATATAAGTCTTACTTAAATGCGTTAACCCGCAACGACCAAGAAGCGGCGACCTTATATGCATTACAAATGGGTCAAAAGAAGACAGAAGATGATCCTCAAGGTGAGACTTTTGGTCAAACTTTAGCTTGGCTAAATTTTCGCTTTTACTGTGCAGTTATTTTTTGGTTTGTGGTCTTAGGTGTACCTGGCGCGGTTCTTTATGCGCTAGTTCGAAACTTTGCTGATAAAGCCAGAGACGACCATAAAGTGGCTTACGCTAAACGTTTTAAACTGATCCATAGCTTACTGTTTTGGCTCGATTGGTTACCAGCACGGGTTGCAAGCTTTGGTTATTTAGTGATTGGTAACTTTAATAAAGGTACCAGTTGTTGGCTGAAATATGTGCTCGATTTTTCAGTGAGTAACCGAAAAGTGGTTACACAAACCGCACTTGCCGCTGAGCAAATCGAGCAGCAACATTTTGGCTGCACTTACGAAGCCACTTGCATGATGAAGCTTGTCAAAAGAAATGTATTGTTCTTTTTAGTGATCATCGCAGCATTAACCCTGTTTGGTGGCTTGGCGTAGCGTTTAAAGTTAGCGTGTTACGAGAGGTAGGACTGGCTTTAGCCGGGAATGTGTTTGAGTTAGCAAGTTTCAAGAGTAAAGCTTGTAGGAATGACTTTAGTCATGAATTGCTTTGTTAATGCACTTCGATTGAGTTTTAATTTTTCAGTACTGAAGTGCATCCTACTTCTAATTGTTTCCAGCACTCGACTCAACGACACGGTGGGGAACCCGCTGCTACGAAGCTACTCAATTCATCTAACATCTTAAATCTGGCCTCTAATAGCTTTGTCTATCAATCTGGTCTGACCATTTATTTTTTATTGTTTTTTCCTTCAGAAAAAGCCACTTTAATCCATACTGTTTAATCTTTAGACGAATTACGTTAGGGTGTAACTAGGCGCTGAACGTAGTGAAATTGACAGAAATACGGGTTTTTGATAACGTATGCGACAAATTTGGTATGACCAATTTACCTTTTTGGTCAAGGCACAAGGCTAAATACCCGATATTTATGGGGTTAGCGCATAACAATGCGGACGTTAATAAATGTCTTTAAAGATTAAAGCAGCAAAATTATCTGATGTAATTTTACAACAACTTGAGAATATGATTCTTGAGGGTTCGTTGGCGCCAGGCGAAAAGCTGCCTCCTGAACGTGAATTAGCGAAACAATTTGAAGTATCGCGACCTTCGCTGCGTGAGGCGATTCAAAAGCTAGAAGCTAAGGGGTTAGTAACGCGTCGCCAAGGTGGTGGAACGTTCGTAAAAAATCAGCTTGAAGAGGGGCTCACTGATCCGCTTTTTGATTTGATTAGTAAGCATCCAGAGTCACAATTTGATTTACTCGAATTTCGTCATGCCCTTGAAGGAATCGCAGCATATTATGCAGCTATGCGCGGCACTACGAATGACTTCAAAAAAGTAAAACAAAGCTTTGACAACATTGCGCTCGTTAATGACGACATTGTGCAAAAAGCAAAAGCAATTAATGCATTCCATTTTAGTGTGGCAGAAGCGTCTCATAACGTTGTACTGCTACATTTAGTTCGTGGTATGCAGGCCTTGCTAGAGCAAAATGTATTACAGAATTTAACTGTACTGTTAAAAAAACCACAGATCAGCCAGCAGCTCGCAGAACATAGACGACTGTTGATGGATGCGGTTATTGAAGGAAACCCAGAGCAAGCTCGTCTTGCTAGTAATGCTCACTTAGCCTTTATCGAAGAAGCCTTACTAGAGGCTGGCAAAGAGCATTCGCGGATTGAACGTAGTTTAAGACGCACCAAACAACATTAAGCAAGTGATTAGCTAAGTTTAGTTAACTACTTAATTTAAGATTTATTAAAATAATTAGTATTTTAAACATAAGGAAACCTCCATATGTCTGAAGTCAATAAAATTGACGTAGACGCGCTAGAAACACAAGAGTGGTTACAAGCCCTTGAGTCTGTTGTGCGTGAAGAAGGTGTTGAACGTGCTCAATTCTTACTTGAGCAAGTGTTAGAGCAAGCCCGTTTAGACGGTGTTGATATGCCTACTGGCACAACCACTAACTACGTTAATACCATTCCGGTAGATCAAGAACCTGCTTACCCAGGTGACGTAAACATTGAACGTCGTATCCGTTCAATCATTCGTTGGAATGCGATCATGATCGTATTACGCGCGTCGAAAAAAGATCTAGACTTAGGCGGCCATATGGCTTCTTACCAGTCTTCAGCTGCATTCTATGAAGTATGTTTTAACCACTTCTTCAAAGCACCAAACGATGTAGATGGTGGTGATTTAGTTTATTACCAAGGTCACATTTCTCCAGGTATCTATGCACGTGCATTTGTTGAAGGTCGTTTAACAGCTGAGCAGCTTGATAACTTCCGTCAAGAAGTTGATGGTAAAGGTCTTCCTTCATACCCACACCCTAAGTTAATGCCTGAATTCTGGCAGTTCCCTACGGTATCTATGGGTCTTGGTCCAATTGCCTCAATCTACCAAGCTCGTTTCTTAAAATACCTAGATGGTCGTGGCTTAAAAGACACTAAAAACCAACGTGTATACGCTTTCTTAGGCGATGGTGAAATGGATGAACCAGAATCACGTGGTGCAATCTCATTCGCTGCGCGTGAGAAGCTGGATAACCTATGTTACCTAATCAACTGTAACTTACAGCGTTTAGATGGCCCAGTAATGGGTAACGGTAAGATCATTCAAGAGCTTGAAGGCCTATTCAAAGGTGCAGGCTGGAACGTGATTAAAGTTGTATGGGGTAGTGGTTGGGATATCCTACTTGCTAAAGATACATCAGGTAAATTACTGCAGTTAATGAACGAAACTATTGACGGTGATTACCAAACATATAAAGCAAAAGACGGTGCATATGTTCGTGAGCACTTCTTCGGTCGTTACCCAGAAACAGCAGCACTTGTTGCTGATATGACTGATGAAGAAATCTTCGCACTTAAGCGTGGTGGTCATGAGCCTTCAAAACTATACGCTGCATTCAAAAAAGCGGAAGAAACCAAAGACCGTCCAACTGTTATCCTAGCTAAAACTGTAAAAGGTTACGGCATGGGTGAAGCGGCTGAAGGTAAAAACATCGCGCACCAAGTTAAGAAAATGGACATGACTCATGTTGAGCACTTACGTTCACGTTTAGGTCTACAAGATTTAGTTTCTGATGAAGAAATTAAAGACTTACCATATCTTACTCTTGAAGAAGGCTCTGAAGAGTACAAGTATCTTCACGCTCGTCGTGAAGCGCTTCAAGGTTACACACCTAAGCGTATTCCTAAGTTTTCTGAAAGCTTAACATTGCCAGAAGTTGACGCGTTTAAGCCAATACTTGAAGAGCAAAAACGTGACATCTCTACAACAATGGGCTTTGTACGTGCACTTAATGTGTTACTAAAAGACAAAGGCATTGGTAAAAACATCGTTCCTATCATCGCTGATGAAGCGCGTACATTTGGTATGGAAGGTTTATTCCGTCAAATCGGTATTTATAACCCGCATGGCCAAAACTACACTCCGCAAGACCGCGACATCGTTTCTTACTATAAAGAAGCAACATCAGGTCAGGTACTACAAGAAGGTATCAACGAGTTAGGTGCAATGTCATCATGGGTTGCTGCTGCAACATCATACAGCACTAACGATTTACCAATGATCCCATTCTACATCTACTACTCAATGTTTGGTTTCCAACGTGTAGGTGATATGGCGTGGATGGCCGGTGACCAACAAGCACGTGGTTTCTTACTAGGTGCTACGGCAGGTCGTACTACACTAAACGGTGAAGGTTTACAGCACGAAGATGGTCACAGCCACATTCTTGCTAACACGGTTCCTAACTGTATTTCTTATGACCCTACATTTGCATACGAAGTAGCGGTAATCATGCAAGACGGTATCCGTCGCATGTACGGTGAAGACCAAGAAAACGTGTTCTATTACCTAACGCTAATGAACGAAAACTACCATCAACCAGCAATGCCTGAAGGCGCTGAAGAAGGTATTCGTAAAGGTATCTACAAGCTTGAAACAGTGGCTGGCGATAAAGCGAAAGTACAGTTACTAGGTTCAGGTACTATCATGATTGAAGTGCGTAAAGCGGCACAAATCCTGAGCGAAGAGTATGGTATTGGTTCAGATGTATTCTCTGTAACATCATTCAACGAGTTAACTCGTGACGGTCAAGATGCTGAGCGTTTCAACATGCTTAACCCTGAAGCAGAGCAAAAGACTGCTTATATCACGAACGCATTAACAGATGCCGTGACTGTTGCAGCAACAGACTACATGAAGAACTACGCAGAACAAGTTCGTTCATTCGTACCAAGCAGCAACTACAAAGTGTTAGGTACTGATGGTTACGGTCGTTCTGATAGCCGTGAAAACTTACGTCGTCACTTCGAAGTGAATGCTGGTTATGTTGTGGTTGCAACACTATCTGAGCTTGCTAAACGTGGTGAAGTTGAGAAGTCAGTGGTTGTTGAAGCAATCAAGAAATTCGACATCGACACAAACAAAGTTAACCCGCTATACGCATAAGAGGTTCCAATGAGTATTGAAATTAATGTACCAGATATCGGTGGCGATGAAGTTGAAGTAACCGAAATCCTTGTTAGCGTTGGTGATAAGGTTGAGGTTGACCAATCGTTATTAACGGTTGAAGGCGACAAAGCATCAATGGAAGTACCTGCTGCACAAGCAGGTACGGTTAAAGAAATTAAAGTAGCTGAAGGTGATACGGTAACTACAGGTTCACTTATCATGATCTTCGAAGGTGAAGAACAAGCTGCGGCTCCTGCAGAGGTTAAAGAAGAAGCGCCAGCTCCAGCAGCTGCGCCTGCAGCTTCTGCTGTGCAGGAAGTAACAGTGCCAGATATCGGCGATGATGAAGTTGAAGTAACTGAAATCATGGTTGCGGTAGGTGACACGGTTGAAGAAGAGCAATCTTTATTAAGCGTTGAAGGCGATAAAGCATCAATGGAAGTACCTGCTCCAATCGCGGGTACGGTTAAAGAGATCAAAATCGCGACTGGCGATAAAGTGAAAACGGGCTCTCTAATCTTCGTTTTTGAAACAGCTTCAAGCGGTTCAGAAGCGCCTGCTGCAGAATCAGTACCAGCTGAAGCTGCGCCGGCAGCAGCGGCATCAAGCACTAAAGAAGTTAACGTGCCTGATATCGGTGGTGACGAAGTTGAAGTAACCGAAGTGATGGTTGCTGTTGGCGATAAGGTTGAAGAAGATCAATCAATCTTAAACGTTGAAGGCGATAAAGCATCAATGGAAGTACCAGCACCATTTGCCGGTACTGTTAAAGAAATCAAAGTAGCAGCTGGGGATAAAGTATCAACTGGCTCACTTATCTTTGTATTTGAAGTAGCGGGTAGTGCACCAGCACCAGCAGCAGCACCTGCTCCTGCAAAAGCTGAAGCCGCTCCTGCAGCAAAAGCGCCTGCGGCTGAAAAGCCAGCATCAGCACCTGCAAGCAACGAAGGTTTTGCAGATAACAAAGCGTATGCACATGCATCACCAGTTGTTCGTCGTTTAGCGCGTGAGTTTGGTATTAACCTAGCAAACGTAAAAGGCACGGGTCGTAAGAATCGTGTAGTGAAAGAAGACGTACAAAACTACGTGAAAGACCTTGTGAAGAAAGTTGAGTCAGGTCAGCTATCTGCAGGTAAAGGTAATGCCGGTGGCGGTGAGTTAGGTCTTATCCCTTGGCCTAAGGTTGATTTTGCTAAGTTTGGTGAAATTGAAGAGAAGAAACTTTCTCGTATCCAGAAGCTATCAGGTGCTAACTTACATCGTAACTGGGTGCAAATCCCGCATGTTACACAGTTTGACGAAGCTGATATCACAAGCCTTGAAGCATTCCGTAAAGAGCAAAATGCCCTTGCAGAGAAGAAAAAGCTGGGTGTTAAAATCACACCACTTGTATTTGTGATGAAAGCAGCGGCGAAAGCATTGGCTGAATTCCCAACGTTTAACTCTTCACTGTCTGAAGACGGCGAAAGCTTAATCTTGAAGAAATACATCAACATTGGTGTTGCAGTTGATACGCCAAATGGCTTAGTTGTTCCAGTGTTCAAAGATGTTGATAAGAAAGGCATCATTGAGCTTTCTCGTGAGTTAATGGATATTTCTAAGAAAGCACGTGACGGCAAGCTAACGTCATCTGATATGCAAGGCGGTTGTTTCACAATCTCAAGCCTTGGTGGTATCGGTGGTACAGCGTTTACACCAATTGTGAATGCGCCAGAAGTTGCTATCTTGGGTGTATCTAAGTCAGAAATGAAACCTAAGTGGAATGGCAAAGAGTTTGAACCTAAATTAATGGTTCCATTATCAATGTCATACGACCATAGGGTTATTGACGGTGCACTAGCAGCACGCTTTACTGTGACGCTAGCAAGCTACATGAGCGATATTCGTCAATTGGTGATGTAATCGCCTCATAAATTATAAGAATCAAATCCCAGCAAGTTGTTTTTTGCTGGGATTTTTACCATTGGCAATGATACAATCTTTGCTATAGAACAATCTTGGTATAGATATCTGCTCTCCCTTTCTGCCTTGCAGAAACATGGCAGTTAAACTTAGGGGCAGTGTCCCGTTCAAACATTTAAGGTAATAGCATGAGCAACGAATTAAAAACTCAAGTTGTTGTACTAGGCGGTGGTCCTGGTGGTTATTCTGCGGCTTTCCGTGCTGCTGACTTGGGCTTAGAAGTTACACTGGTAGAATCTCGCAACACATTAGGCGGTGTATGTCTAAATGTGGGTTGTATTCCTTCAAAAGCACTTTTACACGTAGCTAAAGTGATTGATGACGCAGCTGAAATGTCATCTCACGGCGTTACTTTTGGCAAGCCTGAAATCGACCTAGACAAAATCCGTGATTGGAAAGAGTCTGTAATCGGTCAACTTACTGGCGGCCTAGACGGCATGGCTAAAATGCGTAAAGTGAAAGTAGTTAGCGGCTACGGTAAATTCACTGGTAGCAACACACTTGCTGTTGAAGGTGAAGACGGTACAACAACAATCACTTTTGACAATGCTATTATTGCAGCGGGTTCTCAGCCTGTTAACTTACCTTTCATCCCTGAAGATGACCGTGTAATTGACTCAACAGGTGCGCTAGAGCTTAAAGACGTTCCTGAGAAACTACTTGTTTTAGGTGGTGGTATCATCGGTCTTGAAATGGGTACTGTATACCGTGCACTAGGTTCTGAAATCGACGTAGTTGAGTTTGCTGATCAATTAGTACCAGCAGCTGATAAAGACGTTATCAAGATCTACCAAAAATACGTTAAGAACAAGTTCAACGTAATGCTTTCTACTAAAGTTGTTGGCGTTGAAGCGAAAGAAGACGGTCTATACGTTTCATTCGAAGGCAAAAACGCACCAGCTGACGCAGTACGTTACGACAAAGTACTTGTTGCTGTTGGTCGTACACCTAACGGTAAATTACTTGACGCTGATAAAGCAGGCGTTAACGTGGATGAGCGTGGTTTCATCAATGTTGATAAACAGCTTAAAACAAACGTTGATCACATCTTCGCTATCGGTGATATCGTTGGTCAACCAATGCTTGCACACAAAGCGGTTCACGAAGCTCACGTTGCTGCAGAAGTTATCTCTGGTCAGAAACACTTCTTTGATCCTAAGTGCATTCCTTCAATCGCATACACAGATCCAGAAATCGCATGGGTTGGTGTAACTGAGAAAGAAGCTAAAGAGCAAGGCTTAAGCATCGAAACTGCTGTATTCCCTTGGGCTGCTTCTGGCCGTGCAATTGCTTCAGCACGTACTGAAGGTCAAACTAAGCTAATCTTCGATAAAGACTCAGGTCGTGTTATCGGTGGTGCTATGGTTGGTATCAATGCAGGTGAAATGCTAGGTGAAATCGGCTTAGCTGTTGAAATGGGCGCAGACGGTGAAGACCTAGCGTTAACTATTCACGCTCACCCAACATTAAACGAATCAATCGGTCTAGCTGCTGAAATCTTCGAAGGTTCAATCACTGACCTTCCAAACAAAAAAGCAATTAAAAAGAAGTAAGTTCTTTTGACTAATCGTTTTAAAAACCCAGCTCCGGCTGGGTTTTTTATTTTTAGCAATAAGTCATCAGCTTTCAGAACACTCTCTCCTTATAGCTCGCAGCTTAAAACTTAGATTAATATCTATTCCCCATATTTTTAGCTACAATACGCGCCGTTTAATTATCTGGTAAATATAGTGGCTACTATCTCAAATAATTCAGTGTTAATGCTTCGTGCTCAGCAAATGACTGAGTCTCGTCGTGAATTCAAAGCGCGAGGAGCAAAGCTAACGCGTTGTGAGCGTTGTTTATTAGCCGAACACTATTGTATTTGTGAAGGCGTTGAGCAAGCTCAGTGTGATGCCGCGGTCTGTTTACTTATGTACCATAATGAGAGTTTTAAGCCGTCAAATACTGGCCGTTTAATTGCTGAAATCGTGCCAGATAACCATGCCTTTAAGTGGGATAGAACAAATCCAGATGAAGCCTTATTAAGCTTGTTGGCAGATCCTCAGTATCAGCCAATGGTTATTTTTCCTGCCAGCGATGTTGATGATGAAGAGCGCGTGATCACCGAAGTAACTCCTGTTGAAGGTAAGCGTCCATTGTTTATCTTCTTAGATGGTACTTGGCGCGAAGCAAAGAAAATGATCCGTAAAAGCCCTTATCTAGATAATTTTCCTGTGCTTTCAATTACGCCTGAAAAGCTATCGGATTACCGATTGCGTGTTGCTCCGCATGAGCATCAACTAGGCACCGCTGAAGTGGCTATTATGGTACTTGCCCTTGCGGGTGAAGAAGATGCTACACAAAAGCTTGAGCAACATTTTATTAAGTTTAGAGATGCTTACCTGCTAGGTAAGCGTAATAAGGGACGCCCAGAGAAATAACTCTTTACTAAATTTTAGGCAAAAGAAAAGCGCGTACTATCTCTAGTCGCGCTTGCGGAATCTTCTTAATTTTTTGCATCCTGCAATTGAATCTAATCAACTCCCTAAACTTTGCCAATCCATGCTATTACACTTTACTTATTGGTTCTGTGCAATATAAGGCAATCCCGCCTTGTTTCCTTGTTAGTCCTTTACATCCATGCTGGTAAATACTTTACCACTCCCTTACGTGTCATCCTGACACTATCCCTTTATTTGCAAATCCGTTGCGATGCCCTAACGGCCTGTCCTTTATTCCACTTTTTGAACTTCCTGTATAACAACGTCCTGTTGTTATGCCATTCCACATCATCCTGATGTTGTCCGTAGGTTGTCACTCCATTGCGTTACTCTTCCTGAGCCTGTCCTTGATTCCTTATTCTCCTAATGAACCTTATTCCGCGGTATTATGAGTAATGCTTCCTTATCCATCTACTCATTAAGCTTCTTGCTTAGTTGATGTAAGTAATTATAGAGAAATGGGAAAAGCTGAGTAGGTCAAAATCTTACTTAATCTGCTGGTTATTTTATTGTCATTTAAAGTATATTGTTATATTTCAAATATTTATCTTGTTTTGTGCAGTGTTTGCTGGTGGTTTTTACTCAATAACTGCCATGTGGGTGAGATATGTCTTACATGCAAATTCCTAAATGGCAGTTAGGTTGATTGAAATATAAGTTTAAACGGGTGCACTTTGCCCTAACTCTAGGTAAAATATTTTGATAATTGTTACTATTTAGGTGCTATAAAATGAAGAAAACAGCCTTAGTATTACTTAGCGCATTATTAAGCGCGCCTACATTTGCTGCAGATGTAGTAAATATTTACTCGTTTCGTCAACCATTCTTAATTCAGCCTATTTTGGATGATTTCACTAAGCAAACAGGTATTAAAACTAACGTGGTTTTTGCCAAAAAAGGGTTAATTGAACGTGTAAAGCGTGAAGGTAAGCACAGTAAGGCTGATTTAGTATTAACCTCTAATTTTAGTGCGCTGATTCAATTAGAGGACTTAGGCTTAACGCAATCAATTAATAGTGATGTGGTTAATGCGAATGTGCCAAGCACTTTTCGCGATGCCGACGGTCAATGGATAGCACTTACTAAACGTGTACGTAATGTTTACTCTGCAAAAGAGCGTGTTGGTGCACTTGGTGAGTTAACTTACGAAGATTTAGCGGACCCAAAATACAAAGGTAAAATCTGTACTCGCTCTGGCAAACATCCATACAATTTAGGTTTAGTTGCTTCTATGGTCGCTCACCATGGCGAAGCAAAAACTAAGCAATGGCTTGAGGGCGTAAAAGCCAATTTAGCACGAAAGCCGCAAGGTAATGATAGAGCGCAAGTCAAAGCCGTGAAAGAAGGTTTATGCGATCTGGCGTTAGGCAACAGCTATTATTTCGGCAAAATGATGCAAGATGAGCAGCAAAAATCATGGGCTGAAGCGGTATATATTAATTTCCCTAACCAAACAAACCGCGGTTCTCATATCAACGTATCGGGCGTTGTTATGACCCGTTATGCTAAAAACCCTGAAAATGCCTTGAAACTGATTGA
Source organism: Pseudoalteromonas shioyasakiensis (assembly GCF_019134595.1). Classification (NCBI taxonomy): domain Bacteria; kingdom Pseudomonadati; phylum Pseudomonadota; class Gammaproteobacteria; order Alteromonadales; family Pseudoalteromonadaceae; genus Pseudoalteromonas; species Pseudoalteromonas shioyasakiensis. Next base: position 3,111,799 of record NZ_CP077770.1, on the reverse strand, counting down.
GTATATGACCGACAATAAGGCGCAAAATATGTATGCTTCAGTTAATATGGAATACCCTGTAAAGCAAGGGGTTGCATTATCTGAAATGGTTGCATCATGGGGTGAGTTTAAAGAAGATAGCCTCCCTCTTGATGAGATCAGCAAATATCGCCCTGTGGCACTGAAGCTGATTGATGAAGTAAAGTTTGATTTATAACGAGGATATTTCTCGTAACACATTTTTATAAAAGCTGTTTTTTAACAGCTTTTATTTTATCTGGTATTAATCCACTTATGCATGTGAAGTTTTCGCTGTCGCGTTGGCAGCTTATAGCCTGGCTTATTGGCCTGTTGCTTGTTACGCCATTAGGCTTTTTATTATTTGAATCTCTGCAAGGAGATTCAGATGTATTTCAGCACCTTTTCGATACCGTGCTTTGGGATTATACCCGTAGTACTCTCATACTTATTGCAGGGGTGGGGCTGCTGAGCTGTGTAATTGCATTGCCGTTAGCTTGGTTAACTGCATATTGTGAGTTTCCTGGGCGTAAGCAATTTGAATGGGCATTAATGTTGCCATTAGCAATGCCAACTTATCTTATCGCTTATGTGTATACCGACTTACTTGATTACGCAGGGCCAGTACAAATCGCCCTTCGAGACTGGTTTGGTTGGCAATCACCAGACGATTACTGGTTTTTTGATATTCGTACACTAACTGGGGCTATTATTATGATTGCCTTGGTACTCTATCCTTACTTATTCCTTATTTTTAAAACGGCACTCAGAGAGCAGTCTTTTAAACTAGTACAAGCTAGTCAGCTGATGGGGTTATCACCATTACAAAGCTTTTTACGCGTTAGTTTGCCCCTTGGTCGTGGGGCGATTGTGGCAGGCGTTACATTGATCAGTATGGAAGCGATGGCTGATTTTGCTACGGTTAATTACTTTGCTGTGAGCACACTGACGACCGCTGTTTACGATACTTGGCTTGGCTATTACTCATTAACTGCAGCGGCGAAAATTTCAGGCATTATGTTACTGATTTTGTTTTTAACCATCATGGTTGAACGCTTTAGTCGTCGCAACCAAGCTGTGTATGAGCGTCAGTCAAGCGTTAACAGCGCAACCTTGTATCGCTTAAAAGGCGGTGGGGCATGGGCTGCAAGCTTGGCTTGTACCGTTGTGTTGGTATTGGCTTTTATCTTACCAGTTGGGGTGTTAGTTAAATACGCCATTGTCTATGCAGATGAAGCATGGAATGGGGCATTTTTTAATTACGCTTGGCAAAGCTTTAAAGTGGCTGTTGTGGTGAGTATTGCAACTATCCTATTGAGCTTATTGGTATTGTTTTATCAGCGCATTGCGAAACAAGCTTACCCTTTGATCCCTGGGCGTTTAGCAAGTACTGGCTACGCCTTACCTGGTACGGTGTTAGCCATTGCCGTATTACTACCATTAACTCAGCTAGATGATGCATTAAACAATTGGCTTGAGCCTTTTGGTCTATCACCGGGCTTACTTTTGAGCGGCACTTTATTTGCAATGATTTTTGCTTATGTTGTACGTTTTTATGCGATTGCGCATGGCGCGCTTGAAAGCAGTTTTTTACGTATTAGCCCATCGCTAGATATGGCCAGCCAATCAATGGGCAAAGGGCCCTTACAAACCTTGTGGCGAGTACATTTACCACTGTTAAAGCGCGGCATTCTAACAGCTGGCTTGTTAGTATTTATTGAGTGCATGAAAGAATTACCTGCAGCTCTATTACTCAGGCCTTTTAATTTTGAAACCCTAGCTACTCATGTTTTTCAATATGTTAGTGATGAGCAATTGGAGCTTGCGTCAATTTCAGCCTTGTTTATCGTGTTAGTTGGGTTAATCCCTTTGTATTTCGTTAATCGTTCGATGGAGCAAAATCACTCATGAGTCATTTGATAATTAAAGACTTAGCTTATCAGTACAATGCGACTCAGGTGTTGAGTGAACTAAACCTCAATGTTGAACAAGATGAAATCGTCTGTTTGCTTGGCGCTAGTGGCTGTGGCAAAACCACAACCTTAAAGGCAATTGCCGGGATTTTACAGCCTGAGCAAGGCTATATGAGTATAGATTCAAAAGTAGTCAACGATAGTGGGCTGTTTGTTGCACCGGAAAAACGTAATATTGGCATGATGTTCCAAGACTATGCGCTGTTTCCTCATTTAACGGTAAGCGACAACATAGCGTTTGGCCTAAGCAATATGAGCAAAGGGCAAAAGCGAGAGCGTGTAGATGAAATGCTCAGCCTTGTTAAACTCGATGGTTGTGCACAGCGATATCCGCATCAGCTTTCTGGTGGTCAGCAGCAACGAGTGGCAATAGCCCGTGCACTTGCTTACAAACCAAGTTTATTATTACTTGATGAGCCATTTTCGAATATTGATACACAAGTGCGTTTTGAGCTGATTGCTGATATACGCCGCATTATTAAAGCTCAGCAGGTTTCTGCGGTATTTGTTACCCACTCTAAGGAAGAAGCTTTCGCATTTGCTGACACGCTTGCGGTTATGCATGGCGGAAAAATCGCCCAACAAGGCTCTCCTGAGCAGTTATTTAGCCAACCTAACTCAAAGGTGGTTGCAGAGTTTCTTGGTACGGGCATATACTTAACGGCAAAAGTATTAACGCCAACTGAATACGAAACGGCGTTTGGTGTGGTTCACTCATTGACACCGAACAATGCAGATTGTCAGCAAGGTCAAGTGTATATAAGGCCGCACCATATTCAGTTGTGTGAAGCTGCGCACAGTGACGCAAACAGTTTAACCATCTTGCACAGGCGCTTTATCGGTACGCGTTATGTATATCGAATCAATATTGCAGGGCAAGAGTGTGAAGTTGCTGCAGAGCAAGACCGCGTGTTAGCTGTTGAGCAGCCTGTAAAAATAAAAATAATGCCGCACACAGTCAATTTTTTTCATGATTAGTAATCTTGGATCCTTGGCTTTGTGCAAATAACGAGAAGCTAAGGATTCACTATGGCGCAAGCGCAATCTGGGATTTGTGCTGAAGCAAACTTACATGGTTTGCACCTGTTTTTTAATGTTTACGATGGCCATGATGAGTCATTACGTAAAAAACTAAAACGCGTTAGCATCATTCAAGATGAGTTTGCTGATCAGTTCTCAGAAGCCATGCTATCGTGCGTGGTTGCCCTTGGTGCTCAATATTGGCCGCATATTCTGCCCGAGTTTATCCCTAGCCAATTGCAAAGCTTTCCGAATGTGACTCATAGTGAGCATGTGATTAGTGCTCAGCCATTTGACTTGTTTGTGCAAATTCGCTCAGACCGTGAAGATGTAAACCACCTATTTGCTCTGCAAATTCTAAAATTATTAACACCGGATGTTGAGCTGGTGGAGCAGGTCCGTAATTTTCGGTTTTTAGATGGACGTGATTTTAACGGCTTTATTTATGCAGGCGATACACCTCATGGCCGTCAAAAACGCAGCACAGCACTTATCAACAAACCGGGTCACTTTGAAGACCAAGGCAGTTATATTCATGTTCAGCGCTTTGTGCATGATTTGAGTGTCTGGCAGCATTTATCGTTGTCTGAGCAAGAGCAAATCATGGGGCGCACGCGTCTAGATAACACCTTGATTGTGCCTGCTGTAGAAACCAGTCATGCGGTTCGCAGTGAATTAAAAGATGAGCATGGACAGCCGCTATTACTTAACCAAAGTATGCCATTTGGTGATGTGCATAAGCAGGGGATTTTAATGGTTTCGTGTGCTGCGCAAGGGGATGGGTTTGAACAGGTATTAAAAAGTCGCTTGGGGCAGGGCGATTGCTATGATCATTGGCTCGATTTTACTCAAGCCGATATGGGATCTGCCTTTTTCGCCCCGTCAGTAAACTTCTTAAAGCAACTTTAAACGGTATCGAATAAAGTGCGCACGCGATCAAGCGTCACATCGATTTCAGAAATCTTCGCAGGGGCGATAAAAATAGTGTCGTCGCCTGCAATGGTGCCGAGTACACCATCCGCCTTACCGAGTGAATCAAGTAAACGAGCAATTAATTGTGCTGCACCTGGACTGGTGCGAATAATAATCATCATTTCGTTATGCATAATATCAATAACAAGCTGACGCAGTGGGCTTTTCGCTGTTGGCACACCCATTTCAGCCGGTAAACAATAGACCATTTCTTGTTTTGCATTACGAGTACGTACTGCACCGAACTTGCTTAACATGCGAGAGACTTTACTTTGACTAATATTATCAAAGCCTTGCTCTTTTAATGCTTCGACAATCTCACCTTGTGAGCCGAAGTTTTCTTCTTTTAATAGCGCTTTAAACGCTTTGATCAGTGCTTCTTGTTTGTCTTGTGGTTGCATGTTGCCGTTTCTTTATTCATAAAATGTAGGGTAATTCTACACAACTCTGCATATTTATGCAGTATTAGTTTACAAAGTCGTCCAAAATGCTGTGTCTTTACAGCCAAGTTTACAACTATGGTCGAAATTATACGCGAAATAAGCAGGATAAATTTGTTTTTAGTCGCTAATTTCATTATCTTTAGGGCCACAAATATTTCCTACCTCAAATTACGGAGAATTCCAATGAAAGTTGCTGTTTTAGGCGCAGCTGGCGGTATCGGCCAAGCATTGTCTTTATTATTAAAAACAAGTTTACCTGCAGGTTCTGAATTATCGTTATACGATGTTGCCCCTGTTGTTCCTGGTGTAGCGGTTGATCTTTCTCACATCCCAACAGACGTTAAAGTTGAAGGCTTTGGTGCTGACAGCCTAGACGCAGCATTAGCTGGTTGTGATATCGTTCTTATCCCAGCGGGTATGCCACGTAAGCCAGGCATGGACCGTGCGGACCTTTTCAACGTAAACGCAGGTATCATCAAAACATTAGCTGAAGGCATCGTTAGAAACTGTCCTAAAGCGTTAGTAGGTATCATCACTAACCCAGTAAACGGCACAGTGCCAATCGTTGCTGAAGTATTCAAAAAAGCGGGTACTTACGATGCTAACCGTGTATTCGGTATCACAACGCTTGACGTGATCCGTTCAGAAGCATTTGTTGCTGAACTTAAAGGTTTAAGCGCAACTGACGTTAAAGTTCCAGTGATCGGTGGTCACTCAGGTACTACAATTCTTCCGCTTCTTTCTCAAGTTGAAGGTGTTACTTTCACTGACGAAGAAGTTGCAGCATTAACTCCACGTATCCAAAACGCAGGTACTGAAGTTGTTAACGCTAAAGCGGGTGGTGGTTCAGCGACTCTTTCAATGGGTGCTGCAGCAGCACGCTTCTGTATGTCTTTAGTTAAAGGTTTACAAGGTGAAGAAGTTGTTGATTACGCATATGTTGCAGTTGAAAACGGTGACGCAGCATACTTCGCACACCCAGTTCGTCTAGGTAAAAACGGCGTTGAAGAAATCCTTTCTTACGGTGAGTTAAGTGCATTCGAAGAGCAAGCTAAAAACGACATGCTAGCTACACTTAACAAAGACATCCAAGAAGGTGTTGATTTCATCAACGGTTAATTCCGACAGATGATAGGCGATTTTTAAAATCGCCGAAAACAAAAAAGCCTGCAAATGCAGGCTTTTTTAATGGCTCGAATAAATAGCGTTTAGTGATCGCGGGCAACGGCGATGCGTGCCAAACTCTCTAAGGCTTGTTTGTACGGTGTGTCTGGTAAGAACGCAATACAAGCAATTGCTTTGTCAGCTTCTTGCTCAGCTTTTTGCATTGCAAACTCAAGGGCCTTAGTGTCAGCTAATGCCGCTAGAATGCTCTCTAAGTGGTCCATACCATTACCAAGCTCAATTGCTTCGCGTACTAGCTTAACTTGCTCTGGTATGCCTTTTTGCATTGCGTAGATAAGCGGTAGGGTAGGTTTACCTTCAGCTAAATCATCGCCAATGTTTTTACCAAGTTGCTCGGCATCAGCGTTGTAATCAAGAACATCATCGACTAATTGGAATGCAGTGCCAAGATGCATACCGTATAAGTTTAATGCTTCAAGGGTTTGTTCGTCTTGCTCGGTAATGATTGCAGCAAGGCCGGTTGCAGCTTCGAACAATTTTGCCGTTTTGCTGTAAATAACCTGCATATAGCTTTGTTCTGTCGTGTCAGGGTCATTACAGTTCATTAGCTGTAACACTTCACCTTCAGCGATGACATTGGTTGCATCAGCTAAAATTTGCATGATTGGCATTTTACCTAGGCCAACCATAAGCTGAAATGAACGTGTATAGATAAAGTCACCGACCAAAACGCTCGCTGCATTACCAAACTCTGCGTTTGCTGTAGGCGTACCACGGCGCAAATGTGACTCGTCGACAACGTCGTCATGCAATAAAGTTGCGGTATGAATAAATTCGATGATAGTGGCAAGCGTAATATGGTCTTTGCCCTCATAACCAAGAGCTTTTGCCGCTAAAATAGCCAACATAGGACGAACGCGTTTACCACCGCTGTTTACTATGTATAAACCGAGTTGGTTAACCAATGCGACATCTGAGCGCATTTGGGCATGTATAAGTTGATTGACGTCATCCATTTCATTTTCGATTAACGTCTGGATAGCTTTTATATCCATTGATCTCCGAGCCAATATTTATGGGTATACGGGGCTGATTGTACAACAAAAAAAGCACTTGCTCGATATTTTGTGATGATTCAGTAAAAAAACACTGTAAAGTTTTTTATTTAAGAGCAATTTTGGCAAGATAAATTTATAACCTTGATTAATAAGTGATCAGCTTTTTGAATTTTAAAGGTGCGTATTATTAGCGTAATTTAATTGTCATGAGATCGTAAAAACCGCTTGGCATGTGGTGTTTTTAGGATAGAATAGGGGAAAATATTGAATTGCTCTCAATGCAGCTATTTTTTATTCATTTTATCGAAAAAGAGGCTTGCTAGTTTTTGCACATTAGCGTAAACTTCGCGCCCTATTGAAGAATATTTTAGTTGCGTCGATTTGAGGGCGCACAGACGGAGTTAATTATGTACGCGGTTTTCCAAAGTGGTGGTAAACAGCACCGTGTGACTGAAGGTCAAACAATTCGTCTTGAGAAATTAGACGTTGAAACTGGTGCAGCAGTTGAATTTGATTCAGTACTTTTAGTTGCTGATGGTGAGAAAATCGAGATCGGTGTACCGTTCGTAAACGGTGGTAAAGTAACAGCTGAGGTTGTTTCACACGGTCGCGGTGAGAAAGTTAAGATTGTTAAATTTAGACGTCGTAAGCATTCTCGTAAGCAAATGGGCCATCGTCAATGGTTCACTGAAGTTAAAATCACTGGCATTAGCGCTTAATTAGAGGTACTGAGAAATGGCACATAAAAAAGCAGCTGGTAGTACTCGTAACGGTCGCGATTCAGAAAGCAAACGCCTAGGTGTTAAGCGTTTTGGTGGCGAATCAGTTCTAGCGGGTAGCATCATTGTTCGTCAACGTGGTACTCGTTTCCACGCTGGCGCAAACGTAGGTATCGGTAAAGACCACACTATCTTCGCAAAAGCAGATGGTAAAGTTCAATTCGAACAGAAAGGTCCTTTAAACCGTAAATACGTAAATATCGTAGCTGAGTAATCATCTCGATATTTGAAAAACCCCGCCTTTGCGGGGTTTTTTGTTTTAAGGCACATAATAGTGCGTATAAATATATACCTAAGCGCCTTGGCATTGGGTGCCGAATAGGGCACTTAGGTATATAATAGAGTTATTAACAAGCCAATCTTAAAGTGAGTAATCATGAAGTTTGTAGATGAAGTAGAAATTCGTTGTGACGCGGGTGATGGCGGCAGCGGTGTCGTATCTTTCCGACGTGAAAAATATGTACCAGATGGCGGTCCTGATGGCGGCGACGGTGGCGATGGCGGCAGCGTTTATCTACAAGCCGATGAAAACTTAAATACGTTAATTGATTACCAATTTGAGCGTTTTCATAAAGCAGAGCGCGGCACAAATGGTCAAAGCCGTAACATGACTGGTAAAAAAGGCGCTGATTTAACGCTTAAAGTACCTGTTGGTACGCGTATCATTGATGTTGATACTGAAGAGTCATTAGGTGATTTGACCCAGCATGGTCAAAAGGTTGTTGTTGCAAAAGGTGGTTTCCATGGCTTGGGGAATGCACGTTTTAAATCAAGTACAAACCGCGCTCCGCGTCAAAAAACACTAGGTACACCTGGTGAAGTTCGCAGCTTACGCCTAGAGCTAATGCTACTTGCAGATGTTGGCTTACTTGGTTTACCAAATGCAGGTAAATCAACGTTTATCCGCAGTGTTTCTGCAGCTAAACCAAAAGTGGCTGATTACCCGTTTACGACGCTTATTCCTAATCTTGGTGTAGTACGCCCAGATGCGAATAAGTCATTTGTAATTGCTGATATCCCTGGCCTAATCGAAGGGGCTTCAGATGGTGCTGGCCTTGGTATTCGCTTCTTAAAGCACTTAGAGCGTTGTCGTGTATTACTGCATATCATTGATGTTATGCCTGTTGATGGCACAAATCCGGTTGATAATGCCTTTGCGATTATTAATGAGCTGCACCAATACAGCCCTAAACTTGCTGAAAAGCCGCGCTGGTTAGTATTTAACAAAATTGACCTATTACCAGAAGATGAAGCTGAAGCGCTGTGTAATGAAATTGCCGAAGAGCTAGGTGAAGAGGTTAATGTTTACCGTATCTCTGCTGCAAATAAGCAAAATACCCAAGCGCTATGTCATGACATTATGGCGCTACTTGATAGTATGCCAAAAGAGAAATTCGCTGAAGAAGAGAAAGAAGAAGTTGAGTTTAAATGGGATACTTACCATCAGAAAGCGACCTCTCAAGACGATGATGATTGGGATGACGACTGGGATGATGATGACTACGATGTAGAAGTTATCTACCAACGATAAAATTTAAAACTGAAAAGGAGCCATGCGCTCCTTTTTTATTAATAAGAAAAAAGTATTAAGGTTTAGTGTGAAAATTTCAATGATTGCTGCTATGGCAAATAACCGAGTAATTGGCCAAGACAACCAAATGCCATGGCATTTACCCGCCGATCTGCAACACTTTAAAAAAGTAACTATGGCAAAGCCTGTGATCATGGGTCGTAAAACGTTTGAATCAATAGGCCGCCCTTTACCAGGTCGTCAAAATATTATTATCACGCGTAATGCTGAATACACAGCTGAAGGAATTGAGGTAGTTACTTCTCCAGAGGCTGCGCTGGAATTGGTTGCTGATGTTGAAGAAGTAATGATTATAGGTGGCGGTAATATATACGAACAATTTCTATCTCAAGCAGATCGTCTATACTTAACATTCATCGACCTTGAAGTGGCCGGTGATACGCAGTTCCCAGATTACGAAAGTGTTGCTAATTGGACGATTGCCGAGCAAGAACAGCATCAGCCTGATAACAAAAACCCTTACTCGTATACTTTTGTAACCCTGTACAAAAACTCGTAACATTATTGCGGTAAAATTAATTAGTTGGTACAATATTACACAATCTTGGTAAGAAGAAAGTATTACATAAGGGCAAAATATGATGAAGTTACCAAATATGTTACTTGCAGCGGCTGTTGTTTCAGCGTCAGTTGCGTATACAGCACCAGCAAAAGCTGATGACCAATTAGCGGTTTCTATCTGTGAGTATATCGCAGCTGATGATAAAAACCGTTTACGTAGTAAGCTGAAAAGCTCACGTGTGAAAATTCGTAACATCTTTGATGCTGTAAAATGTAACGGCAACAATATGCTTCGTCATGCAATTGAAAGCGGCGCTGCGGATGCTGGTGAATACATCGTTAAGAACTTATCTAAAAGCTCTTTAGAAGACGGTGCAGACATCGCATGGGCAGAATCAAACGGCCACGGTGGTTCTCCACTAATCGCTGTTATTAAAGACCGCGCTGGCCTTTAATTTAAACGCCAATAGAATTTAAGAAACCGCACTCGTTGCGGTTTTTTTGTGCCTGAAAAACGCTTCGTTAACTTCATACCAATCCGCAATAATACTTAATCATTTTGAGGGATTAAACCTATCGCTATCTGCGTTAAAAATTTCTGATTTAGAGCAACTAAATAACGAAATTTTTGCCTTGCTATCAACGAGGTTTTATTGCCTCAAAATAGACTACTTAATTAAGCGAATTGGTATCATACCTACTCGCAATAATACGTTATTATTTTGTATTAAATAATGTGCCTGCATGGGTGTAGGAGGCAGGAAAATATTAAGAGTAATCACCTCAAAAGAGCATTTAATTAAGCGAGTTGGTGTGAATAGATACAAAAAAACCGTGTTTGCTTTCACAAACACGGCTTCTATATTTGTTAGCTCGTAGCTCGTAGCTCGTAGCTCGTAGCTCGTAGCTCGTAGCTCGTAGCTCGTTTACAGCTTCTTAAACTTTAAACGCATCGACCGATAAACGTAGTTCTTCCGCTAATTTAGCAACTTCTGAACTTGAAATATTGGTTTGGTTTGCGCCTTCAGCTGTTTGTTCTGCAATTGCTACAATCGACTCTAAGCGTTCGCTAATCTCTTGTGAAACTTGCTGTTGCTCATGAGCAGCTGTTGAGATTTCTTCACTTACGTTATGGGCCTGTGCAACGGCTGCAGTGATTGAATCAAGGGCCGTATTTGCAAGGTCTGATTGCTCAACACACGACTCAGCTTGTTGCTTACCTTTCGACATTGCCGATACAGCAGCCTCAGCGCCAACCTGAAGCGATTCAATCATAGCTTGGATCTCTTGGGTCGACTCTTGAGTCTTGCTCGCTAGAGAGCGTACTTCGTCAGCTACTACGGCGAAGCCTCGGCCTTGTTCACCAGCACGGGCTGCTTCAATGGCTGCATTAAGCGCAAGTAGGTTTGTTTGCTCTGCAATGCCACGAATAACATCTAAGATGCCACCAATTGATGCGCTATCTTTGTGTAGCTTATTGATAACTTGTGAAGCATCATCAACTTCACGGGCAAGTTGTTCAATAGTCGCCTTGTTTTGCGAAGAAATACCTTTAACACGGTCAGCTTCTTTATCAGCGTTCTTGATTTCGCTAAGTGCCTGTTGAGCACTGCTGCTTACCGCTTGTGATGTGCTGCTCATTTCAGTGGTTGCTGTGGCAGCCTGTTCTACTTGCGCTTGTTGATTACGAATAGCTTGGCTTGACTCTTCAGTGATTGCTGAAGTTTCTTCAGAAGCCGCAGCAAGCTGGGTTGAGCGAGAGATAATACCTTGAATAAGCGTACGTAAACTTTCGATTAGCGTATTACAACTACGTGATAGTTCACCGAACTCGTCTTTAGCTGAGTCGTCTAGACGTTGAGTCATATCGCCGCTAGCAACAATATCAAGAATACGGTTTACTTCAGAAAGAGGCTTAGTAATACGGCTAACAGTAACTGCCGCCACAGCAATGGCAATTAAAGTAGCAATAACCATAGCAACCCAAGTCCAAATGGTTGCCGTAGATACGTTACCACTTACATCTTGTTGTAAGTCAAAAGCAAGTACCGTTGCTTGGTCAACAAGCTCTTTAAGTTGCTTTAGGGCTTCGGTCGTTGATTTTTCTGCATTGGCCAGCTCAGCTTGAGTTTGTGAAATTGCATCAATTAAACGTTTTTTATTTGCAGATAGGCTGTTGTTGCCACGTACGTTATTTACAAGGTTTTCAACATAACCGTTTAGGTCGTTATATAAATCAGCGTTATTTTCTATGATTGCTGGGCGAATAAGGCCAAGGCTTCGCTCTACTTCTTCTAGATAATAAACTTGTTCGTTCTTCACGATATCTAACGTGTTAAGAGTTTTAACCGTTAACATATCGGTACTATTAGTCACTACCGACTGGAAGTTGTTTTCCATGTTGTTAGCAGCTTGGTAGGCGCGTGCATTGTTTTCTTCAAGGCCATCAATATCAATGATATCAAGCACAACAGAGTTAGCATCTTCGGCGCTGATTTCGATATTTTCAAGCTGAGTGCGTAGTGTATTGTTAAGCTCGAGTTGAGTTTTTTTATCTTTAAAAAGATTATCGACAGACTTGGCAAAGCGCTTATAAGTTTGCTCAACCTCTTGGCTGCTTTGTTTTAATTTAGGATCGTTACTTACGATCTGCTGCAGCTCTTGATAAGAGCTATCGTAACGCTTTTTCTGCTCAGTAAAGTTCTTGCGAAGAGCTGCTAATTCATCTTGTGATGTGGTGTAAAAGCTCGCTTGCGCTGATTTACTCATCAGGATGAATTCAACCTGCAATTCATAACTTTTGTCGAGGGCCGGTAATGACAGCTGATTAACTCGCTGTGTCGATTGATCAATGTTGGTAATTCTGATCAACGAGTTACCACCAATAAAAAGCAGGAGTAACGTAATAACAATAAAGCCACCCCAAATACGCTGTCTAACGGTCAAGTTCATATGTAATTCCAGAAAATAGTACTAATCATCACTTATCGGCAAGGTTGCCAATTAGTTAAGTATTTAAATTTAATTAGCTTTAAATTAAATTAACTTTAATTGTTATAAATCTAACAGATGTTCAGCTATTTTTCAGTTTATTTAGATAAAAGAGTGGGATTTTTCGACAAAACAGTCTTTTTGACTGAGTTCCATGAGGGTCATCGCGCCTCCCCATACACAGCCAGTGTCGAGGGCATGAATATTTTCGGCTTTAACTTTACCTTCTAAAGCAGCCCAATGACCAAATGTGATCTGTTGCTTGAGCTTACTTATACTCGGATGCTCAAACCAAGGGATTATTGAGCTATCTTCACTAATGCTGGTTTTGTTGCTGAAATCGAGTTTACCAAGTAAATTAACGAAGCGCATACGCGTGAAATAATTAACGATATAACGAAATTTAGCCTCGTTAGGTAGCGTTGATTGCCATTCTAATGGGTGGGGGTCATACATATTGGCAAAGTAATGATGGGCATCATTACCTTGGTAGCAACTTTCGGCAAAGCGAGCGCGTTTTAATGCTTTTTTTATTGACCAATTTGGGTTTAAGCCAGCATGGCTTATCAGCATGTCATAGCGTTCAAGCCAAATAGCTAATGGCTGTTGTTGCAAAAAGTGAATATATTCAGGGAGCTTTGGGCTGTCAAAAACACCAGCAAGCTTATCTTTTGGATTTGCTGGTTTATTTAGATAATGACAAGCAATTAGGTGTAAATCATGATTACCAAGAGTAATAGTTACACTGCCTTGCATAGTATGAAGGCGCTCGAGGCAAGCGAGTGAGTCAGGGCCTCGAGCAATAATATCGCCAACTAAGTAAAGGTGATCTTGACTTGGGTTGAAGTTGACACGTTTTAGTAACGCATCAAATTCACTGTAACAACCTTGTAAGTCACCAATTGCGTAGTCAGCCATTATTACCTAGTGCAAAATGTTTGGGCGGGCTAAACGAAACACCTCGATTGGCGCTTCAAACTCAGTGCCAAATTCGTTACGCATAGTGTAATGGCCTTGCATCGTCCCAACAGGGGTATCAAGCACTGCACCACTGGTGTATTTATAGCTTTCACCTGGGGCAATGGTCGGTGTTTCACCCACAACCCCTTCACCTTGTACTTCCACTTCTTTGCCGTTGGCATCGGTAATTAACCAGTAACGACTCAATAGCTTAGCACTGCATAAACTGTGGTTTTTTATGGTGATTGAGTAAGCAAAAACGTATTTATCTTGTTCAGGCTCTGATTGACCTTCTACATAGAAGGTCTCAACCGACACCTTAATTGGAGAACCTAAATTACTGCTTGTTGTCATAAATCCAATTAGCTATATCAATAAATTGTTGTAAAGACAGGCTTTCAGCACGCAGAGTGATATCAATGCCTATGCTTGTTAGTTCTTCAGCTGTCAGTAAGTTAGATAAACTATTACGTAAAGTCTTACGGCGTTGATTAAAGGCTTCTAAACATACCGTGTTTAATAGCTTAGTGCTTTTAGCTGAACGTTGCTCAGGCTTTTTAGGGATCAAGCGAATAACTGCTGAATCTACTTTAGGTGCTGGCTTAAAGCACTCTGGCGGCACATCAATTACTGGCATTGCGTGACAGTAATATTGTGTCATTACACTTAAGCGACCAAAGGCTTTACTGCCCGGGCCTGCGACCATACGTTTGACCACTTCTTTTTGCAGCATAAAATGCATGTGCTCTACGTTATCCGCGAACTCAAATAAATGGAATAACAGCGGAGTCGAAACGTTGTATGGTAAGTTACCAAAAATCTTTAACTTTTCGTCAGACTTGATCAAAGAGCTAAAATCGAATTTCATTGCATCGCCTTGATGCACTGTTAACTTTGGCCCTAAGAATGGGTGGCTCGTTAAACGTTCTGCTAAGTCTTTATCTAGCTCAACAACCGTTAGGTGGCCACTTAAATCAGCGACTGGCTCAGTGATTGCACCAAGACCCGGGCCGATTTCTACTAAATTGTCTTCAGGTTTAGGATCGATAGCCGTGACGATTTTGTCGATGATCATGTCATCGTTTAAAAAGTTTTGACCAAAACGCTTACGCGCGCGGTGTCCTAAATGTACTTTATCTGTCATTGATTCTGTGCTTTTTCATGGGCGAGCTTAATTGCTTCGCGGATCGCTAATTCAAAACTACCTACATCAGCAGTCCCTGTGCCGGCTAAATCGAGAGCCGTACCGTGATCTACTGAGGTGCGAATAAATGGCAGGCCAAGGGTGATATTGACCGAATTGCCGAAACCCTTGTATTTTAGCACAGGTAATCCCTGATCGTGATACATTGCAAGCACGGCATCTGCTTGCGAGAGATATTTATCTTGGAACAGGGTGTCAGCAGGCAATGGTCCAATTAAGTTCATGCCTTGATTATTTAACAGCTCTAACGTTGGCGCTATGGTATCAATTTCTTCAGTGCCTAAATGGCCATCTTCGCCAGCATGTGGGTTTAGACCACATACGAGGATACGCGGTTTTTCAATACCAAACTTAGTTTGTAAGTCATGGTTTAAAATAGTGGCAACTTTACTTAAACGTTCAACGGTGATTGCGCGCGATACATAAGCAAGCGGTATATGCGTCGTAACAAGCGCCACACGTAAGCCTTCTGTAGCTAACAACATCACGACATCGGCAGTATTCGATTGCTGCGCAAAATACTCAGTGTGACCGCTGAATGAGATACCTGCTTTGTTGATAATCCCTTTATGCACAGGACCAGTAACAACAGCGGCAAAGGTACCATCCATATTTTTTTCACTGGCAATGCGCAGTGTATCCAGAACATATTGACCATTGGCGTCATTAAGTACGCCCACTTCAACATCAGAGCCTAAATCTACTTGGTGTAAGTAAACGCTGCCTGCAGGGGCAATGCTTGGTGCTTGGCTGTCATCGAAGTCAATTAAATTGATATCTAAACCAAGCAACTTAGCGCGCTGTTTTAACAGCGCGCCATCAGCAATCACCACCAGTTGGGCATCCCACTGGTGCTGGGCTAACTTGATAAGTAAATCAGGGCCAATACCGGCTGGCTCACCTGGGGTAATTGCAATTCTAATGGTCATAATTTTTATTCTGTTGGGAAAATATCAACGTGCGCTTGTTCACGCATTTCTTGCTGCCAGTTGAAACTTTCTTCTTTAAATTTACGATTAAACAGTAGTTGGTGAGCGCGGTTACGCTTAGCTTGCTCTGTTTTATCAGCTACACGCTTATCAAGTAGCTGTACAATGTGCCAACCAAACTGTGTTCTGAATGGCTCACTGATTTCATTTTTATCTAGAGAAAGCAGGGTATTTTTAAATTCTGGTACATAAGTGCTTGGATCAGTCCAATCGTACTCGCCACCTTTTAATGCAGAACCCGGGTCTTCAGAGTATTCTTTAGCAAGTTCACCAAAGTCAGCTTTGCCTTCACGTAGCTCTTTTGCAAAACCTTTTAGCATGTCACGCGCTTTTTCTTCGCTTAAGATGATAGAAGGCTTAATTAAGATGTGACGTGAACGAACTTCTGTAGTTTCAACTACTTGGCGACCACGAACATCTTGCACTTTAATAATGTGGAAACCAGCACCTGAACGAAGCGGGCCAACGATATCGTCTTTTTTATGGCCTTTTACCGCTTCAGCAAAAAGTGATGGCATTTCGTTGATGCTCATCCAACCTAGCTGACCACCTTCAAGGGCTTTTGAACCGCTAGAAGATGAAATAGCGATACGCTTGAATTCTTTGCCTTCTTTTAAAAACTCGATAACTTTATCTGCACGTGTTTTAGCACTGGTGATTTCATCAGCTGTTGCATCACTTGGGATATCAATCAAGATATGACCAATATCATACTCTTCGGCATTCTTGCCTTGAGTTTCCATGATTTTAAGAAGGTTATCGATTTCTTGTGGGCTAATATAAATACGACGGTCAACGTTCGCACGCATTACTTGTTGCGTGGTGATTTCTTTACGAATTTCTTCACGATATGCTGGGTAGCTCTCACCTGCAGCCTCGATAGTACGGCGTAAATCAGCGATTGTACCACCTTGCTCACGAGCCATATTTTCAAGTGTTTGGTCTAACTGAGAGTCAGAGATTTCTAAACCCATGCGCTCAGCAAGTTGCATCATCAGAGTTTGGTTTACTAAACGCTCGATCGCTTGAATGCGAAGCGTGTCATCTGAAGGTAACTCTTGACCTTGCTCTTGCGCTTGAGTTTTTACGCGATTGATAATGGTGTCTACTTCACTTTGTAAAATAACACCTTGGTTAACTACACCAACGACTTTGTCGATTTCGACAGGTTTTGCGAAAACGCTTTGGCAAAGGCCAACTGTTAATAATGCAGATGCAAATAATTTTTTTAAATTCATACTTTTTCTAATACTCTTGCTAATAGTACTGCGGTACTAGTTATTAAGAAAATACGGTCTACGATAGCCAAAAATACCTTGTTGTAATAATTTTTGTGCATCATAACGGCTTTTACTACCAAGCCCTTTTAATACGATATTGAAGCCAATACTGGTATCAAAGGTTGCTTGCTCTTGACCAATCGCCTGGTTTAAATCAGTTTCGATTTGACGACGGCCTGTGATTTGAAACGCCCAACAGCACGATTCATACTGAAGACCGCTGAAAACCTCAATACTACGACCACTTTCTAAATCGCGGTGATAGCTGCCAACAAACTGCCAATCTTGCGATAGCGGAATGCTGGTAAATAGACCAACTTGCTCGATTGTATTGCCTGAGACATCATTTGCATAGCGATGGTTCAATTGCACGAGCTGTTTATCGTCACCTTTATAATCTAAGGTGATATTTGATTGAATAATTTCTTTACCATCAGTGTCGTATTGAATACCACCTGATAAATACCAGCGACGGTGCCAATGTAACATGGTTTGCGCTGCGAACAAGGCATTGTAGTTAGTATCAACATTAATACCTTGTGATGTAGGCTTTGCATCATCGCTTAAATAGAAGATTTGGCCTGCGCTGAAATTAAATACTTCTTCGTTTTCATTGCTAAATAAGCGAGTAGTCGCACCTAACGTAAATTGGTTCGCAGTGGCAATACGGTCGATACTTGAGAAGCGACGGTCTCTAAATAAACCAAAAAAGTCATCTTGTAATTTTGCTGTATCGTAAAGGCCAATATTTGATTGGTCTTTGTTTGGCGTATACAAGTACTGAATTTGTGGCTCAAGTGTTTGAATACCATCTTTGAAGAAAAACGCTGTATCACGCTCAAAATTTAATTGGCTGTATAAACGTACTTTTGGCAGGGTACGGGTGACTTTTTCGTCGTAGTCGGTCCCTGCTAAATCACCATGCTGGTTATATTCAGTATGCAATACGCTAAACTCAGATAAAAATGACCATGCGTATTCTTGATAACCAAAGCTTGCTTTAGGTTCTATGTGAACACGGCTTGCTTCATCAATAACAGCGTCATCATTAGTGAAATAACTAAGTTCACCATCAAGGGTTAAATCAACGCCATAAAAATCATACGCATCAGTTTGCGAAAAACTAATTTGTGGCAGTGCCGCATATGATTCGCGGTGATCACCAAGTACTTCAAAACTCTGTAGCTTAATATTAGTACGCCAAGTGTCACCTAAGTGGGTGAGTGAGCCCGTACGGTATAACTGAGTATCAGTGCGAGTAGCATAACCAGAATTTAAATCGGTTAAGTAGTTATCATCACTAACGTTGGTAATATCGATATTACCGCGCCAGTTTTCACCAAAGTAACTTTGCTGCTGCCAATGGAATAGATAACGCGAGTCAACATTTGGCTCTTCATCATCTTTATCTAAGTACTCAACGGCAATGAGACCGTTGTTTTGCTCTGTTAAATAACGAAACTCACCAATCATTTGCAAACCGCGCTTAGACATGTAGCGAGGCGTAATGGTGGCGTCGTAATTTGGAGCAATATTCCAGTAATACGGGGTGATAGTTTCAATACCGTAGCGGCCTGAACTTGAAAAGTTAGGCGTTAATAAACCGGATTTACGACGGTCATCTAACGGAAACGTAAAATAAGGAACATACAGAACCGGCGTATCAAATACCCGTAATACGGTATTGTGAGTTTCGCCCCAGCCATCTTCACTTGATAAGTCTATTTCGTCAGCTTCAATTGCCCACACCGGTGTTTCGCCAGGGCAGGTAGTAAAGCTTGCGTTCATCAGGTTTAGGCCAGACTCGTTGACTGTTAGTTTTTCTGCGCCACCATGACCAAGTTGGTCGGTGAGCTTATAATCAGCACCAAGCAAACTTAATTCAGAATTATTTAAATCCGCATTGAGCCCAGAACTATTAATTTGGCTTACTTTATCGCGATAAACGATAGGGCCGGTTGCATTAAGTAACCCACGTTGTTTGTCAATCAGTGCACTTTGTGCGGACAAATTCATCGTTAGGGTGTTAATATCTACATTACCGGTAAATTCTGCGCTTTGGGTACCCAATAGTTCAATATCATCGGATTTGATATCGATCATATTAAGTTCAAGGCCAGGGAGCGGTTGCCAAGCTCTGGTTTGCATTGAATTGCCACAAAAATTGTGTGTCAGTTCAGTTTCGGCGAACGATGGTGCGCTAAGTACGCTTAGCATCATTATGCCCCAGGTTTTGCTCATTTAATGACCTTAATGCTCTTTGGTTGGATATAAGCTAGACATAATAAAGGAAAACAATGGCAAATACAGTAATTGACTTAGTGAAAAATAGATATCTTACTAAATGAATCGTTATAAAAGTTTACAGCAGTTTTTAAATCCTCATTTTAAAGAGGATGAATATCAATTAGCCGCCATCACAGGGGATGCGAGTTTTCGCCGTTATTTCCGCGTAAATACAAGTGATCAAAGCTATATTGTCATGGACTCAGATCCAGATAAATTAGATAACACGCCTTATATAGAACTCAATAAAGTGTTTTCTCAGCATGGTTTTAAGTTACCAAAAATTCTTCAGGCAGATGAAAAACAAGGCTTCTTCTTACTAAGTGATTTAGGTAATACTCACTTAGCTGATTTATTAGGTGATGAAGACCGCACTTTACACTACAAACATCTAATCAAGTTAAGTGCACAATGGGCGCAAATCCCACCTGCCCAATATATGAAAGTATTTGATGGCGAGTTTTTACAGTTTGAGCTGAGTATTTTTAAAGATTGGTTAGTCGATAACTTTATTGGTGAGCAACTTTCTGCTGATGAGCAGCAAATGTGGCAACAGGCTTGTGAGTTATTAGTTAACAATGCCCTTGAACAACCAATTGTGACGGTGCACCGAGACTTCCATAGCCGTAATATTATGCGCACAGGGCAGCAATGGGCAATCATTGATTATCAAGATGCGGTGCAAGGGCCGGTGTGTTATGACCTTGTGTCGTTATTAAGGGATTGCTATTTCAAGTTACCAGAGCAAGAGCTAGATTACCTTTTACATTACGCTTATGACGAATTTAGCGAGCAACAGCTATTGCAAGACACCTCATTTGCGATGTTTAAGCGCTGGTTTGACTTAACCGGCGTGCAGCGTCATTTAAAAGCTGCAGGTATATTTTGCCGCTTAAAATTACGTGACGGTAAGTCTGGTTATTTGAATAATGTGCTGCCAACCCTTACATACATTAGTAATGTCAGTAAAGAATACCCAGAGTTAACAGCCCTTGGCCAGTGGATAGAGCAGACTATTATTCCACAGACTAAGCAGCGTTTAACGAAAGAGTCCAAATGAAAGCAATGATCCTAGCGGCGGGCCGTGGTAAACGCATGATGCCGCTAACAGAAACGATGCCAAAGCCGATGCTAAAGATTAACGGTAAGCCATTATTAGAGCATCATATTAATAACTTACGCCAAGCAGGGGTTACCGATATTGTCATTAACCTTGCCTGGCAAGGTGACAAAATAACAGAGTATTTTGCTGATGGATCGCAGTTTGGTGTATCGATCACTTACAGCCAAGAGCAGGCTGGGGGGCTTGAAACCGCCGGGGGCATCATTCAAGCATTGCCGTTATTGGGTGAGCAATTTATTGTCATCAATGGTGATGTGTTTACTGATTATGATGTGACTTCGTTGATGCAGCTTCATCTGCAAGCAGGGGAGGCGCATATTGTCCTTGTTGAAAATCCTGCGCATAACCCTGATGGTGATTTTGCACTGAGTCATCTAAGCCCAGATAGTCAAAAGTATACTTTTTCCGGTATAAGTCGCTATCATGCTGATTTCTTTAAAGGTCTCAGCGCAGGTATTCGTCCACTTGGGCCCATTTTGCGAGAAAAGCTCAGTGAACATCAAGTTTCGACTGAGCTTTATTTGGGGCAATGGGATGACATTGGCACACCAGCCAGACTCGACGAAATCAATCAACGTTTCGCTTTGTAATAACAACAGAGGTTTGCCAAATTATGTGGGGAAAAGTACTCGGTTTTTGTTTTGGCTTTATGTTTGGCAAATTTATTGGTGCCTTACTAGGCCTATACCTTGGCCATATGTTCGATCGCAGCTTAAAACAAGACTTTGATAAAGCAGGTGGTTTTTCTGGTCTGTTTAAAGGCGATGATATTAACGAACGTCAAGCGCTTTTCTTTTCTAGTTGTTTTGCGGTGATGGGGCATATTGCCAAATCAAATGGTCGTGTTAGTGAAACGCATATTCGTGCTGCCAGTGTCTTTATGGACGAAATGGGTTTATCGGGCGATGAGCGCAGAGAAGCACAAGATGCCTTTCGTAGTGGTAAAGAAGCTGACTTTTCATTAAAAGAAACCGTTCATGACTTTAAAGAGCGCTTTGCTCGACGCCATGATTTATTGCAACTGTTCCTCGAAATACAAATTCAAATGGCCTTTTCTGATGGCCACCTTGCAGAGCAAGAAAAGCAGCTCTTGCAAGAGGTAAGCAAGCAGTTAGGTATTTCACGTACTCAGTTCGCATTTTTATTAAAACGCTACCAAGCCGAATTTGCATTTCGCCAGCAACAACAGCGTTTTTATGAACAACAACGTCAACAAAGCCAGCAAAACCGCAGCAGTCATAGTGAACAAAGAGGGCACAGTGTGCCACCGAATAATGGTATGAATCGCGCCCAAGCGTTGGCTCTTTTAGGCTTAAACAATGATGCTTCAGCGAGAGATATTAAAGTAGCCTATCGAAAGCTCATGGCTCAGCATCACCCCGATAAATTAGTATCGCAAGGTTTACCAAAACACATGATGGAAGTCGCGGTAAAGAAAAGCCAAGATATTCAAGCGGCTTATGAGTATTTAAAAAAGGCGGCGTAAAAAGCCGTCTACTTCTTTGAGCAGCCGCTGGTGCTGCTCAGGCTCTGAAGGCACACCAAATAGCTCTCTTTGTCGGTAGTCATATTTTGCGTGTTTTCTTACCCAACGTTTTCTGTCTTTAACACTTTGCAGCGTGTCAGGGTTGCCCTCACTATAAAAAATATCCAGTAAAGGTGGGCTGATAGTAGAAAGCGTCGCATTGAGATGCTGGTTACGAACACTGTTAGGTAAATAACTACCTAGGCTAATAAAAGCGTTCAGTTCGTTATTTGGAAAGCTAGCATAATGCTCAATCAATAGCCCCGCACTGGCACCTTGTGCCACGACAATAATATTGCCGCCTTCATCCATAGCACTGTTATACAAAGCATTAAATCTGGCAATTAACTTTAGTTTGTAATCATCAAGCACGGCTTCACTAATATTAGGCTCACCTGTAACAAAGTGCGGCTCTTGTTGTGTTTGGGCTGGTGGAGCAGAAGCTGCTTGCTCATCGCTTTGTGTTGTTGACTCAGCTTCAGAGCTTTCAGGTAACTCGGGCGTTGCCATATCGACAGGGTGCCAATCAATATCAGGCATGGTCATGGCAAGGGTTGCATAGCCAATTTCGTTTAACTGCTTACGTAAAAAGTTAATACCGGCATTATTAGTGGGTAGGTGCTGCCAATCAGGAATAATGAGCACAATTCCGCGTTGGCTGGCTGCCATCGATTGACGATATAAGCTAATGAACTCATCTTCACCGGCAAGCAGAGTACGTACTTCATCACTTGGTAAAAAGCGTTGAATATCATGAGTGACCAAGCTTGACCAAGGGGTTGGTTTAATAAAATCGGCAGCATTCACATTGCCCATCAACGCAAAACAGGCTGCGTAAACTAAGCGATGTGCGGATTTTAAATTCATGCCGATATTACCTGAGTCTAAAATTAAATCAGTGATTAAATTAATTATCGGCAGTGTTGGTAAAATATTTAGCTAATTGTCTTAAAACTCAGGAGCAGCTTCAAAAATCAGTGTTTCACCGCTTGCTGGGTGAGCCAAGGTAAGCATTTCAGCATGCAGCTGTAAGCGGGGAGCCATGGCGAATGCCTCGGGGTGAGCATACAACTTATCGCCTAAAATAGGGTGACCTAATGACAGCATGTGCACACGTAGTTGGTGAGAACGCCCAGTAATTGGAGTCAGCTCAACACGAGTCGCATTCTGTTCATACTCAAGCACTTTAAAATGGGTTAATGACGGTTTGCCATTGTCGTGATCAACCATTTGCTTTGGTCGGTTCGGCCAATCACAAATAAGTGGTAAATCTACCGATCCAGTTTCTTGTTCAAGCTTGCCAAATACGCGAGCAATGTAGCGTTTCGCGGTTTTTCTATCTTGAAACTGAATGCTTAAATTACGATGCGCTTCTTTGTGCATGGCTAAACAAATAATGCCTGAGGTTGCCATATCAAGGCGGTGAACAATTTTCGCCGTTGGAAAAACGCGATTAATGCGAGCAATAAGGCAGTCAGCGTGTTTTGGATCTTTTCCCGGCACAGTAAGTAAACCACTTGGTTTATTCACAATAAGCAAGTCATCGTCTTGATAAACAATACTTAAATAAGGTGTCATTGGGGGATTATAATTGAGTAACACAGCCAGCCTCGATGATATGCAAGGGCGCTATTTTAAAGGAGTATGAGCGCATACACAATGCCAGTGCTGGCTTTCGTGTAGCAGCTAAGATACAGTAAATTCAGCTATGGAGTTTAAATAAAAGGACAAGTGAATGTTTTGCCTTGGCTTAATTCGCAGTAAACCTTGTACACGTTGTGGCCTAGAAGTTAATGACCTAGAGCCAGAATGCCCACACTGTAAAGGTTTTTCAGACCTACAAGCAGTATATTTGAAGCAAGCTTACAAAGACGATTTAATACAAAGAAACAAAAGCTTAGCTAAGTTATTTTGCAAGCTAGCGGCAGTGGCCGTAATTATTACCCTTGTGGTGTTTTTTGTATAAACATTCATCATGGCTTTGCTGTTAGCTAATGAGCCGCAATTTCAAAATAGAAGTTAGGGTTATCTTGAATCGTAGCCAGCACTTTGGCAGCTAACCCAGTTGGGTTTCTCCGTTTAGTTTCCCAGCTTTTTATGGTGTCTGCACTGGTCCCAAGTGCCTTAGCGAATTCTGCTTGAGAAACATTCAGTTTCATACGTATGGCTTTTACATCGGCGATATCGAATTGAGTACTACGTGCTGGAGCGACTTTTTGCTTTTCAATTTCAACAGCTTCTTGTAAAGAAGTTTTCAACTCATCAAATAAGCTCATGATTATTCAACTTTTAGTTTAATAACTAACTCTTTTAGCTGAGCCTTTTCAGACTTACTAAGAGTAGTTTAAGTTGCTTTATGATATGCCAAAACAAAGTAAATACGTTCTAAATGAGCAACAACATAAATAACTCGGGTGCTACCGCTTTTACCTTTGTGACCCGTTGCCATTCGTACTTTTCTAAGCCCACCAGTCTCTTTTATTAGCTCTCCTTTCAGAGGGTTGGCTATTAGTTCAACTTGCAAACTTCGTAACTCATCGTCAGTGGCAATTTGCTTTATTTGCCTAGTGAAGATGGAGGTTTCTATAAATTCAATTGCATGTGTCATAGCATTAATTCCATTTAATCTATGTTGTGTACAGTGTACACCTTGTTTCGGTAAGGTCAATGTGAGGGTAATAAAAAACGCGATGTGAAAGCACATCGCGTTTATGGTTTTAGCTTAGCGATTTAACGTTAGTGTGAAACGACAATTAAACGAATTGCATCCAGTTTAACTTGGGCTTTTTCGATGTAAGTCGTGAGTTCGCTACGCTGTTTATCAAAAAAGCTAAGCTCCTCATCACGAATATTCGGGTTGATCTGCTTAAGTGCCGTTAAACGAGCTTGCTCTTCACCAAGGGCAGTTTGCATTTTCTCTAGTGATTCAGCACGCAGTGCTTCTAGCTTGGTTTGTGCCATGCCTTGTGCGCTGGTGATCATTGGATGAATGGCACTTTGTAGCGCGCTTGCTAATTTACTTGCAGTTTGGCGACCAACCGCAGACAACTGCTGATTGAAAGCATCAAAAGCAACATTATCAGCCAGATTGTTACTGCCCTTATCTAATAAGATACGAATAGGCGTTGGCGGCAAGAAGCGGCCAACCTGAAGTGCTTTAGGCGCCATGGCTTCAGCAATGAAAATAAGCTCAACAAAGAAGGTACCAGCAGGTAGCTTTTTGTTTTTCAGTAATGCCACAGAGGCAGTACCAAAGTCATCATCACAAATCATGTCTAAGCTGCCTTGCACCATAGGGTGGTCCCAGCTGATGAAGTGGGCGTCTTCTTGCGAAAGCGAGGTGCTGCGATCAAACGTTACTGTGATGCCATCATCTTTTAAGCATGGGAAAGATGGATTTAGCATGTGCTCAGTTGGTTTTAAGATAATGGTATTTTCACCTTTATCTTCTTGGCTTACACCAAAGGTGTCGAAAACATTGATCATATAGCTTGGTAGCGTGAATTGATCGTCTAACTCTTCGATATCAGCCACAAGGCTTTCTGCTCGGCCTTGGCCACTTGAATGCAGCTCTAGTAAGCGGTCACGACCACTTTCCATTTGCTTACGAAGCTTGGCATTTTGACCTGCAACTTGTTCTAGTAGTGGGTCTAGCTCTTCTTCGTCGCAATTGTGTGCACCAATAAACTCAAGCAATTCTTCGCCATACTCTTTATACAGCATTTGCCCTGTTGTCGATGTTGTTTCAAACGCATCTAAGCCTTCGTTGTACCAACGAAGTAGCACCTCTTGTGCGGTGTTTTCAAAATACGGCACGTGAATGTTTACGTCTTGAGTTTGACCAATACGGTCAAGACGACCAATGCGTTGCTCAAGTAAGTCTGGATTAAGTGGTAAATCAAACAATACTAGGTGATGCGAGAATTGGAAGTTACGACCTTCAGAACCAATTTCAGAACAAAGTAGAATTTGGGCGCTGTCGTACTCATCGGCAAAGTAAGCCGCTGCACGGTCACGTTCAACAATCGACATGCCTTCGTGGAAAACAGAGGCTTTAATTGCTTCACGCTCACGTAAAATCTGTTCTAGGCTAAGTGCGGTTTCGGCTTTAGCACAAATAAGCAGTACTTTTTCGTGTTTAAGGTTTTTTAAGGTTTCGATTAACCAATCAACACGTGGGTCAAATGCGCCCCAGCTGGCATTTTCACCTTCAAACTCTTGGAAGATCTTTTCAGGGAATAGAGCACGAAGTGCCGTTAATTCAGCATTTTGAATGCCGCCCATGTTACCCAGTACCGACATCGCCGTTTTATATTGTTTAGGCATTGCCATAGGGTATGCATGAAGCTTACGGCTTGGGTAACCATCAATACCGCTGCGGCTATTTCTAAATAAAATACGACCCGTACCATGGCGGTCCAGCAGCATTGATAAAATTTCGTTGCGCGCCGTTTCATCACCTTGCTCTGCTTTGGCTAAAAGCTCAGTGATATCGGTTTCTTTTAATAGCTCTTTTAATGTTGCACGAGATGTATCATCAAGGCCTTTTTCACCCAGTAATTGATTAGCAGCTTCAGCAACCTCTTTGTAGTTACTTTCTTCTTCAACAAACGCATCGTAGTCGTAGAAACGATCTGGGTCGAGTAATTGCAAGCGGGCAAAGTGACTGCGGTGACCAAGTTGGTCTGGCGTTGCAGTTAATAAGATAAGACCCGGAATGTCTTGGCTTAACTCTGCCATACGTTGGTATTCAGTGCTTGGCTTACCATTATTGATACTTAAATGGTGCGCTTCATCAACAACCAATAAATCCCAATCAGCCAGAGTTGCTTGCTCAAACCAGCGTTTTTTCTTGCTTAAGAACTCAAGGCTAGTAAGTACTAACTGTTCTGTTTCGAATACGTTTGGAGAGTCTGCAAATGCTTCATCACAACGTTCTTCATCAAAGATTGAAAAACGTAAGTTAAAGCGGCGTAGCATTTCTACTAACCACTGATGCTGTAAGTTTTCAGGCACAACAATCAATACGCGGCTAGCACGGCCACTGATGATTTGTTGATGTAAAATCATACCTGCTTCAATGGTTTTACCTAAACCCACTTCATCAGAAAGTAATACGCGTGGTGCAAAACGTTTACCCACTTCTTGTGCGATATAAAGCTGATGCGGAATAAGGTTTGCACGTTGACCAACTAAACCTTTTAAAGGTGATTGTTGGCGCTCAAACTGGTGCTGCCAAGTTTGGTAACGAAGCGTATAGCGGTCAAAACGGTCCACTTGGCCCGCAAATAAACGGTCTTGAGGTTTATTGAATTTGATAAAGTGATCTAAAAAGGTTTCTTTTAACTGCGCTTTTTCACCATTATCAACGCGAATGCCGTGATAGCATAGTAACTCGCCTTGTTCTTCAACAGACTCGACTTCTAATTCCCACTCTTCAACGCTGCGAATAATATCACCTGGATTAAATGCGACACGAGTAACAGGTGCTTCTGTTAAAGAATAAACTCTGTTTTCTCCACTGGCTGGAAATAAAATGCTGACCTGACGGCCTTCAAGGGCAACAACGGTGCCTAATCCTAAATCTGACTCAGTATCACTGATCCAACGCTGACCTAAGGAAAAATTCATGTATGTCTCGTCTATGAAGAAAAAAGGCGGCTATGTTACCTGTAACGCCATGCTACTTCAAGGCAGTAAACTCGCCGCACACAATTAAATTTAGTCAACCTTTTTAAGCCATTATTAATGGTAAAAATTGTATGTATTTTAACCAGTTAAATAATTGTATATTTGTTTGTCATAAAAAGGACTTTTGTCGTAAATAGACTAAACTGAGTATATACCTGACGAATAAACCATAGCTTCATCCGCCGCTTGTTTAGTTTATTGGGTATAGCATAAAAATCATAAAACGTAAGGAAAGTGCTATGGAAAAAGCTTCGAACCTTGATAGTAAAATGTATGTGCTCGATACCAATGTATTACTCCACGAACCCCTCGCTTATTTATCTTTCCAAGAACATGATGTTGTTATCCCCATGACAGTATTAGAAGAGCTCGACCACATTAAAGATAGGAAACATGACGTTAGCCGTGACGCCCGTGTTGCTATTCGTGGTTTAGATGAAGTGTTAAAGGACGCTTCGCCAGAGCAAATGTTGCAGGGTGTCGCGCTCCCTAGTAACAAAAAGGCTAAATCAGAATCTCGTGGCCGCTTAATTATCGTTAATGACCATTTATTTGCAGACAGTATTTCGGGGTTACCAGGCAACGAAAACGACCATCGCATCATCAATTGTGCTGTTCATTTACAGAAGCAACACAGCGATAGCAAGGTGGTGCTTGTCACTAAAGACATCAATATGCGCCTCAAAGCGAAGGGGGCAGGGCTTAAATTTGTTGAAGACTACAGAACAGACCAATTAATTGACGACATAGCGTTGCTTACAAGCGGCTATAAAAAAATTGAAGGTGATTTTTGGCAACAGGTTGGAGAGTGCGAAACAGAGCAGCAAGGCCGAGATACCTATCATCATGTGGCAAAAAGCACGATTAGCGATGTGTTCTGCAATGAATATATTTTAGATGAAAGCGACCACTTTGCAGCTCGAGTAACAAGCTACGATGATAAACAAATTACTTTAAAGGATATTAGTGTTGAGCGCTTGATGAGCCACACCGCTTGGGGCGTTAAGCCAAAAAATGTGTATCAAGGGATGGCACTTGATGCGCTACTTGACCCAAGTATTGAATTGGTGATTTTAACAGGCCCTGCCGGCTGTGGTAAAACCTTACTCGCTCTTGCTAGTGCCCTTGAAATGATTATTGAAAAAGGTATTTACGATAAAGTTATTGTCACTCGTAATACCCCAGAAATTGCTGAATCAATTGGCTTTTTACCGGGCACTGAAGAAGAGAAAATGGCGCCGTGGTTAGCTGCTATCACAGATACTTTAGAAGTGCTGCATAAAGGGGATGAAAATCCAATTTCGAGTCGTAATTACATTATGGAAAAAGCCAACGTACAGTTTAAATCAGTAAACTTTATGCGTGGCCGTAGTATTCAAAACGCGGTTGTTATTTTGGATGAAAGTCAAAACTTAACCGCTTCACAACTGAAGACCATTATTACTCGCTGCGGTGAAGGCACTAAACTCATTTGCTCAGGTAACTTGGCGCAAATTGATAGTAACTACCTCACCCCAGTTACCTCAGGCTTAACCTATATTGTTGAACGTTTTAAAGATTTTCAGGGCAGTGCTACCGTTAACTTAAACGGTGTGGTACGTAGTCGCTTAGCCAGCTTTGCTGAAGAAAATTTATAACTTGCCAGTATTCCTATGCCTCGTTAACCTAGCTGTTAACGAGGTAAGGTACTTATAAGCCAGTGAATTTTTTACCGTTAAAGCATTATTATCGCTCTTTAGCAGTGGCACTTATTGTGCCGCTGCTGGTGGCGTTTTTTTTGTGTTTACACCTATATAATTTAAAACTTGAGCGGGCGATAGAAAGCAGGCAAAACGGCTTTAATAATATTTCAGCTCAGCTTAGCCATGCTATGCGTGCCGCAGATGGCCTCATAGACACCATGTTCAAGCTTTACGAGCAGCCACTTTCATATGATTTTGATCCTAGTTGGGCACGTAATGTGAATCAATACGATCACTATTACTATCAAAGTGTTGGCGATGGAGTGGGGGAGATAGTCGGGCAAGGAAAGTTCGCCTCAACGGCTTATGCAATTAATCAATGGCGGCGAGTTATTGCCCTCGGTCCGTCTTTTAATACCACGCTGTCACTTATTCAATCTTTAGAAGCCGTGGCTTATGTTAATGAGCAAGGCTTTGTTTATATTAAGCGCCGAAGTACAGCAAAAAGTGAGTTTCTGACCAGTGTGTTAGATAACAAATTTCGACCTTTATCAATAAATAGCAACAAACTTGCTTCGAGTTCTGTGTTGACGATTAATGGTCATGCCTACTTTGCTATTGGCAAGCAACGAGCCGCTAGTAGTCGCGATTACATCGTGTTGATTTATGACCTTAAAGCAATTTCTAACTGGTTAACAAAAATAGCGCCTAACTATGGTGAGTATATTTTTATCAACCAAGATAACCAAGTCATTGCCAGCTCAAAAACAGCGCTTAATACAGCCGTCAGTGCTAGCGAACATTGGCCCAATGTCACGGTAGATATGCGCAAGAGTAATCACAGTCATTTAGTACAAGAAGCTACCAACTTACCTATTTACACTCGTTTCTATGAATCAAAGCAAGCCCTGAGTGAACCTGTAGGCTACGACATTTTTTTAGAGTTCGCATTTTTGAGTGTGTTCTTAGTAATGATGTTCAGCGCTGTTTTTTGGTTGAGTCAGCGCATTTTTGTAAAACCAATGACACACTTAATGAATTATCTTGAGCAGCATGATGAAGGCAAACAAGCGTTGGTTCATTATCGTATTCCTGTCGATTGGCAGCCTTGGTTCAGCCGTGTGAAAAAAGTGTTTAGCCGTAATGAAGAGCTAGTCCAATCATTACAAGAGGCAAATAAAGCGCTTGATTCGCAAGTGCAGGTAAAATCAAAACAATTGCGTCGTAGTATTGATGCGAAAGAGCGTCACTTAGCGCTATTAAATACCATGCTTAATAACGTACCTGATCTAATTTATTTTAAGAATATTGATGGTTCGTTTTTAGGCTGTAATAAGGCGTATGAGCGCTATATTGGTTTGCCACAAGAGAAGCTTGTAGGCCAGCAATTATGTGATATTAGTGATGATAACGGCGAGTTAAACGAGCTTGAAAAGCAAGTACTCAAAGACCGCCAAGCTTATCAAAAAAGATTGACCACCGAAGATAACAGTTATCTATTTAGCATCGTGCCATTTTACAACGAGCATCAGCAGTTTCTTGGCACCATGGCGATTGGTCGTGATATTACCGAGCAGCATAATGCGCTCAATGCATTACAAAGCTCCGAAGCAAAATTACGTAGCGCCATGGAATATGCCGCTAATGGGGTGCTGTTGGTATCACTTGATGATCAGGTGCTACAAGCAAACAAAGCGGCACGCAAAATATTTGCAATTGAAAACGCCAATGACCTCAAATTAATAGACTTATTTGCCGAGACGTCTTATCAGACGTTAAAAAATACCCTGACAGAGCTGTTGCATGAGAAGAAAAAAGTTTATCACTTTAGTCTTGAGCAACAAGAGCAGCAGCGCTGGCTACAAATTAGTGTGTCATTAGTTTGGAATGCTGAGCAAACACCTGATTACTATGTTGTTCATGTACAGGATGTGACAGATTTAGTAACAGCAAAAGATGACGCAGAGCGGGCAACATTAGCTAAAAGCCGATTTATTGCTAACCTCAGTCATGAAATTCGCACACCACTCAATGCAGTACTAGGCTTAATTGACGTGATTGCATTGCAAGGGCTAACACAGTCGCAGCGTAACCATGCCGAACAAGCTAAATCAGCGGCCAATAGCTTGCTTACTTTATTAAATCGTATGCTCGATTTTGCCCGCGCTGAAAGCTCGCAAGTACAACTTAATAAAACCCCTTTTAGGGTGCCTGACTTAATCGACTACTGTGAGGGAATTACCGCTCCATTATGTGCAAATAAAGATATCGAGTTTAAAGTTGAATGCGATAAAAGCATTAGCGATAACTTAGTGGGTGATCAAATTTGCTTGCAGCAAGTACTGGCTAATTTACTGACAAACGCTGCAAAATTCACCGAACTGGGCACAGTGACACTAAACTTAATGCTGGTGGAAGAGTCAGCTGAGCAGCAACTCATTTGTTTTACTGTTAAAGACACGGGCATTGGTATTAGCAAGGCAGATCAAAGCCGCTTATTTGATGCATTTACTCAAGGTGATGAATCATTAACGCGCTCTCATCAGGGGGTTGGCTTAGGCTTAGCGATTGTTAAGTACGAAGTTGCGCTAATGGGAGGCGAAATTAAGCTTGAAAGTGAAAAAGGTAAAGGCAGTGAATTTTGCTTTTGCTTACAGCTTGATAAAGCCGCGGAGCCTGTGAAAAAAGAACTGGTTTCATTGCCTTCTAGTACTGATTTATCTGGCACGTTAGTGCTGGCTGTGGATGATAACCCGCTTAATTTAAGCATTATTAAAAGCATTTTAGAGCAAATTGATGTCACCGTTGTGTGTGCACACAGTGGTGAAAAAGGCATTGAGCTGGCAAATAGCTTAAGGCCCGATCTCATTTTTATGGATATTCAGATGCCAGAAATGGATGGTTGTCAGGCAACGCGTATTATTCGTCAGTCATTCACCAAAGAGCAAATGCCGATTTACGCACTCACTGCACACAGTGAAAGCGAAGATATTGAGCATTCAATCGCGGCGGGTATGAATAAGCATTTAACTAAACCGATTGTTGCTAGTAAGTTGTTTTTAGCAATGAGTGAACTCGATAACACAAAAGAAGTCTTTTTTGATCAAGCTTTTATACTGTCTCAGTTTGCAAACAATACTAAGTTAGTATTAACTATGTTGTCGAAGTTTGCGACTATGGCAGCAGAGCAGTTATTACAAATCTCTACATTAAAAACTACCGATGAGTTGGTCCGTGTGGTTCATAATGTAAAAGGGTCAGCCGGAAATCTCGGTTTTAAGCGATTGTCAGCGTGCGCTCAGCAATGTGAAGCTAGGCTTAAGGCCGATGGCGAACTGCCCGAACAATTAAATGATGAGTTGCAATGGCAAATGAAACAGGTCATCGCATTTATCATCGAACAAGGATCTACTGATGTTGAAAAGAGCCAAGGTACTGATTGTTGATGACGATCCGTTAAACCGCTTGGTATTAGAGAAAACATTGCAGCAAGACTATGATGTTTTTTGTGTTGAGAGTGGCGAAAAAGCACTGACGTTTTTAAAAACGCAAACTGTTGATTTGTTGATCTTGGATATTGTAATGCCCGGCATTGACGGCTACGAAGTGCTTACTAAATTAAAAGAAAGCGCGACCACCAGTATGCTGCCTGTAATATTTATTTCAGCCAATACCAGCCATGATGACGAAGCGAAGGGCCTTGAATTAGGCGCGATGGACTACATCACTAAACCATTTAGTGCTGCTATCGTGCGTGCTCGAGTGCGCAATCAGCTGCTGATCAAACAAAAAAATGACTTACTCGAAATGCTCGCCTCAATTGATGGCTTAACAGAGATCCCAAACCGACGTTATTTAGATGAAAATTTAGCGCGAGAGTGGCGTCGTTGCCGTCGAGATCAAACCCCGTTATCGGTGTTATTGATGGATGTTGATCACTTTAAACGTTACAACGATTGCTATGGTCACCGAGCAGGTGATGATTGCTTAAAACAAATTGCTCATGCCTTAGTTGGAGCTTGTGAACGAGGCAGTGACTTTGTTGCTCGTTATGGTGGTGAAGAGTTTGCTGCGGTGTTACCCAATACTTCAGCGAAAGAGGCTATGTCGTTTGCAAATAAATTGCGCAATGCCGTGAATGATTTAAACATTCCACACAAAGCGTCGCTAAATGCTGACCATGTCACAATTAGTATAGGTATTGCGACCACAGAAAATGGTCAGGTTTATGCAGAACAAACTTTGCTTGAAGAAGCTGATTTAGGTCTTTATCAGGCTAAGGATGCCGGACGAGATCAGATAGTATCGAGAATGATAGCGGTGAGCGAACATAAGTAGGCAATAGCTGCCTACTTACAGAACTTAAATATGCTAATTAGCCGTTACTTAGCGATTTATAAATCGTATCACCCACGCCAATTAACTTATCATTTTTAAATACGAGTGGCGTACACTCGTCTTTAGTCATCTTGCCATCAGAGTGAATACTATGCGTTGCATAGAATAATACTTGGTAAACATCATCACCTTGCTTTAATAACTCGGTAAAGTTAGGTGTATTTAGTTTATTTAATACAGTTTGGTAGCTCGTATCTAATGCAAGGTTAGAAATCACTTCACGGTTGTTTTTATGCTGTTTCTGCCAGCTAGAAGAGTTACCTGCCCAATGTGTGTCAGCTTCACCGTCAGAAACAGCAATGACACAACCAGTTAAAAATGGTGCAGTTAGCGCGGCAATTAGAAGTGCTTTTTTCATGTTATTTTATCCCGAAGAAATTGTTTTATAGTTATTCACTTAATAGCAAGCTGCTTGCCAAATTGTTAAATCATAACTAAATCAATTATTTAGGTTGTTTTTAGTCAATAGACTAAGTAATAAATTACTAACTACTTAGCTCTATTGACTAATAAATTGCTATTTAGACCAACCTGTTACGAGTTTCGTCTTGATTAAATGCTTGGATATTTAACGCAATTTCGTTAACTAAGCGCACGATAGACTCTTGGCTGGCCCATGCAATGTGTGGGGTAAGTAATAAGTTTGCACCTTTGTATTGTGCCAGCGGGTTTTCGTGCTCTGCGGGTTCTTTACTGAGTACATCAACACCAGCTCCGGCTATGACATTATTAGCTAATGCATCAGCTAAATCGGCTTCATTGATGATCCCACCACGAGCAGTATTAATGATGATAGCTGACGGTTTCATCATGCTTAATTCTGCCGCGGCGATTTGGTTGCGTGTTTCATCAGTAAGCGGGCAGTGAACACTAATAATATCGGCCGTGGTTAGGGCATCATTGAAACTAACACGACCTTCACGAGGCGTTTGGCCTTTTCGTTCACTAATGATGACATTGGCACCAAAGGCGCGTGCTACATCGGCAACGGCTTTACCCAGTGAGCCATAGCCAACAATAGCCAGTGTTTTGCCGGCAATTTCATTAAAGCTGTAATCTAATCGGCAAAACATAGGGCTTTGCTGCCATAAGCCTTGCTGGCAATCATTAATGTATCTGTGAGTATTGCCCAATAAATTAGTGATGAGAGTAAAGGTATGCTGCACCACACTCGGTGTTGAATAGCATGCGACATTGGTCACAGCGATGTTATGTTCTTTGGCTGCATCTAAATCAATGTTGTTAGTACCCGTCGCTGCAACACATATTAATTTTAAATTAGTTAATTTGCTCATGGCGTGCTGATCAATCACCACTTTATTACTGATAACGACATCGGCATCTTCGCAGCGCTCAACAACCTGTTCTTGGGCGGTTAAGTCGTAACAGGTTAATTTACCTAATTGCGCTAGGGCATCTAACGAAGTGTTGGCTAATGTCGCTGCATCAAGGACAGTAATATTCATGTGCTTTCCTTTTTTAATTTATTGCTTGACCTTGGGGTGTACTCCAAGGTTTATAGTGAGCATAATAATTAAACGCTTCACAATGGAGACGGTGATGAAAATAGGTGAGTTTGCCCGTCAGTTGGGTGTCTCAACAGATACGCTACGGTACTACGAAAAGCATGGTTTGTTAACGCCTAGTTCGCGTTCAGACGTGGGATATCGTTTTTATTCTGAGAATGACTATAAACAAATGGCGTTTATTCTCAGAGCAAAGAATGTTGGCTTTAGTCTGGCTGAGATCAAAGAGTTGCTGCAAATTAAGTTTCATAAAGATCAGCATTCTTGTCATGAAGTTAAAGAAATGACGTTACAAAAACGCGATCTCGTTGCACAACGAATTGCAGAGCTAACTCGCTTTTATGACTCACTTTCATTATTGGCAGATAAATGTTGTGGCGGTGAAGAACCTGCTGAAAATTGCTCAATACTAACGACGCTGGAGGATATCGATGGACTTACTCAATAATTTTTGGCATCTGTTTTTACTCTCAGCGCCTTGGTTAATGCTTGGCTTATTCATAGCGGGTCTTCTCAATGTGTATTTGCCTGCTAACTTTCTTAACCGGCATTTAGGCAAAGAAGGTTTATGGACCACAGTTAAAGCAGCCTTTATTGGGGCTCCAATGCCCTTGTGTTCATGTGGTGTGATCCCTGCGGCCATTGGTTTAAGAAGGGCGGGGGCGTCAAAAAGTGCCACCACGGCATTTTTAGTTTCAACCCCTGAAACAGGGGTCGATTCGGTTTCGGTATCTTATGTGTTACTTGGCCCATTTATGGCGGTAATACGCCCTATTGCAGCCGTGTGCAGTGCCATTGTGGCCGGTGTCTTAGTGGGCAAAGACAGTGAACTTCATCAACCGCAAAGTACACAATCAGATAAAGAAAGCACCAAAACAGACTCTTGTTGTAGCAGTAAACAGCCAGAGCCTGTGACCACATCAAGCTGTTGCAGTAAAAAGACACCTGCTAAGCTCGCAAAAAGCTGTTGTAGTAAGCAAACTCTTAAAGAGCCTGTTGAAACAACAAGTTGTTGTAGTAGTAAGGAATCGCAACCTACACAGGAGCAGCAACACAGTTGCTCAACAGAAAAAGCTGCACCTTCGCAGAAAAGCTGTTGTAGCGCTGAGCAATCAACTAAAGCCGTTGAAAGTCGTTTTAGCAAATTCAAACGCGCGGTGAGCTTTAGTTGTAACAAGCTGCTTGAAGACACCATGATTTGGCTAATGATCGGCTTATTCTTTGCTGCTCTAGTACAAACTTATGTACCAGAATCTTATTTAAGCCAGTGGGGTAATGGCATCATTGCGATGCTGGTGGTTATTTTAATCAGTATTCCTATGTATATCTGTGCGACTGCATCGACACCCATAGCGGCAGGCTTATTACTCAGCGGTGTGTCTCCGGGGGCAGTGCTAGTGTTTATGTTAGCTGGACCGGCAACCAATATTGCAACGCTTGGTGTGGTTGGAAAAGAGCTTGGCAGGCGTGCGGTATTTGCTTACTTAATAGGGGTGATTGGCACGGCGCTAGCATTTGGCTTTTTAACCGATTATTTAGTGGCGCAATATGGTTTTGTGGTGGCGCCGATGATGGGCGAAGAACACGAAGTTCTACCTCATTGGTTAAGCCTTACAGCAGGTATTGTGTTGGCAATTTTAATGCTTAGATTACTGCTAAAAATGGTATTAAAAAAGTCGTCGCAAACTGGTAAGAGCATTGCTTAATTATTTGTTATAGATATATATTTTCTACATTAATTGGCATTTAATTTGGTTAACTATCGCGTCTCGGTTCGCATTTAAAATTGTCTGAGTTATAATCCGCCAATTATTTTTAACGGCACGCTCTGCGTGCCGTTTTTTAACTTAAGTAGTTTTTAATGAGTGAGAGTGTGGATAAATACGCCGACATAAGACCTTACAATGATGATGAAGTAGCTGATTCAGTAGCGCGTTTGATTGCTGATAATGCCTTTGTAGATGTAATCGCTAAGTATAACCTACCGCGCTTTTTATCGAACTTCCCATTTATTACTCGCCCATTAGTGCGCAGCCAGCTGCGTAAAAAGTGGGGCAGCACCGCATCGGTTGAGCAAGTTCAACATGAAGTGGCTGATTATTTAAATAAGCTAATCACCCGTACCACCTCAGAAGTAACGTTTTCTGGCATCGATAAACTAGACCCAAAACAAGCCTACTTATTTATTTCGAATCACCGCGATATCGTGCTTGATCCAGCGCTGGTGAATTGGGGCTTGTTCAAGCACAACATGCCGACAGTTCGCATCGCCATTGGTGATAACTTACTGCAAATTCCGTATATCACTGAGTTAATGCGTTTAAACAAAAGCTTTATTGTAAAGCGCTCAGCGAAAGCACCGAAAGAGATGTTAAAAGCGCTGTCGCAGTTGTCTGCTTATATCTATGACTCACTTGCTGAAGGCCACTCAATTTGGATAGCGCAAAAAGAAGGCCGAGCAAAAGACGGTTTTGACCAAACAGATCCTGCTCTACTTAAAATGTTGCAGTTACAAGGTCGTAAGCAGAAAAAAGAATTTGCTGAGTACGTACGCGAATTAAAAATTGTGCCTGTGTCTATCTCTTATCAATACGAGCCATGCGCGATTGCTAAAGCGAAAGAGCTTTATCACAAACAGCAACATGGTCAGTATGTGAAACAGCAAGGTGAAGACATTGCTAGTATTGTTGAAGGTTTTAGCACAGCCAAAGGACATGTACATTTAGCGTTTGGTGAGCCAATTGAGTCGGGCTGCGAATCACCTGAAGAGCTGGCAAAAACCATTGATCAGCAAATTGTTGATTCGTTTTTCTTGCACCCAGGTAACTATATAGCGGGTGGTTGTACGCAAGCTGTGATTGACGAAAAAGATGCAGCTGCCTTTAACGAGCGACTAGCAAAAGTGCCAGAGGAGCTAAAACCTTTGGTCTTAGCC